>SAAL01000098.1 GCA_009929445.1 Bacteroidia bacterium
TCGGACAGTGCTGCGCTCTGTGTGCCTTCGGTGCCGTCAGTGGCGTGCAGTACACCTGTTGCGCTCGAATGGGACGAAGCTTTCAGGAAGAACGCAGATCCTTCGGGACGCGCAGTCAGTTCAGTACATGAAAAGGGATACAAAAAAAATCCTGATTAATTTTGAAACATCCGTAATAATCGTTGATTTTACGGATGTTTTTTTTGAAGTGTACTGATGATGGATTTACAGAATTGAGCACAATTCTTCATACAACGAACGATGAGTCTTCTCCGAAAACCTTGTTTTTGCCACAAAGACACTAAAACACCAAGTTACACAAAGAAACTAATTTTATATCTAATTGACTATCAACACATCTAATTTCGACACAAAGGATAAAAATCTTAGATTTTTATAAATTATGACTTTTCGGAGTGGACTCAACGACAAAAAATTAAATGTAATTCTGTCAGCAATATGACAAAATTTCACCTGAAAACCGGACATAAATATTTTTCGGCAGATATTTTTTTAGTCTGAATCATTCAGATATTTTAAACATAGCTTCATATCACCGTTAAAGCGCGTTAAACCCCATTTTAACAATGTTAAATTTGACCAAATAAGCAGCTGGTTCATCCATTTTAGGCATACCATTTGCTAAATTTGTATCAGACAATAAAAATCTAAAAATAATAATTATGAGTACAAAAACGAAAACGTTCATTTATCTAGCAGCGTTGGTGGTAGCAGTAAGTGCTGCTACAAGTCTGGCAACCACTTACGTTCAAAACAAGAACAACAGTAATACTAATTTCATAGAAAATGCCGAAAATCCGACACAAAATGCCAGGGCAAGATTTGCAAATGCCGTTCCGGGTATCGAAACTGATTTCACCGTAGCGGCAGATCTCACGGTTCATGCCGTGGTACACGTCAAAACAAAAGCTCCGCGCCGTCAGTCGCAGGATTTCTTCAGCGATCCGTTTTTCGACTTCTTCTTCGGACCCCAGCAAAGACAGCAGCAACAAAAGCAAACTCCGGAAGAAGCTCAGCCACTGGGAGCAGGCTCGGGTGTAATCATCAGCAAAGATGGATATATTGTGACAAACAACCATGTAATTGACGGTGCAACAGAAATTGAAGTAACACTGAACGACAAACGTACCTTCAAAGCAAAATTAGTGGGTACAGATACTTCTACCGACATCGCATTGCTCAAAGTTGAAGCTACTAACCTTCCGAACATTCCTTTCGGAAATTCAGATGACCTCAAGGTGGGCGAATGGGTAATGGCAGTGGGCAATCCCTTTAATCTTACCTCCACTGTCACCGCCGGAATTGTAAGTGCCAAAGCCAGAAATATCGGAATCATCGGTACCAACCAATACGGACAACGCACCAACAACATGTCCATCGAATCATTTATACAGACAGATGCGGCCATCAATCCCGGAAACAGTGGTGGTGCTCTGGTCAACACCAAAGGTGAACTCGTTGGGATAAATACTGCCATCGCATCGCAAACCGGTACGTATGCAGGATATGGTTTTGCAGTTCCTTCGAGCATTGTTCAGAAAGTGGTTACCGACCTTCGTCAGCACGGCGTGGTACAACGGGCACTGCTTGGAGTTAGCATCAGCGATATCACCACTGAAATTGCCAAAGAAAAGGAACTTAAAACACTGGACGGTGCACTCGTAGGCGATGTAGTGGATGGTGGAGCAGCCGATAAGGCCGGAATCAAAAAAGGCGACGTCATCAACGAAATAAACGGAGTAAAAGTCAAATCATCTTCTGAACTCCAGGAACAGGTAAGCCGCTATCGGCCGGGCGATAAAATCACCGTTGGTTATGTCAGAGACAACAAACAGCTTCGGAGCAACGCAAGCCTTACAAACGCCGAAGGAACTACCGAAATGGTTAAGAATGTAACTGCACCCAAAGATTTGGGCATACAACTCAAACCGATTGACAATACCGTAAAAGAAGCCCTTGGAATTGACGCCGGACTGGAAGTAACAGCCGTAAATCAGGGAAAATTCAAAGAACAGGGCGTTCAGCAGGGCTACATCATTCTGAAAATCAACAACCAGACCATGTCAAGCGTAAACGATTTCGAGAAAGTGTACAACGATGCTTCAAAAGCCAAAAAAGCACTCAATATTGCAGGAGTTTACCCAACCACCGGTAAAATAGCATACTACAAAATTGATCTGAGTAAATAATATTATTCATCCTTTCCACAAAAAAAAACAGGACTGTTTCAGATTGAAAAAGGCCTGTTTTTTTTATTTTTTTCAAAAAAAAAAGATACCTTTGAAGTCTTTTGAAAAATTTTAAAATTTCATTGTATGAAGAAACATATCCTGACAATCACACTTCTGCTGTTTTTTATCACTTTGAGCATCTCTGCCGCAAAAGTTGATACCGTAGTCACCTACAGCCCGGCGATGAAAAAAGCCATTAAAGCGCTGGTGGTTACACCCGACACGTACAACGATTCAAAATCATTTCCGGTTTTTTACCTGCTGCATGGTTACAGCGGCAACTACACAAGCTGGGTGAAAGATATGCCTGCAACGCTTGCACTGGCAGATCAGCATCAGTTTATCGTGGTTTGCCCCGATGGAGGATTCTCCAGCTGGTATTTCGACAGTCCGACAGACAGCACCTGCCGCTACGAAACGTATGTCACCGATGAACTCATCCGGTGGATAGACCGGAAATACAAAACGATAGACAAACGCGAAGGAAGAGCCATTTCGGGACTGAGCATGGGCGGACACGGTGGATTGTACCTCGGATTCAGGCATCAGGATGTGTACGGTGCCTGCGGGAGCATGAGTGGCGGCGTGGACATTCGCCCGTTCCCCAACAACTGGGACATAAGCAAACGCCTCGGTAAACAAACTCAAAGGCCTGAAAACTGGGAAAATCACACGGTGATAAATCAGCTGCACCTCTTAACGCCGAACAGCATCAAAATAATATTCGACTGCGGAACCGAAGATTTTTTCTACAACGTGAATGTAAAACTTCACGAAGAACTCAGCTACCGAAACATCCCGCACGACTTCATATCACGTCCCGGAGGCCACGACCGCTCATACTGGGATAATGCCGTGAAATATCAGGCACAATATTTTGCTGATTATTTCAAAACATACAAGTAATATCTCTTTGAGCAACTTTTTTGATGTCAAATAATGTGTTTTTTTGAAAGCAATCTCAAAACAAAAATTCAACTCAAGGTGTTAATACATTATTGACACAATAAAAACTGTTATTTCAGTCAATTTATGGCAATAATATTCGGGAAATTATTCATTTTCAAATATTTTTACCATTCTTTTTAAACAATAAATTTTCAAAATCACAAAAAAAACAGTACTTTTGCAGGCTTAATTTTCAAATCCAATATGAGACAGCTAAAGATTACAAAATCAATCACCAATCGTGAGAGTGCATCACTTGACAAATACTTGCAAGAGATTGGACGTGAAGACCTTATAACTGTTGAGGAGGAAGTGGAACTTGCTCAGCGCATCAGAAACGGTGACCGCCTGGCTTTGGAAAAACTTACCCGTGCCAATCTTCGTTTTGTGGTTTCAGTAGCAAAGCAGTATCAAAATCAGGGATTAAGTCTTCCGGATTTGATTAACGAAGGCAATTTAGGACTGATTAAAGCGGCCGAAAAATTCGATGAAACACGTGGATTTAAGTTCATTTCCTATGCCGTGTGGTGGATACGTCAGTCTATTTTGCAGGCTTTGGCCGAGCAATCGCGTATTGTACGCTTACCGCTGAATCAGGTGGGCTCGTTGAATAAAATCAATAAAGCTTTCTCCAAATTTGAGCAGGAAAACGAACGGAAACCTTCGGCCGAAGAGCTGGCTGAGGAACTCGACATTCCAGTAGATAAAATTGCCGACACCATGAAGGTTTCGGGCAGACATGTATCGGTGGATGCTCCTTTCGTGGAAGGCGAAGACAACAGCCTGCTCGATGTGATGATAAACGATGATTCTCCCAATGCCGACCGGGTGCTTATCAACGAATCGCTCTCCAAAGAAATAGAGCGAGCTCTATCTACCCTGAGCGAGCGTGAACACGATATTGTGAAAAAATTCTTTGGAATCGGTGTTCCTGAAATGACACTCGAAGAAATAGGCGTGGAATTCGGACTCACACGCGAACGCGTACGACAAATAAAGGAAAAAGCAATCAGGCGGTTGAGACAAAGTTCCAAAAGCAAACTGCTGAAAACGTATTTAGGTTAAGACTGAATATAAATAAATGAAAAAAGAGAAGCAACTCAAAATTTGAGTTGCTTCTCTTTTTTCTCTGATTAAATTATAAATCATTGATTCGTCAGTCCGACACCGCCGGTTTTACTTTTTCCCTTTCTCACGTACCGGAGGCAAAGAGTCGTTTTTCTGATCGCGGTTGCCTCTGCGGCCCATATCAGGGCGCTCTCTGCGGTTTTCGTTCATTCTGTCAAGTCTCTGCTGACGGATTTTTTTGTGTTCATCCATCTTTTCTTTTCCGATAATTTTTTCCAGTTCTGCATCCTGAAGAGCCAGTTCTTTTTCACGTTCGGCGCGGTACTCTTCCCTGGTTTTTTCTCTGTCTTTCATCACCTGGTCGCGCTGTTTTTCGCGTTCGGCACGGTTTTCTTCGCGTATCTTATCCTGTTTCTTGTAAAAATCCACCAGGCTGCTTTTCTGAATATCGGTCAGATTCAGCTCTTTGGTCAAATTCTCAGCGCGCTGCTCGGGAGTCCAGTTAACTCCGCGGGAGGCAGGCTGTCCGTTACGGTTGGGCCGTTGAGGCTGTGAAAAAGCCGTAAAGCTCAAAGCAAAAAGTGCAACTAAAGTCAAAATTCCAATCTTTTTCATTTTCGTAAATATTAATTGTTTATAAAGTAAATTGTTTATCCTTTTGACTTACAGAACTTCCCAACGTTTAATATGCCTTTAATTATTTATTTTTTTTAACTTAAGTATCACCAAATTATCGTTTAACAAGCTGGATAAAAGCCATGGAATCAGCGAAAGCAGCTGACATTACTTCATCTACTATTCCTCCGAGTTGTGCTGCGAGCATTCCCGAGTTCATCAGCGACACATGAGTCGTACCGTCTGATTTATCGTAAACGGCTATTCTGCAGGGCATCAGATTAGTATAAATTCTTTCGGCATCTCTGCTGAGGATTTTCGATGAGTGATGCGGATTACACAGTTCAATCACTTTGACGGGCAAAACTTCGTATCCGTTTTTGTGAAGCGACTCCTGCAGATTGTGAGTTACGAGTACTTTCCAGTTGGCAGCTAAGATTTCTTCGGTCAATACAGCTACGGTTTGTTCAAAATCAAATTTACTCTGAACTTCGATAAACATATTTTCCATCTTTATTATTTTAGTTTTTGGATTAGCATTTTTTTTCAGGAAAAAATCCGGCAACTCAGATTCAACCAGCAGGATGATAAATGAGACAACCGGATTTTCCAATCAATCAATCAAAAATCAAACTTATTTTTTAGCAAGCATAAAATTATCAATTCTTTCTTTGAAAACCTCTTTGGAAATGGCTCCTACTTCAGCTTTGGGTTCACCCTGGAGCGGCACAAAAAGCAAAGTGGGAATACTCTGAATACCAAATGCCTGGGCAAGTTCTTTTTCCTGATCCACATCCACTTTGTAAACATAGATTTGACCTTCGTATTCTTTGGCCAGGTCGTCCAGAATCGGAGCAATTACTTTACATGGCGGACACCAGGTAGCCCAGAAGTCGATGATACAGGGTTTATCGCCCACATACTTCCACGAACTCGGATTAGCCTCGTAGTTCACCACTTTCTGAAGAAATTCAGCTTTGGTAAGATGAATGGGTTCACCTGATTTGGCAGGAACCGGCTCGGTTGCAGGCACTTGTTGAACTGTTTCAGCCGTCGGATTGGCCTTCTGGTCTTTCTCCGTTTTATTGCCGCTGCAGGCTGCGAGCCCCGCTGTGAGTATCACCGCAAGTGTGAAATACAATATTTTTCTCATACCTTAGTTTGTTACTTTTTCCTTTTTCAAAAGCACACTGTCAATTGCTTCCTTGAATGCATTTTTAGGCATTGCACCCTGAGCCATCTGCGGTGCTTCGCCCATCGGAACGAAAAGCAGCGTGGGAATACTGCGGATACCAAATGCGCCTGCCAGTTCCTGCTCTATTTCGGTGTTTATTTTATAAATGTAAATTTCACCGGCGTATTCTACCGCAAGTTCTTCCAGCACGGGTGCTATCATTTTACATGGTGCACACCAGTCGGCATAGAAATCAATGATAGCAGGCTTGTCGCCTAAATACTTCCATTCGGTCGGATTTTTTTCATAATCCACTACTTTTTTTAGAAATTCTTCTTTGGTTAAATGAATTGTTCCCATTTTGTTTTTTTCTGTTTTGTTATTATTTTCTTTTGTTGAATTCTGATTGGTATTTTTATCCGGTGTGGCAGCAAAACTGACAGCTACAATGAGGGATAAAAAAGTTGCAAAAATTATTTTTTTCATTGTCGTATTTGTATTGTTAAATTTCACAGTTTGTTTTCGTTTCGAAAAATCCGAGTTCGTTCAGTACGCCGGCAATATCTTCGCGGGTCACTTCGTCGGTATGCGACACCACTACTCTACCGTTAATATAATCTACTTCGGCGCCAAATACACCCTGAAGTTTACCCAGCCTGCCGAGTACCTGATTGTTGCACACCAGGCATCCTTCTCCGTTTACGTCAAATGTACTATACATCAGTTTTTGTCGTTTTTATTTTTTCAAATTCGTATTCTGTCTTTTTGTCTTTTCCGGAGGCAGTTGTACAGTTGGAAGTTGCACATCCGCATCCCATATTCAGAAATGCCTGCACCAGTAAAAAAACGGCAAAAAGCAAGTAAACAGCCTGACCATCAAATACATATATAATTCCAATTATTATTCCCAGCGCCAGGCGCAGAAAACGGTCGGGTGTCCAGCCGGAAAAAAGATTTTTAATCAGTTTCATCTGTTTTTTCCTTTTTTTCTGTTTTTTTGAACATATCCAGGAATAAATATCCGATTATTGCTCCAAAAATGACACTGATGTAAGGATTGGAAGTTAGCGGGCAACTACCTGAGCTGCAGCCTATGAAATAATAATAAGCGTATCCTCCCATAGCGCCAACCATCACCCCGATAAGTCCTAAAATATTTTTCTTAATTATGTTTGTCATATCATTTCTGTTTTTATGTAAATTTCTAGTTAGAGTTACAACTTTGAATACAGGAAAGAATTTGTGTAATTTGCTTATTCTTCAATGAGTAAAAGCAATTTTTTCCATCCTTACGGCAATTCAAAACACCTCTCGCACGCATGTCGGTGAGGTGATGCGAGAGCAGTGACTGTTCACAATCAAGCTCCTCTACCATCTGAGAAACAGACAGTTCATCCGACTCGTTTAGCAATGAGATTACCCTCAAACGAGTAGCGTTTGATATGGCTTTCAACATATACGCTGCATTTTCCATTATTTCTATTTCTTCTTTGTTCATATTATCTTCGAATTACAATGCAAATGTATGAATATATGTTCATATATAAATAAGAATTTTATTATTTTTAACTAAATAACTTTGAAACACGTGTCTAAACTAAAAAACGATAAAATAAAAAGCTAATTTTAAGAATAAAGCGTATCTTTGTACAATTTAAAAAACAATAAATGCCGGCCCCGAATACTATAATAAGTACACATATAATCCGCCAGCTGGAGTACGAAATTTGCGATTGGGAGAGTGATGATATTTATATTCTCACCGACACCAATACCCGCGAAAAATGCCTGCCACTCCTTTTCGAATCCGAAAAAATCAGGAACAGCCATCAGATAACCGTTCAGGCAGGCGACGCGCAGAAAAACATCGATTCGCTGCAGCAAATCTGGCGGTATTTAACCGAAAACGGAGCAACCCGTAAATCGCTGATGATCAACGTAGGAGGAGGTATGATAACCGATATGGGAGGATTTGCGGCAGCCACATTCAAGCGGGGTATTGATTATATCAATGTATCCACAACGCTTCTTGGAGCAGTAGATGCGGCTACCGGTGGTAAAACAGGTATAAATTTTTTGGGATTGAAAAATGAAATCGGAGCTTTCCACCCTGCAAAAAAGGTACTTATCAATGTGGAATTTTTCAGAACACTTAATGATAAAAATCTACGTTCCGGATATGCCGAGATGATAAAACACGCCCTTATCAGCAGCAGAAAAGACCTGAACGATGTATTGGAAATCGATTTGGAAAACATTGACTTTGAGAAACTCAACAACCTGCTGATCCGAAATATCGAGATTAAGGAAAACATAGTTGCTGCCGACCCCAGGGAACAAAACCTGCGTAAAGCACTCAATCTGGGACATACCTTTGCTCACGCTCTGGAGAGCCTGAGCTACAAAACAGGCAATCCGGTACTTCACGGTTATGCAGTTGCCTGGGGTATGATTTGTGAATTGTATCTTTCGCACATCAAAACCGGATTCCCGAAAGACGAACTCATGAAAATGAAATATTTCATCAGAGAAAATTATGGAACATACGACTGCGGATGTACCGACTACAGCGAAATACTGGAACTGATGAAACACGATAAAAAAAACGAAAACAGAGAAATCAATTTCACGCTTCTGGCCGGAGTGGGTGAAGTAAAAATCAATCAGACAGCCACCAACGAAGAGATAAAGGAAAGCCTGGATTTTCTGGCATATTAACATTACTGATATGAAGAAAACATTAATCATTGGCGCATCAGACAATCCTGATCGCTATTCTTACAAAGCTGCAGAAAGACTTTTGGCACACGGGCACGAGATAGAACTACTCGGTCTGCGCCCCAGGAAGATTTTCGGACGAATTATAGACACCGAAAGGAAAAATTATGCTGATATTAACACTGTGACACTTTATGTGGGTGCACAGCGTCAGCCGGAATACTACGACTACATCGTTTCATTAAATCCACGAAGGGTCATTTTTAATCCCGGAACAGAAAATGAAGAATTTTATAAGGTTCTGAAAAAGAATAATATAGAAGCAGAAGTAGCCTGCACGCTGGTGCTGCTGGGAACGGGGCAGTATTAGCCCATCCAAACCTTCCCAAAGGGAAGGTTTTTTTAGAGCAACCAACAAGTTTAGTAAAATATTCATACTACATACAAAAATCTCCTTCTTGTGGAGAATCAGAGGGACTTATGAAAATAGCATTAATCGGATATGGAAAAATGGGCAAAATCATCGAAAGAATTGCCCTTGAACGTGGTCATGAAATTGTGTCAGTTATCGACATCGACAATCGGGAGGACTTTCAGTCGGAAGCCTTCAGGAGCGCTGATGTAGCCATTGAATTTACCACCCCGCACATTGCACTGCAAAATTACGACGAAGCTTTCCGGGCCGGAGTTGCCGTAGTATCGGGCACTACAGGCTGGACAGAGCATTTGGAGGAGGTAAAGAATAATGTCGAAAAAAACAATCATACGCTATTCTGGTCATCGAATTTCAGCCTCGGTGTGAATATTTTCATCACACTGAACAGCTATCTGGCTAAAATGATGAACCAATTCCCGGATTACAACGTAGAAATGACTGAAATACACCATACTCAAAAACTCGATGCTCCTTCGGGCACAGCCATTACGCTGGCAGAAGGAATTTTGGGAAATCTGGACAGAAAAACGGTTTGGGTAAAAGACACTGAAAATAATTCTGACGAGCTGGCCATAAAATCTATTCGAGAAGGTCAAGTGCCCGGCATTCATACTATTCGTTACGAAAGTGCTGTTGACAGCATTGAAATCACCCACGACGCTAAAAGCCGCGAAGGATTTGCACTCGGAGCAGTAGTGGCAGCGGAATTTACCAAAGGGAAAAAAGGATTTTTGGGGATGGGAGATTTGTTACAATTTTAAAGAAAATAGAAATGAAAACATTTGAAGTTGAGTTAACAAAAACGTACAAAGTAACTATAAGCACAGACAATGAAGATAATGCAAGAGTATTATCAGAATTTTTCACTTCAGATATTACTAATTTATCTGCCAAAAGTGATGAAGAGAAGAATAACTTTCAAATAAAAGAGATTGAATGCGTAATGAACGAAGCAAATCAAGTTATTGAATTAGAACAAACAAATGACTAATATTATTATTTCTCACACACATGACAACTCAAACTAACCCTCAACCGGCATCACGTTTCGACAAGCCAACCAGTCAATGGATTAAAGCTATCATTTGGTGCATTGTTTACATACTTTTCGTTATCTGGCTGGGCAATTACTGGTGGATGCTGGTGCTGCCGCTCATTTTTGATGCGTTTATCACTAAATTCATCCCATGGACGTGGTGGAAAAATTCCAAAAGCAAGACTGTGAGATCGGTAATGAGCTGGGTAGATGCAATCGGATTTGCGTTGATAGCTGTATATCTGATCAATAACTATCTGTTCCAGAATTATCAGATTCCCACTTCTTCACTGGAGAAAACCCTGCTGGTAGGCGATTTTCTGGCTGTAAGTAAAGCCAGCTACGGGCCACGGGTACCAATGACACCGTTTTCATTCCCACTGGTACAGAATACATTTCCAATTCTGAATTCGAAATCGTATCTGGAAAAACCGCAGGTGAAATACCGAAGACTGAAAGGGCATGATTCCATTGAAAGAAACGACATCGTAGTTTTTAATTTTCCTGCCGGCGACACCATTGCCGTGAAAGCACAAAACCCTGATTATTACACACTTTGCTATCGCGAAGGGCTGGCGTATGTGATTAACTATCTGCAGGTGGAGCCTACGGCCGAACTCTGCTACCGGTACGGACGTGAAATAGTGAAATCCAAAGCCGCTCAGTATGGCGAAATCATGTACCGACCGGTTGACAGGCGCGAAAACTACGTAAAACGATGCGTAGGAATACCCGGTGACACGTTGCAAATAATCAACAATCAAATAGTGGTGAACGGAACTCCTCAACCAAAATTTCCCGGGATACAATTCAACTATTTTGTACAAACAGACGGCACCCGACTTACCCGCGAAGCACTTGATAAAATGAACATCAGCAACGAAGACTTCTGGGAAATTGACAATGCCGAGCGCTTTGAACTGCTGAAAACACTTGGATTGAATACAAATTTTCCGGTATATCATTTCCCGCTCACCGAAGAAACTTACAAAATGATGCTCAACACACGAGGAGTTATCAAAATGGTGATTGAGCCCGATTCAGCCTTTGTTTACCACCGAAACGACGATGATGTATATCCGCTCGGCGGAGGCCTGAAATGGACACGCGACAACTACGGCCCTGTTTATATACCAAAAAAAGGCAGTACAATTCCTCTCAACAAAGAAACTTATGCCATTTACGAACGTTGCATAAAAAATTACGAGGGCAATAAAACCGAAGTGAAAAACGGACAATTTTTCATCAACGATAAACCGGCAACAAGCTACACATTCCAAATGGATTATTACTGGATGATGGGCGACAACCGACACAAATCATCCGACTCGCGCTACTGGGGCTTTGTTCCGGAAGATCATGTGGTGGGACGCCCGATGTTCGTTTGGTTATCGTTGAATAAGGACAAATCGCTCTTCAACGGCAAAATCAGGTTCGAAAGATTCTTTAAGAATGCAAGAAAATAGCCCACTACAATCTGCCCCCCATCCCCCTGAAGGGGGAGCAAGTGATTGCATATCATCAAGCGCAGAAAAAACAATCATTACTTTAACAAATTCCCCCTTTAGGGGGTTAGGGGGTAGGTTTTCCACTGCCTATCTCCCACCCGTTTCGTACTTTGCTGCTTTGCTGAATGCTGAAAATGTTTGGCTGGAAGCGTGTGAAAATTACGTAAAACAATCGTACCGAAACCGGTGCAGAATAGCCACAGCTAACGGAGTGGAAACACTGAGCATACCGGTGGAGAGCAACAGCGGCAGGAAAAATCCCATACGCGATGTGAGAATTTCATCACATGGCAACTGGCAGCAGACTCACTGGAGAGCTATCTCCTCGGCATACATGAACAGCCCGTTCTTTGAGTATTACCAGGATGATTTCCGACCTTTCTACGAAAATAAATGGACTTTTCTTTGGGATTATAATCTTGAATTGCTAACTTTGATACTTCAATTATTGAATGAAAATCCGAAAATTATACTGACTGAAACTTATCAGGATAAATCGAATGAAATCAATGATTTACGTGAAATAATTCACCCAAAAAAAGATCCGGTTTATCACTCAAAATCCTACTACCAGGTTTTTGAAAATAAATTCGGTTTTTTACCCGATTTAAGTATCATTGACTTATTATTTAATATGGGGAATGAGGCAGTGTTGATGCTTTAAAAGGCCTGCCCCCTAACCCCCTGAAGGGGGAACTTGTGGTAAAAGTCAGAGGATTCTGAAACATTGAGATACAAATTAAATAAAAAAATATATAAAACTAACTTTATAAACGCTCTTATATTCCCCCTTCAGGGGGTTAGGGGGCTAATTACTTATTCTATTATGGAAAACATAGATTGGAGCAATTTGGGTTTCGGTTATATGAAAACCGATTACAACGTTCGTTGCTCATACAAAGACGGCGAATGGGGAGAAATCAGGACCTGTACAGAAGAGACAATAACCATGCAC
>SAAL01000197.1 GCA_009929445.1 Bacteroidia bacterium
GTTGAACTAAACCGCCCCTATCGGAGGCGGTGAATTTTTGTTAATTTTAGGCTTATTAATCTAAAATATAACAAAATGAAAAGTTCAGATTCAATGCTCACCCAGCGGATGACCCGCGAGATGCAAGTTCGTAATTACAGCGAAAGAAGCATCAAAACTTACACTTCACTCTTGTCAAAAATAGTAAAACATTTTGGCATTCCTCTGGATCAAATTACTGGAAATCAGGTAAAAGATTATTTGCACCACCGCGTTGTAGTGGAAAAGGTTTCAACATCCGCGATAAACCAAACCATCAGCGCATTTAAGATCTTACACGAAGATGTGTTGGGAAGGGAATGGGAAACCATAAAGATCAAGAGGCCAAGACGCAACCAAAAGTTGCCCGTTGTCCTGTCATTGGAAGAAGTTGAGAAGCTGATTTCAGCCACTCTAAATCTCAAGCACAAAGCCCTGCTGGCACTGGCCTATTCGTCCGGGGTAAGGCGTGAAGAAGCCCAGCAGATGAAGCCCTCAAACATTGATTCATCACGCATGTGTGTGAATGTTACCAACGGCAAAGGCCGAAAAGACAGACGTACCATACTCTCAAAAAAAGCACTGGAGCTGCTCAGGACTTACTACAAAGCCGTAAAGCCGTCGGTTTATTTGTTTGAATCAAATCAGAAAAAGGGAGGATATCTTTCTGGCTCTACCCTTGATAAGATTGTAAAGCGCAGTGCGGAAAAAGCAGGTATCCAAAAAAAGATTTCTTTTCACACCCTGCGCCATACTTTTGCCACCCATTTGCTGGAAGCAGGAGTAAACATAAAGTTGATTCAAAAGTTCTTGGGTCATAGCTCTATCAAAACCACCATGATCTATCTGCACATCGCCAACGTTGAGCCGGGTAGTATTTCATCTCCGCTGGACGATTTGGATATTTAACTCAATGGAGGTGAAATGGAAAATACACGTCAAGGCATGGAGTTGGCACAAGTGCTGGCAAACCATGGCGAAGAATTTCTCTCAAAAAATCAGCTGTGTCCCGAGCAGATCAAAGCTTTCAATGCCATCATCACTTGCCGTACATCGGTGTTGGGCGGGCATGCATCAATATGCGATACTTGTGGGCACACGCAGCAGGCTTATAATTCATGTCGCAACCGGCACTGTCCAAAGTGCCAGTTCATAAAACAAGTGCAATGGATCGACAGGTTGAAGGCTTCGCTTCCCCCCATCAAATACTTCCATTTGGTTTTTACCATCCCACAGTGTTTGCACAAAACACTTTATATCAACCAGTCAAGCGGGTATTCAATCCTGTTTAAATCGGCATGGGAAGCTTTGAAGCAATGCCTGGCAAACCCGAAGTACCTTGGAGCACAAACCGGTGCTGTTGCAGTTTTGCATACGTGGGGGCAAACTCTCACCTATCACCCGCACATCCACATGATTGTCCCGGCAGGCGGACTTTCGAGCGATGAAATGGAATGGGTTCGTTCAAACCAAAAATACCTGCTTCCGGTAAAAATACTCAGCGGAGTGTTTAGGGCGGTTTTTTCAAGACTCTTGCAGCAGGCCATTTCAAAACAGCAGATCAAGCTGCCTGATGATTTGGAGGATTTTGATCAACTCAAAACGAAAATGTATGCGAAAAACTGGGTAGTCTTTGCCGAAAAACCACTTGCCGGCCCCCAAAGGGTTGTCAAATATCTGGGCAGATACACCAACAGGGTTGCCTTTACCAACAGTCGTCTTGTGGCCGACGAAGGCGGCAAAATTTCTTTCAGTTACAAAGATTACAGCATGGGTGGGGTAATAAGGTCGATGTCGCTGGATGCCAGTGAGTTCATTAAGCGGTTTTTCCGCCATGTGCTTCCCTGCGGGTTTTACAAGATCAGGTACTTCGGTATTATGGCACAGTGCAATATGACTACCAAGCTGGCACTGTGCTTCGAACTGCTGGAAAAGGCGGCTTATTATCCACAATTGCAGGGATTGCCGGCCATTGAGGTTTTACAGATGGTAACAGGAATCGATCCCTTTGTTTGCCCGCATTGCAAAAAAGGCAGGATGCAAGCCATAAGTTTATGGATGGATAAACATGCTGAACCCGGATAAGGGCTTCATTTTTTGCCCCGATCTTTGAAATAAATTTAATCATCAAATGAGGTAAAATATCATCATGGAAAAAGTATGCCTAAACGTAAGCGATCTTCAGCCAAAATCAAGAGCTACAAGGATAAATGCAAGTCGCTTTGCAAAAATCCCTAATGGTTTTAACACGCTTCAAACATGGGCGGTAGTAAGGATGCCCATAGCAGATCGGCATAGTTCAACTTTATTTTATCAATCATTCCCCAACTGCTTCGTGTAAAAGTCTCCTCCTTTTTTCTTTCCAGTATAGTTTTTTTCAATACTTTTGGGGGAACGATTGATAAAATACTTAAACGTT
>SAAL01000099.1 GCA_009929445.1 Bacteroidia bacterium
GTTTGGACGATTTAGCCGATCGAACGCCAATTTTTCGAGTGAAGCGGGCGCAGTCTTGAATTTTTTGCTTACTTTTTGTTTCAAGACAAAAAGTAAGTCGGGGTGTAAGGGGCGGAAGCCCCTGTTCCTGAAAAAACGTATATCTATCTGACTACCAGATACTATTGATTCGTATTCTTCTGATTAATTGAATAATATGAACTTGCGAAAGTTGAGGTCCTTATAAAACGTGACTTGCCATAATGTCGCCTCTACGAGGCTTTAATTTTTAGCACCAGCGGTGCGACAATCTGGTAGAAAATAGATTACACCCATCAACAAAAGCTCCGTAGGAGCGACATTATTTTTTCTTTTTGTTTTTATCGGACAATAATAATTTTTTAATTCTAAATGTGAGCTTTTTGAATAAAAAATGAAATATTCTTTGCTCAATATTACGGTGATTCCGTTAATTCGGATTGTACCATCTGCACCTTTACATCTACTTTCAATGAAATTTGCTACAAATATAACGGTGCTCTGCACCTGAATATAAGCCACAGCATGGCGTAACATTTGTAGAGATTGAATTATATGTGAATTTTAAGGTACAGCGTAACGAAACATTTTTTTGTCGGTTTTGTGAGCAGATTCTATGTATAATGTATTGAATCATTTTCTTTCCTTTTTTCAGGGTTCGAAGCTCCAGAAATCGTTCAGCACTTTTTCGTCATTTTCACCCAATCCGATATAACCGCACCCGTCGATGACAAATGCGACAGCGTTTTCGCGGGCTCCTACGGGCAGTTCACCGGCTTTGCGCCAGCTATCGGAGTCGGGATTGTATTCCTGCAGATCGGATTTGACATGCCCTCTGCCAATATTTCCGCCAAAATGCCGGCCGGTGGCAACAAAATATCGATTGCCGACAGCAAGCGCCACGGCATTCACCCTCCCATTGTCAGGCATAGCCTGAAGCTCTGCCCAGCTGTCCGACTGCGGACGATATTCCCACCAATCGTTGCGGTTTCCGATTCTGAAGCCGGTTCCAAATAAAATACGCTTATCGTCAGAGCATACTACTCCTCCAAACCGCGACTTCCCTTTGAAATCGTTCAACCTTATCCACTTATTCTCTTGCGGCAGGTATTTCCAAAGTTGACCACCATAGCCCGACTCGCTGAATCCGTTGCCCACATATATTTCATTGTTGTGAGCGAAAGCAGTGCACGCATCTGTAAAATTGCTCGGAAAATCGGTAAGTTGCCTCCAGGTGTCGGTTGCGGGTGTGTATTCCCAGAAATCCCTCAGGCAGGAAGCCGGATTATAAACAGCCGAGTCGTTGTTATGCCCCAGACCAATGTATGCTTTGCTGTTCAGGACTACTGCAGTGGCTTTTACCCGGGGAATTCCCGGGAATGATGATTTTTGCTTCCAGGTATCGGTGGAAGGGTTGTATTCCCAACAGTCGTTGAGCTGTTCTTTGTTTGCATTTCTGCCGAGTGCCACATACCCTTTGCCTCCCACCGCGAAAGCCACCGCCGAAGCGCGTCCGTTGCCCGGCATTGAGGATTTTTTTTCGAAAG
Organism: Bacteroidia bacterium; assembly: GCA_009929445.1. Lineage (GTDB taxonomy): Bacteria > Bacteroidota > Bacteroidia > Bacteroidales > Paludibacteraceae > UPXZ01. The sequence continues at coordinate 1,566 of SAAL01000099.1, forward strand.
AAATGGTTGCTTCAGGAGAATCAACATCACAGCCGGCGGTCAGAGCAGCCGACAGTGACAATATCAGTAAACTAAAGTAAATATCTGATCTTTTCATTTTTGTAAAATTCATGCCGGATGATAAACCATATTCCATTTCAGGTGTTATTATTTCGTATAATCCTGTAATTTCAATTGTCTTCCTTTCCGAAGAGTTGTTTTTAGGATGACAAAATTAGTGTTTTTATTTATAATTCTCGTTTTTCCGTTCAATTGGTTCTGAAACATAACTCAGATGATTGACTTCGGTCCTCACAGGATGAAATAATAAAGCAGGATCTTTTATAAAGCTACCAACGATATGAAATCAATGAAAAGTATACTATTAATATTATAAAGCTACAAGATGGCTTGATGTTTATACGAATGTCAAAAAAAGTTTATATTTAATAATATTACGGAATGATTTTTGTTGTTAATTTCTCCGTAGAACATTTCCGCCCAAAATGGATGTTTTGATTCCGGAATCAGTTAGTTTTTTACAAAAAATGGTGTATTTAGACCAAAAAAACTTTTTCAGGCATGTTAAATGCAGAAATATTTCATAAAAAACTTGCAATTTGAAAAAAATAGTATAAATTTGCCAGACTTTTTTGTGCATAATGAGTTATGGCAGAAACTGGACGGTAAGATACTTTATACATATATAATAAGTTCAACTTGACTTTTTTTAAAAAGTAAACACATTAGTAGGGTTTGTATTTTTTTATGAAATCCGGAATAACACTTTTCGGTTAAATTTATTGGATTGAAGTAATAATTTATCTTATTTTATAAAAAAAATCGTAAATTGTTTTGAAATCCATTTGATTATTATATCTTTGCATTTGGATAATTTGTCAAAGTACCTTAATCAGGGTGTATTTATACCGTTTTTGTTATTTACATCTTTGAAAATTTTTTCGGTTGCAATGTGACTTTCAACTTATTTTGATCCATTTAGCGGTTAATATTTGACTGAAATTTAAAAAAAAGTGCTGAAAAGTTGGATGTGAAATATTTTATTAGCAATTTTGCATAAGGTTTTTATCATATAAGAAAAAAATAGGGTTGTAAATATCTAAAACGAATCATTTATGAAGAAAGTCTAATCGAATAATTGATTTCCATGGTTAATGTTACTGTGGAATCTATTACTGTATTATGAACCAGTAACAAAATAGTAACTATAAAAAAAAATTATTTATCAAAAAAAAAAAATTTATGAAAAAAGTATTTCAGATTAAATTGAAAAGCATAACCAAAGTCTTTGCTATGGTTATTGCTATTTCGCTTGTAACTTTTACAGGTTGTAAAACTTACGATTCGGACATCGACCAATTGAACACTGACCTTGTAGACATGAAGGCTAACCTTGGAAGCCTGAAGACTGAACTGACTGCACTGAACAATGCAACAAAAGCGGCATTAGAATTGCAGATTGCAGGTCTTAACACCGAGATTGCTACACTTAAAGGCCGCTTGACTACTATGGAGCAGACTGGCGCTACAAAAGCTGAACTTAATGCATTAAAAACCGAAATTTTAAACAAAACAGTTTCATTGGAAGCTTTCAATGCTTACAAAGCTACTGTAACTGCTGAACTTGCGGCTCTTACTACTCAGATTAATGCTGCAGCAACTAAAGTTGAACTGGCTGCGTTAGGATCACGTGTAGATGCTAAAATTTCGGAAGTTGAAGCTGCTATTGCTAAAACTAAAGCTGACCTGGCTGCACTACAAGCTGCTGCTGCAACTAAAGAAGAACTGGCTAAAACCAACGCTAAACTGGAAGCTCTGCAAACTGAACTTGCGCTTCTTACCGCTAAGGTTGATGCTGCTGCAACTAAAGTTGAACTGGCTGCATTGGCTACCCGCCTGGATGCAAAAATTCTGGAAGTTGAAGGTACAATTACAGCTCTTGGTGGAAGAGTAAAAACACTTGAAGGAGGCGTAGCAGACTTAAACACCGGCCTGAAACATTTAGGAACTATTGTTGATGGTGCTTTGGAAAGAATTGCTAAAAACGAAACTGCTATTCAGAATCTTCTAAATTTGAATTCTCAATTAGGAGCACGTATTGCTATTCTGGAAGGTTTGTTGAAAGTGAAGAATGGAAAATCAGAAGTATTGGATGGTATCCAAACAAAACTTGCTGATCAACTCGCACTTATAAATGCTAACGCAGATGAAATCGGTAAATTGAAAACTCAATTGTCAACATTGAGTGGTAAGGTTGATCTTATTATTGCTGAACAAACTGCTCAAAATAACAGACTTAAAGCATTAGAAGATAAAGACTTGTTGATTGATGCTGAAATAGTAAAGGTTAATAAAAGAATTGATGATCTTATCAATGTTACCATCAAAGCTATCAACGATCAAATTACAGATCTGAAAGGAGCTGATGTTACAATTAACGGAAGAATTGATGCTTTGCTTATTACTATCGGAACCATTCAACAGGATATTGAAGATCTGAAAAAAGCAGACCAAAAAACAGCTGAAGATATTATTAAAATTAATGAAAAAATTGATATCATCAACGAAACATTGTTAGGTTACAGAACAGAACTGAATAATTTAGCTAATGCAGATATTGAATTGGGTGCTCGTATTGACGGTTTAGATGCACGTATCAAAGCACTGGAAGATTATATAAATGGTGAACTGAAAGAATGGATAGAGGATACAGATAAAGCCATTGAAGAAATACGTGCTCAGATTTCGATATTAAACAATAATATGAAAGCTATTGCAAGTGCAATCAAGCTCAACTTTAATATTCTGAGCAACCGCTTAACCAGCATGACTTACAATGCTTTCTTCTATATTAACGGTATTCCTGCAATAAATTTTGCACCACTTATGGCTTCATGTGATACTATCACTCCTGAAGTAATAATTTCATATCGCCTGAATCCTTCGTTCATTACTAAAGCTGACATCGATACAGCCCACATGAGCTTCAGCTTGAAAAAAGATGCAAAAAATGTTATAACAGGTTATGCGAATGCTCCGGCTGTAAGTCAGGAAGTAAAAGCACACTTCGTTGACATAGTAAATGGTGATCTTTTAGTAAAAGTTGAAGTAGCTGAACTGGAAGCTCTTTTTGCAGAAGCCGGAATTAATATGAACTGGACCATGCTTGGTTTAGAAGAAACCTTCCCGCAAGTACTGCTTCAGGTTCCGCTTTCCGAAAAAGCTGTTAGAGAAAACGAACTGGTATTTGACGAGAATGGTGCAATGACAGTGGTTCTGGGTACAGAATATCCGGCAGACCGCGTTATAAGTGCTTCACAATGGGTAAGAATGAACTACACAAGCATGAAAGCTCAGTGGAATGTTTATCTGGCGCTTGACAATAAACCATTTTACACCAAGTTAAAACAAACAGTTCAGGCTGCCAAGGATCTGAAAGTACAAAATGTTGATACATACACAGGCCCAACCAATCCAACTGTTATTACAGTTCCTTTCGAGGGAGAATTCGATCTGAATGATACAGTTGTAGCAGTATTATTTGCTAATCTTGCGACTCCTATTACTCCGTTTGATATTGAAAAATATGGTTTGAAATTCAAATTCGACTTGATGGCAGAAGATGGAGTTACTCCAATTGATTACGTGAGAAACGGTGTTAACCAGCAAAACCTTATTGATGCTACAGCACTTGCTGATGGAATCGTAAAAGCTAAAACTGTGGCTAAATCTGTGATTGCTCAATCAAAAGGACGCACTCCGATAGTACGTGTTAGCATGTACAGTGATAAGAAACCGACTTGTGCTGTATTGTTTTCATTCGTGAAAGTAGTATTTGAAGAACAACCGGCTATCGATTTGAAAATAGACATTAATAAAGTAGCAGCATGTACAAACCTTGATTCACTACTTACTGTTCAATGGACTAATGATAGTATCTTAGACCAGGTTGGTATGACAAGTGCTGAATTCGCTGCAGCTTATACTGGAGTTGCTACAGGTTACGGTTCAATTATTCCAACTACAGTTGGTACTACTACTGTGTTGCATTATGTTGTTCCTATTACTTATGTATGGACTCTGTTGAATGCTACCAGTCAACCTACTGTAACAATTAATGCAAAATACACGTATACACCTGCCGATGTGATTGTTAATCCAATAATTACGGTTAATTTCACTATGACGGTTGCAAGACCTGCGGCTAAAAATATCGCACCAGCTGACCTTATTGCAAAATACTGGTTTGATATGAATGGTAAAAACAACGGTACTGTATTTGAAGAAGTGAAACATAACGTAAATATTCCTGACGTAGGTGAAAACACAACAGCGAATAATAAATACAAAACCAACATTACAGGTGCATTTGTTTCGAATACCAACAAGAGTCTGAAGGGATTCAACAACTATCAATACTTCTTTATTAAAGGACAGAAAATTGTAGGCGGAGAATATGACGGATATGCATTCAAAGTTAGTGCAGACGGACAAACATTGTGGAGTAGCGATAGTACAGAACTTATAGCTACAATCAATCCATTTGTAGGTAATACTGGTGACCTGCTGGTATTGAACCAGGCATCTGATATAGCTAAGAAAATGCTGAACGAAGGTGTAGAATACTTACGAGTTAAGTTAGGTATCAGATATAATTTCTGTCCTGATATGCAACAACCAACTACTGCAGCTGTAACAGTTAACGAAAAACCTACGTTCGACGTCGTATTTGTACGTCCAATCAATATTAGTACCACTACAAATAAAGCATTTACCGATGGTGTATTGTATGGTCAAACAGGTTCTTACATGACTATTAAAGATCTGGCTAATCTGAAAGACTGGAGAGGTGAAGCATTCAGCGCAAGTACCAATGCTAACTTGTATGGTTATTATGGCATCACTAGTATTCAAGTAGATGAAGCTGCAATTACTACCAATCTAAACGGAACAAAAAAACCATTATCTGATTATAAACAACTTCAGGTAGCTTATATGGCAACTGTTCCTGGTGTTACTCCGGCAGCACAATTTGGATACCTGACCTATCAGAACAACGGATTGGTAATTGGTAATGACTTCGATCTTTTTGTACCGGTAACCGTTAAACATTGGTGGGGTGAAATTACTTCAGCTGAAGTAATAGTTAAAGTTAATAAGACCACTTATCCGGCACCTGTTCGCCGTAACTAATCAAATTTCTTTAGAAATTCAATCCTAACTATAAAGAGGCTGTCTCAAAATAACATTTGAGGCAGTCTTTTTTTTGTCAATAAATTTGGTGCTTTAAATAGTATTTATTATCTTTATATCGCTAACAAACAAGATGTTATATGCGATTTAAAGAATATATTCAAAACAAACAGGAACTGTTTCCCTACACTTTTGATGACTTTATTCCTCAAAATGATCCTGTTCGGATTGTTGACTCCATTGTGGAGAATTTGGACCTTAGAAAGATCCTGAACAGGTATAAAAATGTAGGTTGTTCAAGCTATCATCCTAAAATGATGATCAAAATTGTAATCTACGCTTATCTTCGCAATACCTACTCTTCACGTAAGATTGAAGACCTTACAGCCAATGATATTCGTTTCTTATGGCTCTCAGGGATGCAACGTCCCGATCACAATACCATTAATACTTTCCGCAGTGGAAAACTCAAGGGTACACTCAAAGAAGTATTTGGTCAGATTGTCCATTTTTTGGTAGAACAGAAAATGGTTAGTCTGGAGAAAGCCTATACCGATGGCACCAAGATTGAAGCCAATGCCAATCGTTATACCTTCGTTTGGGGCAAAGCCATTCAAACGCGTATAGGGAAGATGGCAGAGCAGCTCAATGAACTATGGACTTATGCCGAAGCAGTGACCAAAGAAGAACTGCTTGACAAAACTCCCATTACCTACCAGGACATAACTTCCCAACAGATTGAAGGGCTTGTAGAAAAGATAGATCAGGCACTGAGTGAGGTTGAAGTTGATCCCAAAGTGAAAAATAAAATCAAGTATATCAAGAAGAACTGGCCTGATAAAATAAAACAATACGAAGATCAGAATAAAGAGCTGGGAGATAGAAACTCGATGAGTAAAACCGATCCTGATGCCACCTTTATGCGCATGAAGGAAGACCACATGGGAAACGGACAACTCAAACCGGCATTTAATACCCAGATTTCTACCGAAGATGGATTTATCACCAATTACACCGTTCATCAAACTACCACCGACACGACCACTTACCAGGAGCACATGGATTCATTCAAAGAATTACATGGCCAATACCCGAAAGAAAGTATAGCCGATGCTGGTTATGGAAGCGAAGAGAATTACTTGTTTGCCAAAGAAAATGATATAACCCCATTTATCAAATACAACTACTTTCATAAAGAGCAATCAAAGAAATGGAAAAACGATCCATTCAGAAGCAGCAACTTTCATTATAACAAAGACAAAGATTGTTGTTATTGCCCAATGGGACAGAAAATGGAGAAGATTGGAGAGAAAGCAACTAAAACAAAAACAGGTTTTATTCAAAAAGCATCACTTTATCAAGCCAAACGCTGCACTGATTGCCCCCTGCGTTGTTTATGTCATGATGCAAAAGAAGAACGAATTGTTCAAATCAATCACCGCCTGAGATCACTCAAAAGCTGGGCTAAGGAATTACTCACCAGTGAACAAGGACTAAAACACCGAAGTCAGCGACCGGCAGATGTTGAGCAGACCTTCGGAAACTTAAAAGCAAACAAGAATTTCAAACGATTTCTACTTCGAGGACTCGAAAAGGTAGAGATTGAGTTTGGCTTACTCTCCATTGCACACAATCTAACTAAATTATCAGTAAATCTGGCTAAATAAACCATTATTGGTCAGAATTCATCTATAATTTGACAAATATGTCAGATTTCATTCTCTGAGATTGCAATATTTGAAAATCTTTACCCAAAATTGAATTTTTATATTTGATGCAAAAGAGGCTGACTCATTTTATTTTGAGACAGCCTCTTTTATATGTTATATTTTTTTTTGCGTAGAACATATCCCTGTTTAATTTCCGTATAACATTATCTGAATGCAAGATATTTTTAGTATTTTTGCGGCTAACACTTTTCGTGTCGTAAAACAATTGATTAAACCGTTTTTGAATTTATTATATGAAGAAACTAATTATACTTTGCTTCTCTCTTTTTGCAATACTTGCCACATCAGCACAAGTTTCGAAAACGATCGAAGTTTCAGCGGCCGGTACACTCACAACACTGCTTACTGCTTCAGAGAAGTCAACGCTTACCAGTATTACGCTAACAGGAGTGCTTGATGCACGTGATATCAAATGCATCCGCGATGAGATGCCTTTAGTTACTGAAATTAATATGTCGTCTGTAATCATTCAGCTATTCAGCGGTTTGGGAGGCACTTACCCCTGGGGCGATGCAACCTATCCGGAAAATGAATTTCCAAAGTACGCTTTTTTTGATACATCAAAATCAAAAACATTATTAAAAAGCATCATCTTACCGGAGGGAATTACCGCCATCGGCGAAAGTGCCTTCTATGAATGTCACGGACTGATTGATGTGAATGTACCTGATGCGGTAACAACCATCAGATCGTATGCTTTTCAGCAATCAGAAAATTTAACCACAATTACTCTGGGTAAGAAAGTCAATTTCATCGATTTACAGTGTTTCTATAATTGTCCTAATTTACGCAATATTTATTCCCGCAATCCCACACCTCCGGCCCTGTCAGGAAATCCATTTACATCTACAGATATCAACATTGTTTATGTGCCTTCAGGCAGTGTAAATGCCTATAAAAACGCGGTGTATTGGGGCCTCAAAACTGATGGACAGGCCAATTTTAATATCGGTATAGATGAGCTTGTACAGGTGCATAATCCGACAGCAGGCGGTTTGAAAAATGAAATTGTTGCACTTGGAAAAAATATTTCTGCTATTACTCAACTCAAAGTAACCGGTTTATTGAACAGTATTGATATCAAAGTCCTGAAAGACGAATTGGTAGTACTAATAGATTTAGACCTGTCAGGTGCAACACTCGTCAGCAACCTGTTACCAAACAATGCTTTTAACGGAAAAAACTCGCTTGTTTCCATAAAATTACCAGAATCACTTACAATAATTGGTGATTATGCTTTCACTTCGTGCACTAATATTACCAGTAATGTACCATTGCCACGTGATTTAGTTTCCATTGGAAAATTTGCCTTTAACGGTTGCTTGAGAATGACCGGTGGTTTGCACTTTCCACCCAGTCTGACAACTATCGGCGAAAGTGCTTTCAGCGGCTGTACCGGTTTGAAAGGAACCATTTCTTTCCCCGAATCAGTTACAACCATTCAAGGTTCCGCATTTAACGAATGTACAGGCTTGTCGGGTCAGCTTGTTCTGCCCAACTCCATTACCAGTATTGGTTCTTATGCATTTCAGAAATGTCAAAACCTTTCGGGGAGTTTAATACTGCCCAGCCAGTTGGTACTAATTAATTCCGGATTGTTTTACAGATGCAGCTCCTTATCAGGAGCTTTGAATGTGCCTGCTTCTGTGCAGGAAATCAAAGGATCAGCATTTTTCGGTTGCAATCAGCTAACGGAAATTAATCTGGGAGGCAAAATTACCGGTATCGGAGCGGAAGCTTTTTACAATTGCTCCGGGATTACCAAAATATCTTCACCGCAAAACACCCCGCCGGTAATCACCAGCAATACATTCGGGGGAAGTGTGGATAAAAATAACACGCAGCTTCAGGTACCTTACGGCGCACTGGCAGCTTATCAATCAGACGCACTGTGGAAAGCATTTAAGAATATTTCAGAAGTGGAAATAACCTACAACCTGAAAGTGTTAGCCGGACAGAACGGAACTGTAAAAGCAAATAATGTGGTGGTTCAAACGGGAGAAGTGTTGGTGGTAAATAAAAATGCAACCAAATCCTTTACTTTCACACCTGATAACGGATACATTGTCTATTCTCTGGCATTTAACGGTGTAAATGTACTCAATCATTTAAGCAATAATGCCTACACCACTCCACTTATTACTGACAGTTCCACACTGGAAGTTACTTTTGAAAAAGCACATACTATTTCAATAAGTATTGAAAATGCGACTGGCGGTAGCGTATCAGCAAACAATACCCCGCTTGCAAATGGCGGGAACATACTGTTGGTTGAAGGTGAATCGGTTACATTTAACATCACTCCGGCTGAAGGGTATTGGCTGGAAAGTCTAAAATTTGGAGGCAATCCCGTAATATTGCCGTTAACAGATAATCAATTCTCCACAGGACCTGTTACGCAAGATGTAGCCCTTGAAGTCAAATTCAAGAAAATCACCTATGATGTCACAATTCTGCTCAATGCAGGTGGTACTGTAAAAGAAAACAATGTGGTTCTTACCAATAATTCGAAGTTAAACGTGGCACAAAATGCTGTTTTATCTTTTAACATCACTCCCAACTCGGGATTTGAAATAGATACATTGCAGTATGGCGGTTCACCCATTGCGTTGATAAACTATCAGTATCAGACAGCGCCAATCAATACAAACGACACGTTGTATGTAAGATTCAAGGAATCTCAGACAAAATTTAATATCACATTACAGACAGGTGAACACGGAGTGGTGAGTGAAAATAATATCGTATTAAAAAGCGATACAATACTGAAATCAGCGATACATTCAACAAGAACATTTGTCATTATTCCTGATGCAGGTTATGCAACAGATAAAGTGTTTTATGGTGGGCGGGATATAACATCCACTCTTGTTAGCGGACAATTCACAACTGCGTTAATAACAGCAGATGCCACGCTGAGTGTTACATTCAAACAACTCGCATTCACTCTCACCCTTTTGAAAGGTGATGGTGGCAAAGTATTTTATAACAACACACAGCTGTTAAACAATGATGTAATTTCAGCAGAACCGGGAACAACAAAAACTTTCACCATCACGCCGGATACAGGATACGGAATTGATGTTGTAAGATTTAATACTACAGATGTAAAAGGAGAGTTGGTAAACAATACCTATACTACAGGGGCTGTTACCGGCAACGGAACGCTGACGGTAACCTTTAAGCAACTTACCTTTAAAATTACTGTTACTAGTGGAACAGGCGGTACGGTGAAAGATGGCAATACAGTGATAAATAACAATACTGTGCTAACTGTAAATGAAAACAGCACGAAGACGTTTACATTTCTTCCAAATTCGGGATATGTAGTGTCGAGTTTGACCTTCGGTGGTGCCAATGTTATGAATAAACTAATCAATAACAATTACACTACACCTCCGATAACATCAGATGTCGCCCTGAATGTAAGTTTCAGTTTGAATTCCTATACACCGTCGTGTTATCTTAATGTGACATTAATAGGAAAAGGAAAAATTAGCGCTTCAGGATTTTTACCATCCGGAGGCACCAACCCTGTTCCTTACGGATCGACAACTCAGTTAACGATTACTCCTGATCCGGGTTATGTGATTGACTCGTTGTTGTACGAAAATGCAGATGTGAGATCGGCTATGGTGGGCAACATCTATACAACACCACAGGTAGTTAAAGACGGTGTCACATATTTGAAAATTGTCTTCAGGCTTATTACACACGATGTAAAAATCCTCACAGGTAACGGAGGAAAGATAAAATCAGGCACGAAAATTCTACCGAATGACACTGTTGTTTCTGCTGCATCCGGTTTACCGTTGATATTCTCGGTTACACCTGATACCGGTTACGAACTCGATTCTCTCCGGTTTGGCGGAAAGAATGTAAAAGACAGTCTGGTTAACAACCAGCTGACAACAGTACCCGTAACCAAAGCCGATACCCTGAAAGCTGTGTTTAAGAAAAAGGTGTTCAACATCAAAATCCAGTACAGTACGGGTGGAACAATCTCGCTTGGTACCGGTACGCTGGCGAATGACACC
>SAAL01000100.1 GCA_009929445.1 Bacteroidia bacterium
AGTTTCTTCAAATATGGTCTCACTTTTATTGCATTGGTGCTTTTAAATGCTGGTTTTCAATCAGATATAGATATTTTTAAATTTTTGTCATGTACTTAGATTGTTGATAAAAAAATGATTTTGAATTGAACATCACTTATTATTCATAAATCGTGCCGCGTTTAGTTAATTTATTTGAGTGACACAAAACTAACCTATTTAAATTATATTCGTAACTTTGCAAATAAAATTTTTCCATAATGAATAAAACATACAAACACCATACAAACGAAGAGAAACTGGCTGAATTTGAGCGACTTTTGGCAATTATGAAGCGACTTCGGGCAGAATGTCCCTGGGATCGGGAACAGACTTTCGAGAGCATCCGCAGCAACACCGTGGAAGAAGCATACGAACTTTCAGATGCGATTTTAAGCCGGGATATGCACGAAATCAAAAAAGAGCTCGGAGATCTGCTTCTGCACATCGTTTTTTACTCCGAAATGGGCAGCGAAACCGAAGATTTTGACATTTACGACGTCTGCAAATCCATCAACGAAAAGCTGATTTTCCGCCATCCGCACGTGTTTGGCGAAGTGAATGTAAACGGCGATACAGCAAAAGTGCTGGAAAACTGGGAAAACCTGAAACTGAAAGAAAAAGACGGCAACAAAACCGTTTTGGGCGGTGTTCCTGCCTCACTTCCCACATTGATCAAAGCGTATCGGATTCAGGAAAAGGCGGCAAGCGTGGGCTTCGACTGGGAATACCGCGAACAGGTTTGGGACAAAGTGAAAGAGGAAATTGCTGAATTTCAGGCTGAAGCCGACAAAATGGACAGCGACAAAATGGAAGATGAGTTGGGTGATGTTTTTTTCAGTCTGGTAAATGCTGCCCGTCTGTACAACATCAATCCCGACACCGCACTCGAACGAACCAACCAGAAATTCATCCAACGTTTCAACTTCCTGGAAGCTGAAACCATTACCAAAGGCCGGAATTTGAAAGAAATGACTCTTGCCGAAATGGATGAAATTTGGGAAAGGGCAAAAAAAGACGTCTGAACTGTGATTTATTTGATTTTAATGATTGTACAAATACAACATTAGAGATTTTTTTATCAATCAAATCATAATCAAAAACGCAGAATCAATTTTTTCCCAATCGTATATCGTAAATTTGTAAATCGTAAATTTCTTCAGATGCTCTACCCCACCACTTTCGAACAAAAAATTTCCTTCGATACCATTCGGGTCCGATTGAAAGGATACTGCCTGAGTTCGCTTGGCGAAGAAGAAGTAGATAAAATGGGTTTTTCAACTCATTTTCAGCAGATTACATATCAACTAAATCTCACAAACGAAATGCTTCAACTGCTTTCATCCGAATCGGACGAAATGCCGGTTGGAGATTTTTTTGATATTCGAAGTGCGCTTTCAAGAGTTCAGGCAGAGGGAATGTATCTGGACGAAAGTGAAATTTTTGACCTGAAACGAACGCTGGAAGCTGTGCAGAAACTGGTGAGTTTTATCAGCAAACAAAAAACTGAAATTTTTCCAAATCTTCATCTACTCATAGCCGACATTCAATCATTTGCACTGATTATCAAACAGATAGATAACATTATTAATAAATTCGGCAAAATAAAGGACAACGCATCGCCCGAACTTGCCCGCATCCGGAAAGACATATTTCATACTCAAAGCGGCATCTCAAAAACGCTGAACGCCATTCTGCGTCAGGCTCAGGCCGATGGATACGTGGAAAAAGACGTATCACCTACTATACGCGAAGGACGGCTTGTAATCCCGGTTTCGCCGGCATTCAAACGTAAAGTGAGCGGAATTGTTCACGATGAAAGTGCCACGGGAAAAACCGTTTTCATTGAGCCACAGCAAGTGGTGGAAGCGAATAACCGCGTACGCGAACTGGAAAACGAGGAACGACGCGAGATTATCCGAATTCTGGTGGAGTTTACCAATTTCCTCCGTCCTCATTTTCAGGACATTATGCAGTCACAGTATTTTTTGGGAAAAATTGACTTTTTACGGGCTAAGTCGCTATTTGCTAAAGAGTTAAAAGCCATCAAACCGAATGTGGATAACAACTGTCAAATGGAATGGAGCAGGGCGTTTCACCCACTGCTATTTCTCTCGCTGAAAAAACAAAACAGAGAAGTGGTGCCGTTAGACATCGTTCTGAATGAAAATCAACGGATTCTGATTATTTCCGGCCCCAACGCCGGCGGAAAATCAGTTTGTCTGAAAACAGTGGCAATCCTTCAATATATGTTGCAGTGCGGCATGCTGATACCCGTTCACGAAAACAGCCGGTGCGGAATTTTCCAACAACTATTTATTGACATTGGCGATGAGCAATCCATTGAAAATGACCTCTCTACGTACAGTTCACATCTTCTGAACATGAAATTCTTTATCAAAAACAGCAATCATAAAACACTGATTTTGATAGATGAATTTGGCAGCGGCACCGAGCCTCAAATTGGTGGAGCCATTGCTGAAGCCACACTCGAAAGACTAAATCGAAACAAAACATTCGGCGTAATCACTACCCATTACACCAATCTGAAACACTACGCAGAAGCCACCCAAGGCATTGTAAACGGCGCTATGCTCTATGACCGGCAGCATTTGCAACCGCTTTTTCAACTTTCCATTGGCAATCCCGGAAGTTCGTTTGCGGTGGAAATTGCCCGTAAAATCGGTTTACCCGAAGATTTAATTGCCGATGCAGCGGAAAAGGTGGGCGCCGAACACTTAGATTACGACAAACATTTGCAGGATATTGTGCGTGATAAACGCTACTGGGAACGCAAGCGACAGGAAATCCGACTCAAAGAAAAACGCCTCGAGGAAACGCTTGCCAGATACGAAACCGAACTGGAACAAACCGAGAAAAAAAGAAAGGAAATAACCCTGCAAGCAAAAGCGGAAGCTGAAAATCTGCTGAAAGCCGCCAATGCAAAGATTGAAAATACCATTCGGCAGATTATTGAAGCGAAGGCAGATAAAGAAAAAACGCAGAAAGCAAGGAATGAGTTAAAAGAATTCTCAAGTCCCCTGTCCACAATAGCTATCGGTACTCCGAAAGAGGGCTTAAAAAAAGTGCAAAAAAGTCTTACTTTAAAACGAAAAAAGCTGACTAACCCCACTGACATCCCCCCTTCGGGGGGTTGGGGGGCCGGAGTTCTTGTCCGTATCAAAGGCCAAAATGCAGTCGGCACAATTATTGAGCTTCAGGATAAAAAGGCAATCGTAGCATTTGGTCAACTAAAATCTACCGTAAAACTAAGCCAACTTGAAGCCGTTAGCAATAATCAGCAGAAAAAGGAAAACCGCAAGTACGAAAACCTAGGAAAAACCGTTACTGATGATGTACGGGAACGAAAACTTAATTTCAAATCGGAAATTGACGTACGCGGCATGCGTGGCGACGAAGCTTTGCAGGCAGTGACTTATTTTGTTGACGATGCCCTGATGGTTGGTACTGCCAGTGTCAGAATTTTACATGGTACCGGCACCGGAATTTTGCGCCAGCTTATCCGCCAATACCTCTCAACGGTGCAGGGAGTAAAAAATTATCACGACGAACATGTTCAGTTTGGCGGTGCGGGTATTACGGTGGTAGAATTTGAATAATGTAGCAGCTGATGACAGAAAAGAGGTTAATTTTCAACAGAAACGGTGGAATTCTGAAGAAAAAAGATAAATTTGTAAATTAAAAATATCCATAAAATGAGGAAATTCATTCTAAATACTTTAACAATCCTTCTGCTTATCCATGTCAGTATTGACATTCAGGCAGTTCCGGCATATCCTTATCCGGTTGAAGTACGTCAGCCCGATGGTACTGTACTTACACTCCGACTCCGGGGAGATGAATTTCATCATTTTCTACAAACGGTAGATGGTTATCCGGTTTCAAAAGACGAAGATGGTACCTACTGTTATGCTACCCTTGATATCAAAGGGAATCTGGTAAGCACAAAAATAAAGGCCAACAACAGAAGCGAGCGAAATCGTTCCGAAGTATCTTTTCTTTCGGGCCTGGAAATAAATGAACTTAGCACCGGAGAGATCAGGCAAATGCGTTCAAAAAGAGCTCAATTGTCTGATAACAACCCACAAAAAAGAATTTATCCCCGAACAGGGTCACCCCGTTCACTGATTATTCTGGTCAACTTTGCAGATCTATCTTTTGTCACCCCCAACCCACAACAAGCCTTTACAGCCATGCTCAATGTAAAAGGATACGCTGACAATGGAGGTACAGGTTCTGCACGCGATTATTTTATAGATAATTCCATTGGAAAATTCAGTCCCGATTTTGATGTGGTAGGACCTTATACATTGCCAAAAGGCTACGCATACTACGGTAAAAATGATAAGGACGGAATGGACAGCATTCCGTTTCAGATGATAGTAGATGCATGTGCAGCAGCTCATCAGGCAGGAATTAACTTTTCGGTGTACGATGCAGATAACGATAACATCGTTGACAATATATTCGTTTACTTTGCCGGACACAACGAAGCTGAATGGGCGGGAGTAAATACCGTGTGGCCACATCGCTGGGGAATATACCCCACAAGCCTCTACAGAGATGGCAATTACAACGGTACGGTGGCATCAGTCACTTTCGACGGGAAAAGAGTGGAAGATTATGCCTGTACATCGGAGTTAAGTGGAAGAACAGGCTCTGTAATGGCCGGTATTGGCACTTTCACCCATGAATTCGGACACGTTATCGGACTCGCCGATATGTACGCCACAAATGGCGCTACTCATCATACCTTGTCCGACTGGAATATCATGGACGGAGGAGCCTATCTGAACAAAGGCCGAACACCTCCTGCATACAATTCGTTTGAACGCTTTAAATTGGGTTATTTATCTCCAAAATTGCTGACAAAACCCAGAAATGTTTTATTGCGTCCGTTGATTACCGATAATGAAGCGTACATCGTTTCGCCTTCCGACGGGCATAACCTCGACGGAAACAATCCGGTTCCCACAGAATTTTTCATGCTCGAAAACCGTCAGAAAACCGGTTGGGACAAATATTTACCCGGTCATGGGATGCTTATTTACCGAATCAATTACAACCAAAATGACTGGGACTACAACCAACCAAACAATGATGCTGCTAATATGGCTATCGACATCCTGGAAGCCGATAATGTGGCCAATGAGAATACACTTTCCGGCGATCCGTTTCCCGGCAATTCGCAGGTCAGAAGTTTCCAGTTTGAAACCCGCAACGGTACTAAGCTTGAAAATCCATTGAGTGACATTGCTGAAAATTTTGATGGAATTATTTCTTTTTACTACGGCATTTTACCCGAAAAGGAATTGAGATATTCCATCCTGGATAACAACGGAAGTGTATTGGTGTTTCTTAGCGCCGATGAAATGGAAGATGTATATGTGTATGATACGGCAGGAAGATTGGTTCAGAAAACTGAAGCGAACTCCACTTTGATAAAAGTTGAAGGATTACACAAAAATATTATTTACATTATTAAATCAGGAAAAAGGATTGCCAAAATTGCATTGAGATAATATCGTTTTCACCTGATTTTATCATACCATCATAAAAAAGACCGGTTTTTTTAACCGGCCTTTTTTAATGTAAGTGTTTGAATATCATTTACGAATAATCCTTCGTATGCCTCTTACGAGTTTGTAACCGATTACTATTCCTTCGATGAGCGAAAGAGTTTTACCTTTTCGAATGGGCGTAGTAATCAGCGAAAGTGGGGAAAAGGCTTTGTTTTTCAATGACAGACTTCCATCGTTTTGGGAAAATGGAATCAAACGCCTGGCAGACTTCTGAATTTGATTTTGCTGTAAATCAATCCTGTCTTTGAGTTGCTTTCTGATAACGGATAAGTCCTCAAAAGTCAGGTCTTTTTTTTCATAAAGTTGCTGCATGGTTTTCATCTTCCGGTTTTTTTTCGTTGGAATCTTCATAAAAAACATCTACCATAATTCTGAGTATTGGATTGATAATCAATTGTTTGCGAAAAACTATAATGATCAGCAGTAAAATCAGAAAAAAAACTCCGATTAACACAAAGCTTGCTACAAATCCCAAAACCGGCTCTAAGGCATAAGCAAGAGCAAACAACAGATAAAACAGCATACTGATGATAAACACAAACGAAATGGTGGCAATAATTAATTTTGAAAGTAACTTAGTCAATTTCTCAACCAATCCTACCTGCCAGTAATCAGTTTGTAACTTCACATACTCTTTTACATCAGCAAAAAGTTGTTGAAAACCGTTATTCGAGTTATCTGTTTTGACAGCCATGTTTTTTACGCTGTTACGTCCTGTACTTCCGATTTTATATCATCTACCAGATCTTCGAGGTCATTTTTAGTAAGATTTATGCCTCTTTTTTTCAAAGCTTCAACCACTTTTTCTTTTGTTGTATCGAATTCATCCACGATTTTTGCTCTTGTTTCCGAGCCTTTATCCGGAGCTAAAAGAATGCCTAATGCTGCTCCAACTACTGCACCGCCCAAAAGCGCTGCTAAAATGCCACCTGAATTTTTCATAATAGTAAAAATTAATTTGTTAATAACTTACTTTAATATAACTATAACACGCTTTTAATCAAAAAGTTTGCCAAAATATTAAAAATTGGTGGTAAATTATATCCGCGCAGGGTTAAAAACTCAGATAATTCACTCAGGTTTGTATCCGAATCCCTTGAGTTTGATTTCTTTATTTCGCCAGTCCTTTTCAACTTTTACATACAATTCGAGAAAAACTTTTTTCTCAAAAAAACTTTCGATATCCTTTCGGGCTTCAGAACCCACTTTCTTAAGTGATTTTCCTCCTTTTCCGATTATAATTCCCTTCTGCGAATCCCTTTCTACATAAATCAGTGCATTGATTCGGATCAAATTTTCTTCTTCTTTAAATTGTTCCACTTCCACTTCCACCGAGTAGGGAATTTCTTTTTCATAATTCAGCAGTATCTTTTCCCTGATTATTTCTGTTACAAAAAACCTTGCCGGCTTATCGGTAAGCTGATCTTTCTCGAAAAAAGGTGGCGAAACGGGCAATAAAGATAAAATGCGATTGAAAAGAGGATCGATGTTGAATTTCTCAGTAGCCGATATCGGAAATATTTCTGCTTTCGGCAATACTGATTTCCATCTTTCTACCAGTTCTTCCAGTTTTGTTTGATCTGTTAAGTCAATCTTGTTGATTATCAGAATTACAGGCGCCTCGTTAAAATTTACCTTCTCTACAAATTCTTTGTTTTTTTCATGATTGTCAAATATATCGGTCACATACAGCAGTACATCGGCATCTGTAAGTGCAGAATTCGAAAAACTCAGCATGGATTCCTGAAGCCGATAGTTTGGTTTGAGCACTCCGGGAGTATCGGAGTATACTATCTGAAAATCTTCACCATTCACAATTCCCAAAATCCTGTGGCGTGTAGTCTGAGCTTTGGATGTAATGATTGAAATGCGCTCTCCCACCAATGCGTTCATTAATGTTGATTTTCCTACATTGGGATTCCCTACAATATTTACAAAACCTGACTTATGCATACTTCTCATTTTTTTACAAAGATACATATTTTCACTAACAATTTCGAGGGCTTTGAAGGATGAATGGAACCGGAATATGAAGATATTTTTTCACATCAGACAATTTTCATTAATTTTGTCGTTAATAATACTCAGCGTTTATTCTTTAAGTTACTTATGAATAGAATCTATCAGACCAATCAGATCCTTAAGTTTGTATTTATTGCAGTAGCAATGATAATAGTCGTTGCATCTACTATATTCACAAACAGGCTTGCTGAAAAGCTATCGGTGGAGGAAACCAAGAAAATAGAGGTCTGGGCCGAAGCTACACGCCAGTTGATACTGTCCGACGAATCTACCGACATGAATTTTCTGCTAAATATTATAGAGGGCAACACTACTATTCCGGTAATCATGACAGATGAAAACGACAACATGTTACAACACCGAAATATAAAAATGCCGAAAAGCAATGAAGAAATGTTTTTCAGCAGAAAAATAGCCCGACTGAAAGAAGTACGTCCGCCAATAGTGGTAAAACTCGATGCTGACACCCGTCAATTTATCTACTACGATGAGTCATTCTTACTCAAGCAGTTATATATTTTCCCGTATGTGCAGTTCGGTATTATAATCATATTTCTCATTATCGTAATACTTGCATTTTCAAGTACAAAAAAAGCGGAACAAAACCAGGTTTGGGTAGGGCTTTCAAAAGAAACCGCTCATCAGCTGGGCACACCCATCTCATCGTTGCTCGCCTGGACCGAGCTCCTCAAACTGCGCCACGAAGACGACAAGTTGATTAACGACATGGAAAAGGATGTCAGGCGATTGAGCATCATTGCCGAGCGATTCTCAAAAATTGGTTCCAAACCCGACCTGAAACCAACCAATCTGACAGAAGCGATGAACAATGCCGTGGGATACATGAAAAACAGAAGCTCAAACAAAGTGGTTATTACACTCAATCATCCTATAAATGAATTAATTACAGCGCCATTGAATGTTCCGTTATTCGAATGGGTGATTGAAAATCTTTGTAAAAATGCCATCGACGCCATGAATGGAAGCGGTAATATTGACATTACAGTTAAGAAATCCAACACCAAAGAAGTGATAATTGATGTAAAAGATACCGGAAAAGGGATGGAACGCAAAATGCATAAAGCCATATTCACTCCGGGATTCACCACTAAAGAGCGTGGGTGGGGCTTGGGTCTTTCTCTTGCAAAAAGAATCATAGAAGAATATCATAAGGGAAAAATTTTCGTTAAACAATCCGAAGTAGGTGTTGGTACGGTTTTCAGAATAGTAATTCCCGTATAATAACCTGTTTGACAAGCATTTGATGGTCTGTTAATAAAAACATTAATCCCGTGTGATGTTAACACTAGAAAACACCATAATCTCACAGACATACAAATCAGTTATATTGCAAATAATTTTGTATTAAAACTTTTATTTTCAAGCTAAATTTTGTACCTTTGCATGGTTTTTAGATAATTCATTATGGCTAAATTTGACGAATATAACATTCCTTTGAAAGGACTGAAGGCAGATAGCCAGGATTTTGAATTCAATCTGGATAATCAATATTTCAAGAAAATTGACAGTCCTGAAGTTCAGCAAGGAAATGTAAAAGCAAAAGTCACTGTTGTAAAAAAAACAACACTGTTTGAACTTTCCTTTTACCTGGACGGTGTCATTCAAATCCCATGCAACAGATGCCTGGACGATATGAATCAACCTATTCAGTACAAAGAAAAACTTCAGGTTAAATTTGGTGAAAATTTTTCAGAAGAAGGCGATATTGTGATAGTTCCGGAATCAGACGGAGCAATCAATATAGCTTGGTTTTTATACGAATTTATCGTGCTGAACATTCCGATCAAACATGTACATGCACCCGGCGAATGTAATAAAACGATGGTAACCAAGCTAAAAAAACACATCACAAGACAAAAAAATGCAGATGACGATGATGTTGAAGACATTGTATTTGATGATGATGACGATATTTCAATAGAAGATACTGCAACTGACCCGCGATGGGACGGCCTGCAAAACATATTAGAAAACAATTAAAAAAAGAATACTAAAATGGCACATCCTAAACGAAAACACTCAAAACAAAGAACCGCTAATAGACGGACACATTATAAAGCAGCTTTGCCAACATTAGCAATCTGTTCAAACTGTGGTGCAAGTCACATTTATCATACTGTATGTCCTGAATGTGGTTATTACAGAGGTAAACTGGCTATCGAAAAAGCCACAGCAGAATAATCTTTCTATACACTTAAATCAAGTAAACACAAATATTAAAATGTTTACTTGATTTCTTATTTTAAAAAACTAAAATTTCATGACGCAATTACATGCCGTAATTACAGGCGTAGGCGGTTATGTACCTGATTACAGGCTCACAAATGAAGAATTAAGTCGAATAGTGGATACCAACGACGAGTGGATTACCACCCGCGTGGGAATAAAAGAAAGACGTATTCTCAAGGGCAAAAATCTGGGAGCATCGTATCTGGGGATAAAAGCTGTACAAGATTTATTTTCAAAAAAGGACATAAATCCTGAAGAAATTGAAATGGTAATTTGTTCCACATCCACACCTGATCATATTTTCCCATCCACAGCATCCATAATAGCAAATAAAACTGGCATAACTAAAGCCTTCTGTTATGACATTCAAGCTGCTTGTACCGGTTTTCTGGTTGCATTTGACGCTGCATCAAATTACATTCAATCAGGAAGATATAAAAAAATTCTTATTGTATCTGCTGAAAAAATGTCTGCATCGGTTGACTATACCGATCGTAATACCAGTCCGTTATTTGGAGATGGAGCAGGCTGCGTGCTTGTAGAGCCCACAACGGAAGAAATCGGATTCGTTGATTCAATTATTCGTAATGACAATACAGGCTTTAAGCACTTGCATATGAAAGCTGGCGGTTCGGCAAAACCGGCTAACCATGAAACAGTTGAAAAACGGGAGCACTTTGTTTATCAGGAAGGAACTCACGTTTATAAAAATGCCGTTTGGAATATGGCGGAAGTCTCAGCCGAGCTGATGAATAATAACGAGTTGACAGCTGAAAAGTTAGACTGGCTCATACCACACCAGGCCAATCTGAGAATAATTGATGCAGTAGTAAAACGTACAGATGTTCCCGCCGATAAGACTTGTATCAATATTCATAAATATGGAAATACATCATCAGCCAGCATACCAATTTGTATTTGGGAATGGGAAAATCAATTTAAAAAAGGAGATAACATCATTCTCACAGCCTTTGGAGCCGGATTTATCTGGGGAGCAGTTTATCTCAAATGGGGATACTGATAATTTATATACTATACATCCTTCAATAAAGCCATCGTTAGGTGGCTTTATTTTTTTTGATTAGCAGATCCTTTCGATTCATAAAAGTCTCTGGCACTCATCATGAGTGACGGTTTCTGATTAATATCATTAAAGTAAACATCCAGCATCCAAGGTTTCTTTTCAAAAATCAGGTGTTGAATGAAGTAAAGAATTTCTTCTCTTCTGGATTCCATTGGATTTACAGCAACTTCATGTCCGCTATTTTCTATACTATAAAACTGATATGGATATTTATATTTTCTAAATTGTGCTGTAATAGATTTTGAACCAAATAAGCCCAAATTAAACCATTGTATTTTATTGTAATTCACCAATCTATCCTGAGTTCCGTGAAAAAAGAGTGTAGGCGATGGACTTTTTTTGTAAGATGGTACTCCCTTATTACTCAAAATAGCACCAGCAAAAGAAATAATACCGGCAAATTTGAAATTATCAGATAGTATGGTATCACCATCAAAATTGTTACAATGCTCATAATCTGCATGTAATACTGATACAGCTCCTGCACTTGAACCACTTAATATAATCCGGGTTGTATCTATCTGAAGTTCCGATGCATTCTGAATGATGTAATCAGTAGCTGAATATATATCCTCTACAGCAAAGCCAATTGCCTGCCTCAATGCCTTTACAAATTTCAATCCTTTTGCATCTACTGACTTCATACCCAATCTGTAATCTATGGATATTACTGTAAATCCGGCATTTGCAAAATATTTCAAATACGATGAAAAATAATTTTGATCCCGCGCTCCCTCTTTAAATCCTCCTCCAAATACATGAATAATACAAGGATTTACTCCTGAACTTGCCGAACGATATATATCCATCTTAAGTTCCTGGCCATTCCTGGTTGAGAAAACTTCAGTTATTTTATTGATTTCTGCTGAGATTTTAATGACAGGAAATAATAAAAAGAAAAATACCGTCAGATATTTTCTTATATAATTTGATTCTTTCATCATTCAAATACATTAAATAGACTGTAAAGATATAATAAAATCTTCAAAAATACGGCTTTCACTATATTCGGAAAACTAATATATTCAATACAATTGCTTGTAAAGGACTTATATTGTAAATATGACACAAATACGAATATTAACCGATATATTCGGAACTCAAATTTCTATTCCCTTTAACAGTAATGGTACCGGATGGAAAAAAAAGAGCAACTACATTTCTGTAATTGCTCTTTCATTAAAAACGGCAGCTATCGGATTTTATCCCGATTTATCGGGACTCCCACTATTAATGCAGTACTCCTCCGAAGGCGGACAAGCGTTGACGTGATTGGGCTTATTCCTATCTATCGGAATCGGAAGAGCTCAAGTGATTTTTCCTGCAGGTTCTGAAACCTCGTCCTTGTGTATACAAAAAAAACAACTACATTTCTGTAATTGCTCTTTCATTAAAAACGGCGGCTATCGGATTTTATCCCGATTTATCGGGACTCCCACGTTGTCTTGCAGTACTCCTC
>SAAL01000198.1 GCA_009929445.1 Bacteroidia bacterium
GCTCGACGTACAGAAAGTAATCGTTTCGATGCCCCGTTTCAGGGTGAAAAACAGATTCCAGCTGAAGGAGCCGCTCCGGCAGATGGGCATGCTCAAAGCATTTCAGCCAAATGCCGAATTTGACAATATATCCGACCTGAAACCGCTCTACATCGGATTCGTACAGCACGATACCTACGTGGAAGTGACCGAAGAAGGAACCGAAGCAGCAGCAGTAACAACAATCGGATTAAAGAATACTTCAGTGCCGGAGCATCCGTACTTCATTGTCAACAAGCCCTTTACATTTGTTATCCGTGAGAAAAGTTCGGGCATCATTCTGTTTATGGGGAAAGTGGGTAATGCGGAAAAGTTTTAAAGAAATAAATTATCAGGGAAAATTTCCAGATGAGTTTTCCGGATTTGCAGGGAACAACAAATGAATAATAATTTACACATAAAAAAGTCAGTTTTGTCCGTCATTACTGTACTGTGTATGCTTTCGTTCGGATGCGAAAACATAAATGACGTGGGATGGGATGATATACGCACCGCAGCGTACGACCGCGAAACAGTGATTCCGGTGAACCATACTGTAAGGACCACTGACAGAAAATACATCGTGAAATTCGATTCGGTATTCACTGATTCCCGATGCCCCGAAGGTGTGTATTGCTTCTGGAGCGGCGTTGCCGGCATTCGTTTCCTTGTTGAGGATGATTCCGAATCAAGAAAATCCTTAGATATTTACACGCTGAAATTTAGCCATTTCGCTGATTCGGCAACATACAACGGACTGAAAATAAAGCTTATATATCTTGATCCTTATCCTTCGGTGGGAAAAAAAATGAAATATGATTCATACAAAGCAAAAATAATTCTCTCAAAAACAAAATAATATGAAACGGATAAATTATTTATTTCTATTGCTGGGCACCTTTCTGTTGGGAGGCTGCTCGGAATCGGTCGAAGAAACCATCACTTACAAAGTCAACGAGCCCGTATTTATGTCTGCCGATTTGTTTCGCAAGTCGGTGAGAGTGACGGATGTACCTCAGAAAATCAACAAGCAGGGCAAAATTGCCTTTTTCCAGGGATACATGTATATTTCTGAACCCGAAAAGGGAATTCACATCATTGACAACCGCAATCCGGCCAAACCTAACGTAATTGGCTTCATCGAACTGCTCGGAAATGCCGATATGGCCATCAAAGACAATATCCTGTATGCCGATTCGTACATCGATCTGGTGTGGTTTGATGTCTCATCGCCTGCTCAGCCCCGCCTGCTTGGCCGCAAGGAAGAGGTGTTCCCAACATCAGTACCCTCCATCGATAACAATTTCGTATGCGACTATGAGAAAAGCATGGATCGCAACAATGGCATTGTGATAGGCTGGGTGGTGAAGGAAAGAACCGAGAAGTACATGCGCGAACGAAGTTACTGGTGGTGGTGGCGCGGCGGTATGCTTGAAGATTCTGCTCCGATGGCTAACTCTGCTTACACCGGCGGCGCAAAAGGAGCTGTAGGCCAAACAGGCTCCATGTCGCGTTTTGCCATTTACAAAAATAATCTTTACACGGTACTCAATAATCAGCTCGGAATTTTCAACATCGAAAATCCGACACCGGTGAAATCAAGCGAGGATTTTTACGTGGGATGGAATGTGGAAACCATTTTCAGCTACAAGGACTACATGTATATGGGTACACCTACCGGAATGCTGATTTACTCCGTGGCAGACCCGCTGAAGCCCGAACGGATGGCTTCAATCACCCACATTCTGGGTTGCGATCCGGTAGTGGTTGAAAATGATGTGGCCTACGTAACGATTCACTCCGGTAATTTCTGCGGTCAGAACTCCAATCAGCTGCTTATTTACAACGTGAAGGACCCGAAACAGCCCAAACACATCGTTTCGTACGAAATGAAAAACCCGAAAGGACTGGGAATTGACAACGGCACGTTGTTCCTCTGCGACGAAGGATTGAAAGTGTTTAATGCCTCTAATCCGCTCACTATCATGGATCCGGCTAATCTGCTGGCACACGATAAAGGGATGGACGGTTTTGATCTGATAGCTTACGAAAAAACTCTGATGATGATAGCAGCCGATGGTATCTATCAGTACGATTATACTGACCTGAAGAATATTAAACCATTGAGTAAAATATCAATTGGAAATTAAAGGTACGTGTTATATTTAACTAAACTTTTCCAAATTATAACTTACTATTCGCTGAGAAGATTGCTAACGGGCGACCTCGTCCGGTGAGCCGAAAAATCAGAGAGAGCGGCGTTAAAAATCGTCCTTGTTTGAGCCTGCTTAGCTGTTTCTAATTTTAGAAACAACTGAGGCGAGTTTGGACGATTTAGCCGATCGAACGCCAATTTTTCGAGTGAAGCGGGCGCAGTCTTGAATTTTT
>SAAL01000199.1 GCA_009929445.1 Bacteroidia bacterium
GTCACCCGGGCCACGGTCTCGGCCAGTTCGCGGATGGTGCAGTCCTCCCCGGTGCCGACGTTGATATGGCTGAGCATCGGCCGGGTGTGGTCGCGCAGCACCGCCTCGTCCAGTTCCATCACATGCACGCTGGCCGCGGCCATGTCATCCACGTGGAGGAACTCGCGCCGCGGCGTACCGCTGCCCCAGATGACCACCTCGCGGTCGCCGCGCTGCACCGCCTCGTGGAAGCGCCGCAGCAGCGCCGGAATCACGTGGCTGTTCTCGGGGTGATAGTTGTCGCCCGGGCCGTACAGGTTGGTGGGCATGACGCTGCGAAAGTCCCGTCCGTACTGGCGGTTGTAACTCTCGCACAGTTTGATGCCGGCGATCTTGGCGATGGCGTAGGGCTCGTTGGTGGGTTCGAGCAGGCCGGTGAGCAGCGCCTCTTCGCGCATGGGCTGTTCGGCCAGTTTGGGGTAGATGCATGACGAACCGAGAAACAGGAGCCGCTGCACGTCATGCGCATGGGCCGCGTGGACCAGGTTGGCCTCGATCATCAGGTTCTGATAGATGAACTCGGCCGGGTAGGTGTTGTTGGCGTGGATGCCGCCCACTCGGGCCGCGGCCAGGTACACCTGATCGATGGACCGTTCCGCGAAAAACCGCTGTACCGCCTGCTGGTCGACCAGGTCGACCACGTCGCGACCGGCAGTCAAAATATTCCGGTACCCCAACGCCTGCAACCGGCGAAAAACAGCCGAACCCACCATGCCGCGATGGCCGGCGACAAAAACACACTGATCAAGATCCCGGGACATGGTCAGTTCTCCACGGCCATGGGCGTGTCCAGCCCGTTCGCTTTCAGCAGGGCGTGACGCCGGGATGCCTTCAGATCCTCGGCCACCATCTCGGGGCTCCTCGTCATTTGGTGTGGATTTGAAGTATACAGGGATCAAATCCACACCAAATGACGAGGAGCCGCATTCTTTTACGCCCTCGCGCTAGGGCCCCATTCCTCGCATGCGCAACGGCTTCAACACCAACGTCCACGGATAGGGCCCCAGATCCTTTGAAACCAGCGAGCTTCAGCTGGTCTGTATTTATGGATTTGATATATCTATATTTTTTATTTTATCTTCCAGCTCTGCTATTTTTTCACGTAAAGTCCAGTTTTCAAGCTCTAACTCTTTACAGTGGTCTTTTGTTTTTATATCCAACATCATTTTTAGTTCGTCTTTTGGCGCCATTATCGGCTCATACAATTGATGATACGCTCTGCCAATAGCACCACTAAACATAGTCAGTTTCGGCCTGTTAATGCCAGATTCAAAGATATGATCTTCTGATATACCTGGATATGGATCAAGGTAATAAACCTCTCTGATACCTAACTGGTATGCTTTTTTCGCACATAGTTCGCATGGGCTAGAAGTAGTGAACAACTTACCCCCTTTTATTCCCTGCCCACCATATTTGACAATTTGTAGAAAAGCATTCTCTTCCGCATGCAATGCGCGAGTATGAACCTGATTTTTTTCTTCATCAATTTGATTTTTTAAATCTTTAAAACAATACGATACGTTTCTTCCTTTCAAGTAAGTCCGACAATTTTTTATTTTATCATTGTCGTACAAGTCTTTAGCTAAATCTCTAAACTCTTTATTATTGTTCTCAAATTTGCTAAATGCTTGATCATCCTTATGTGAAATTAAATCGTATACATTACGTAAACTACAAGGCGCTTGCCCCTCAGGGGGAGTGTTCCATCCAATTCCTTTCAAAGAGAAAAACTCATCAGTAATCGATGCCCCAACTTGCCTGCTTAAACATCCAGAATTAAGTTTAGCAGTATGAGCAATTTGCATACACCTCTCTTCACTTGAAGGCATTATAATACCTGGGTGCATTATCAGTGCTACAAACTTAGCTATTTGCCACGTTATGAACGTAAAATCATCTGCGCCAATTTGCGGATTAGAGACATGAATGTCTGCAATGTCATAACACTTTTGTATATTCTGAGAGACAAAGCTCGAATATTGGTTTTTAATTTTGTTTGACTCTTTTTTGTTAATTAATTCGATCTGACTTGAACTTAAATCATACTGCTGTTGCAGCCTATCGTTTCGTGTCTCGTCATTAGAGTTGAGCGCCATTAAATAAAATGCAGAATATCTCTCACGGAAATAAAGAGCTTCGAATGGATTTCTAAGTGTATCAATTACAATGTATGTTTTCTCGTTACTATGTCTTGAATGATGAGTGAATATTTTTAGAAGCCGATTAACACGCTTGGAAATTGGGCTCCTCCGCAGAATTTGTGGGTTAGCGAGTAAGAGGTTGAACGATAACCACATGATAAAAGACAATTATTCTCTCATTCTTCGAGCGGAGGCACTG
>SAAL01000200.1 GCA_009929445.1 Bacteroidia bacterium
ATATTCCCCCTCACCGGACGCAAGCATCAGATACGAATCCATCTGGCCTGGTCCGGATGTCCCATCGTGGGCGATAAACTCTACGGCCTGAATGAGCGCTATTACCTGAACCTGGTCGAGGGTCGCCTCACCGAAGAGCAACGGCGGGAACTGCTCCTGCCCTGGCAAGCACTCCATGCCCGGAGCCTCTCCTACCGCGACGGCGACGGGATTGAGCGAAGTTTCAGCTGCGAGCCCGAAAAATGGTTCCTCGATTTTGCCGGCCTGGACTCCCCCGAAGCCCTCAACAAACTCATCGCCGCAAAAACTCTGCCCTGAAGCGGCACCTGTCTGCACCTTATCTTCCGGGCAGTGTTCAATTATTCACCTGATTCAGAAATAATTCAAAATTTATCATTGACAAATACAAGGAGGTAATAGATAAGTCGTTCGGAATATTTTTTCGTATGAGACAATCTCCAAGCGAATCAGGATTGAATATCTCTAACGGGACAAAAAAGTCTGGAAATCTTGTCACCCGTATCTACCTTGGTTTCTGTGCATTGGTCTTTATAATATCAGCCGTCCAGAAGTTGACAGCTGATTTTTCTAATCCATTCATGAATGAGGCGGATTTCGTTTTCCCTTTTATAAAGGCGAAATACCTCCTGTTTGCAATCGTCCCGGTTAACCTGTTCGTTGCCTCCATGCTCATCAAAAAGATGTTCACTCGTCCCATTGAAGGAGTCAAATTTGCCCTCTGGCTTTCCTTGCTCTTCGTATTGTATTTTATCGCTTTTCTCTATTCACCCGGACGAGCAGGAGTCTGTAAATGCTTTGGAGTCTCTCTCTTTGGTTTCATGGAGCCTAATGCCGTTTTATTCAGTCTGGCCTTTCTGGGGATTATGCTGCTGGGCGGTATTATTTTGGTTTTATGGGATTGGTTTGTAAGACGCCGGGAGATGAAAAAAATATAACGGATTTATAACAATGAATATCAGGAATAACGCAAAGAAGTTTTTGGGCACGGCTCTGGTGCTTTCAGTGTTAAGCATTTGGAGCATCGCCCAAACAAATCAAACAACTGTGCAGAAGGTGGAAGCAGAAAGTGCCGCCAATAACGGCGTCACCATCACCCAAGGTCCCGGCGCTTCCATACCCGAAGGTCCGGAGCCCCAGGGCGGCTGGTTCACTCCATTTTACACGGCTGAAGGTGTCGTCAGGTATGAAGTGTTAGATGAAAAAATGGAGGTTGATATGTCATTTGACTACCCATTTTCAGTCTCTGTCGGGGCCAATAACTGCTGGCAAATAAGACAAGCTTTACCTGAGTCTTTTATGACAAACCTGGTGGCATATGACGGAACCAATGTTTACAGTATATCTACTGCGGACCGGTACAGAGATCGTGAAGGTATCGTTCATATGATGGAAAAACCGCAAACAGGGGCTCCTATTATTAAACCCAGTAAATTCCCAATAGGTGAAGTTAGTGGTGTTTATTTTTTATGGCTGGCTTATGCAGGTGGAGATTATTTAATTCAAGAAAAACAAGAAAGGATTCCTTGTGATTTTTATGATGCTTTAATACACCCAGGTGCATGGTGTTCTGATTTTAAATATAAATTATTTTCTGCAAAAATAAATAATATTGTATCAGAAGGTGCATTTGTATTCAATAAAAAATATGTATCCGAACGCACGGAAGATTACCCCTATATCGATGAACCTGAAAGTGAATTAAATATTAATTATTTTAATGAGAATATATAAAAATTAAAGAATATTAAAAATAATAATTTTGTATTTTCTACTTACTCTTTAATAGATAAAAAGTCCTTAAATGATTTGGAAATTCCAACTGTTTTTTCGTCAGAAAAATTTTCTATCCCGGCCACTTCGAGTGATAGTTCTCGTTGCAGTGAGAGATTGAAGGGAAATGTTACAAATATTATTTATTCTCCCGGCCCTGTACCGTTAATTCCCGTGTTTACCGGAAGAGTTATTATGAGAGATATGCGTTTCGCTGTGAAAACTGCGACCGGATTCCGCAATTCAATACGGTATAACACTACCAATGAATGGATCCTTTCAACGAATAACCCCATACTGAAAGAGGCAGGTTCAGATAAACTTTCTTCAAAACCTGAAAAGGTAGGAAAAAGAAATACATATTATTACCGCACAGCAATTGCAATTTTATCGATTTTAGCAATACTTCCTTTCTTTTATTTTTTCAGGAATGGTAGAAAGCAGGACTAGCAATATACTGTTTCCAAGAGAATTCCTGTTTATTCCGAGCCCTCTTTAGGGTATAGTTCATCCGTGAGTTGGATTAGAAATGTATTGGGAGTAGCTCTGATTATCGGAGCTCAAAGTATCGGTTTGGAGAAAGCGGTC
>SAAL01000101.1 GCA_009929445.1 Bacteroidia bacterium
AATCCTTTGAGGTACTGGTTGCAGGTGAATTTATTGAAAGTAAGTGCCGATACCAGGACATTGCAGGTAGAGTAGGGTATATTGAGCAACTCGAAATATCCCTGCAGGATGCCGTTTTCGCCCGGAGTGCCGTGAATGGTGATGTAAGCAAAATCGAATACCGTTTTTTTGCTCCCGACAGTGAAACTGAAATCATTCCTGTCGATGGGGTATTTCTCCGATTCCGACAATTCCACCTGCCACACTTGCCCTACAATGGTCACGATGAAGCAGTTGTACTTTTCGGCATCAATGAACGATTTGATTCCGGCCGCACTCCGGAGCGAAACGTGTACTTCGGATGAGTTTCCTCCGGCAACGATGGCGATATTTTTTTTCATTGTTGTAGTTTCCTTTTTTTCTGAATGATGAAACAAAATTACTACAAAAAATTATTTTTCGACAGATTTTGCCTGTTTTATTATTCGTTGGCATGCCAGGTCGGCGCTGATAATCGCCATCGGAAGTCCGGCTCCGGGCACGGTGGATGCACCTACGTAGAACATATTTTTGAACTTTTCGTCGAAGTTGGCAGGACGCAGACCACCTATCTGGCTCATTTTGTGAGACAATCCGAGTCCGCTGCCCTGATACAAATTCATCCACTCTTTCCATTCTTTGGGGGTGTAAATGGTTTTTGTGATAATATCCGGAAGTATATCCACGCCAATACGTTCGGAGAAATCAGTTAAAATGCTGTTAACTATTTCCTCGCGGTCATCCCAGTTGGGTTTGTATTGCATATTGGGTACAGGGCATACAAAAAACAAGCTTTCGCATCCCTCAGGGGCACATTCGGCGTTGTGTTTCGATACCACATTCACGTAATAGTAGGGTTTTTGGAGAGTGTCGGGGTTTTTCAGCACGTTGTTGGCGTACTCCTCGTAGTTGCCGCCCAGGTAGTAATTGTGGTGATTTACCTGCGGCAATTTTCGTTTTATCCCAACGTAAAAAGTGAGGTATCCCATAGTCCACTCCATCTTGGCCAGTTTTTTGTCTGAAAATTTCGGGCGTTTCAGTATTTGATTTCTGAATAATGCAGTATCGGCATTTATCAGAAAAGTATCTGCTTCGTAGGTATTTCCATTTTTGTCAGTCAGCTTTTTTACCTTGTCTCCATCCGACTGCACATCCACTATTTCGGTTGAGTACCGGATTTTCACGTTTTGTTTTTCAAGTTCTTTCACTATCCCTTTCACCACGTTGTACATGCCGCCTTCCACGTTGTAGTACCCGTCGTGCCGGAATTCGGTGTAGGAGAGCAGGCTGTAAATTCCCATGGTGTCAAAAGGCGTTCTGCCCAGAAAAAATGCCACCAGCGATACTATTTGCCGGGCTTCTTTGGACTGAAAATATTTTTTTACATGGCCGTAAAAAGACTCAAAAAGTACTGGAAGATGTACCGGATTTACACGCATCAGCGTGGTAATGTAATCCAGCTTATTGTCAAAGTTGTTTTTAATCACCAAGTCAACTGTATCGTGAAAGAGTGCACCGGATTTTTTCAGGTATCGCTCCATTTTTTGTTCAAAGTCGGGTTCAATACCTTCAAACTGTGCGGCTAGTTTTTTAATGTCCTTATACAGATGAAATGTTTTATCGCTTCCTCTGAAATTGACGGAATACAACGGATCGAGTTCCACAAATTTGAACGGCATTTCTACCCCGCATTTATCCATAAATTCCTTGAAAATATAGGACATACTGAAAAAACTGGGTCCGGAATCAAATGTGAATCCATCTGCCTGCACCTGATTAAGTCTGCCTCCGGCCTGGGAATTCATTTCCAGTATTTCTACTTCAAATCCTTTTTTGGAAAGGAGCAAACCGCTCGCCAGTCCGCCCAAACCGGCACCTACAATAATTACTTTTTTGTTCATTTTTTTGATTTTTTAGAAAGAAATTTAGGATACAAATTATTTTTTACCCAGGTAAACTGCGGTGATATACTTAATATTTTGAGGTAATACGTTTCTGCTTTTTCATAATTGCCGAGTTCTTCGTAAGCGCCTGCTATGAGTGTAAGCGTGCTCAGGTAGTTCCAGTCGTTTTTCACATCGCCTACGGTCATGAGTTTTTCTGCTTTCAGGTAGTACTCGAGCGCTTTCTTTTTGGAGCCGCCGAAAACTGCCGGCATATAAAATTCAATATTACCGAGCTGAATGTAGCCAAAAGGATTATTGGCATCGGTGGCTACTGCCCGTTTGGCTTCGTCGATGCTTTTTCTTCCCCAGAACGGTGCTTTTGCTTTATTCAGACCTATTTCAAAGCCGTAAAAGGCCGATTTATAAGCATGCAGCATGCTTACCTTGAATTTTTTCTGAATCAGTTTTTCTATTCGCTGCTGCCCTCTATCTATGTATTTTCGGGCTTCAGCGGTTTTTTTGTTGCCAATACACCAGCCGATATAACCGTATTCGTAGTTGAGCAGCTCCAGCTCATTTTCATTCGTTTTGCCAGCCTGATCGTGCATGGTGTCCATCGTTTTTTTCCACAAAGTCATGTTGCTGCTTGTGTAAGCATTGTAAATCACAATTTGTTCGGTGGAGGCAGCACTGGTGTACCCAAACGCAATTAGTAAAAAAAAGAGAGTCAAACGTATTTTCATTTACTTATGTTTTTTTTCAATAGTTTTGTTTGATTTCAAGTGCTTTTTTGAAACGTTCGAGCACCCGGTTTCGGGCAAAAGTGTGCTCCACAATCGGATCGGGATAATGTTTGGTGCCGTATTCCGGAATCCATTTTTTCACATAGTTCATTTCCGGGTCAAATTTTTTCTGTTGTTCGGCCGGATTGAAAATCCGGAAATAAGGCGCAGCGTCGCATCCGCATCCCGCTACCCACTGCCAGTTGCCGTTGTTGGCTGCCAGGTCGTAGTCCAGCAGTTTGTTGGCAAAATAAGCTTCACCCCAGCGCCAGTCTATGAGCAAGTGTTTGGTCAGAAAACTGGCTGTAATCATGCGAACACGGTTGTGCATCACGCCGGTGCTGTTCAGTTCCCGCATCCCGGCATCTACTATCGGATAGCCGGTTTTGCCCTCGCACCATCTCCCGAAATGCTCTTCGTTCAGTTCCCAGCTTATATTGTCGTATTTTTCTTTGAATGAATGGTTCATCACGCGCGGAAAATGATACAGTATTTGCATGAAAAATTCCCGCCAGATCAACTCCTTCAGATACACTTCGCTCAACGGGGCTGTCTGAAGAGCCAGTTTGCGGATGCTCACTGTACCGAAGCGCAGGTGAACACTCATGCCCGAAACTCCGTGAGTGAGGTAGGGAAAATTCCGGGTATCCGCATAGTTAATTATGATATCTTCATCTGTTTGGGGAGAAATATATTTATAACCGGTTGTGAGAAATCCGGTTTTTTCGATTCCGAAATTTTCCGGAGTGAATTTCCATAGTCTGTCCAGATGCTCTTCCGAAGGAAAGTGTTCCGGGCTGTTTTCGCGGAATTTGGTCAACCATGCATTGGAATAGGGCGTGTAAACCGTGTAGGGATTACCGTCTTTTTTTACGATGTCATCCTTGTGAAAAACGACCTGATCTTTGAACGAATGGAACGAAACGGCATTTTCATTCAAAACAGCTTTCACTTTCTCATCCCGGCGGATGGCGTACGGTTCGTAATCTTCGTTGCAGAAAACAGATTTTACATGATAGCTGTTTATTATTTCCAAAAACACCTCTTCGGGTGAGCCGCAATAAAACTGAATACCCGACTGATAGTTGTGTTGAAATTCCCGGTTTATCGCTTCCAGTGTCTGGAAAATAAAATTCACCCGACGGTCGGATTTCTCTTCTAGCTGACTCAGTATTTCAGTATCGAAAATGAAAACAGGCAAAACCGGATTGCCCGAAATCAGAGCGTTGTAAAGCGCATGATTATCGTCCACACGCAGATCGCGCCGGAACCAAAATACCGCTATTTCAGGCTTTTCAATTATATGGTTCTCTCTTTCCATCTGAACTGTTTTTTTGTTTTATTCACTGCCGACTGATAAATAAATGCTCCCAGCATCCATTGCTGCGGGATGAGCAGCAGTAAATTCTGCAGAACCGACTGCCTTGCTGCCAGTGAAACAAACACGCGGGTGAGCACAACCAGCAGCAAATAGGTCGTCAGTATTTTTGTGCTTCCGGTTATGAGTACCGGCAGAATGCCCAGTGTGGTAACCAGCCAGAAAAGTGTCGCCAAAACGTAGGAATTTCCGAAAAAAAACGTCACGTTTTTCGCGAAACCGGAAACGGCTTCTCCCAGATTGTGATACATCCGGCACTGAATTTCAGCCACGCCGGTGATGCAGCTCACTTTACGTTTCTGAGTTTTCAGATAGCGGGCTATTTCTATGTCTTCGGCTCTGCTTTTCCGGAATTTTTCGTGAAGCATGTATTTACGATAAATCTCCGACCTGAAAAGCATACACTGCCCGTTGGCTGCTGCCAGCGACGAAAACGGAGCAAGTCTCACCAGTGGAAGCGGGAGCAGACTCAGGAGAATGTAGTGCATGTTCGGCACGGTGATTTTCTCCTGCAGAGTGATCATATCCTGGGTCGGAAAAATGCTCAGTAAATCCAGTTTCTTTTTCTTTACGTAGTTTACCATTTTGTCTATCAGCTCTTTACTTATCCGCACATCGGCATCCAGGAAAAGTAAAAATTGTCCCCGAGCCTCCAGCGCCAACCGATGGCAGGCGTGGTTTTTGCCCAGCCACCCTTCCGGCAGGCCGGCGGACGTGAGCAGGCGAACCCGGCTGTCGGCGGAAGCTACTGTTAGGATCACTTCAGCAGTCCGGTCGGTCGATTCATCGTCGAACACGATAATCTCCCGAAAATTGTCGCCTGCCTGCAACAAATCACTCAGCAGACTGCCGATGTTCTTTTCCTCGTTTCGGACCGGAATCAGGACCGATACGTCATTTCTCTCCATACCGGTCTGCGGCAATCCCTTTTCGGAAAGTTTTTCCTGAAAAAGCAGATTCGACAGTGCCACTACAAATTGTACGGCAGCAAAACCAACCAGGATGTAAAGTATGTATATCAATGTTTGAGAATAATATTTTGTTTAATCTTTATTTTCCGCTTTTGCAAATTGCTTTTCAAGACAGCGAGCATAAAAATCGTTGTATGCGTGCTCCAGAGCCTCTACTGTGAATGCTCCTTCATAATTTTCTGTGTAAATGGACAGCGAAGGTTTCGGTTCGGTAAAACAATCCACCAGGTTGGCCGAAAAAAACACCTGAACTTTTCGTTCTCTGTTTTTCAGCATCCTTTCTATCCCTTTTTCAAACTGAAAATGATGTTCGTACATCGAGTGAAGTCTTCCCTGTGGATACATCAGAAGCATGTTTTTACTGTCGTTGAGCAGTTCGGAGGCGTAGCGGATGCTTTCCACCACCGACCGGCTTCCCTTATTCACCGAAAATGCACCCGTATAGTTGAAAAAACGATACCTTAGCAGCTGCTCTTCCAGCATCATAAAGTGAAACTTGCGCTTCAGTACTTTCAGATTCAGATACATGGCCCAAAACCCGTCCCACCAGCCCACATGATTGCCTATCAGCAGCACTGCGTTTCCATTGTCGGCGAAATGATTTTCGATGGAAACCGTATGATACCTCGTCTTCAGCAGGTAGCGCGTGTAATGCTGAAAAAACGGATAAACTATGAAGTGATGCCTGGATTTCAGCATGTTATATCAGCCAGATTAACAGAAAAAATATACTTTGGATTATCAGAATAGGCAACGCCATCCTGTTTTTCACTTCCAGCCGAATGAAATACCTGACAGCATGAAATACAACTGCAATGGTTGCCCAAAGCAGGTAATTCTGCAGGGGAATGGTCTCACCCGCCCAGTTCCACATGTCCATTTTGGGAGCTACCTGCTCCATGATTATATCGTAGGCCACCATAATGGCGGAAGAGAGCAGCACCTGGTATAGAAAATTGCGGCGAAACGACCAGACCACTGCCGCTGAAAGATAAACCATCAAAGCCCAGTTAAGCCCGATCATCAGCGGTGTATCAAACAGTTTGATACTCAGACCTTCACCATAGTTGTAATGACCAAAAATAAGCCCGGTGTTTACACCAACTACCTCGATAAAAAATCCTCCGGCAAAAACAAACGCAAGATACAGCAACATTTTTCTGCATGCCTCACCCTTGTCGTATTTAATCAGCACCAAAACGGAAAGCATTAGCGCCAGAGGTGTGAGTTTCACAAAAAGTGAGTGCGTACGCGGCATTTCGAAGCCAATGAATCCTACCGTGTAGAAAATGACCAGAGCACCTATTACTACCCAATCCCGAATCGAATATTTACCAGATTTTTCCAATTTCCAACCGTTTTTTAATCCATACTACAAAATACAACATCCCGAATCCGTATCCGAAATCTTCCACCGGAATGGTGAGCAGCCGCAGCGAGGAGTTTTCGGAATTATCATACCACACCACTTCGTTGCCGGCAAATGATCCAGTAAGGAAGCCGTTGACTATCACAAACGGTATAAGCATTACCAAAAAACTGAAATAAAAGTAGCCCATTTCGTTTTCCCTGTCGAAAAAAATGGCCAGCAACGCAGCCACCACCACCAGCCCGAGGCTGTAAACCGAATAGAGTTTAGGAAAAGCGAACACCAGCAGGATAATGCTGATAACCAGCAGAATGACGGAAACCCGGTTGCTGTGTTTTTTTCTCAAATGAATTTTCGGGAAATAAAGCTTCAGCACTTCGTGCAAAAAAACGCAGGCATAGGGTATCAGGATAAAGAATAATACCTCCTCCAGTGGTAAATTAAAAATCTGGAAGCCCAAATAATAATCAGGATTAAAACCCCAAACTCCAAGATGTGTGTAGAGCATATCCATCAGGATAAAAGCCACTGCAACTATCAGAATGGCAGGTATGGCCTGTTTCCACTGCGTGAAGAAGTGCAGTTTCCGGTCAAAACTGAGCAGAAAAGGAATGGAAAACGAGAGCAGCAATATTGTCAGATAGAATCCCATAGCTTATTCGTTCCAGAATTTTTTCGGAAAGATGAGCAATCCGTAGTTGTAAAAATCGGTTTTCTTTTTTGGTCGGTGATGTGCAACGTGAGCCCGGATAATGGCTTGCAGGTATTTATTTCTGGAGTGTATAAGAAAAGGGATGTTCAGGCGCTGATGAATAGCCACATCGTGAATCAGAAAATAAATCATTCCGTACAGGGTGATTCCGATGCTCAGAAACAGCGCAGGCATCAACTGCAGTGCAATGCCGATGACCATAAGTACAATAGCCGGAGTGGCGTAAACAATGAAAAACAGGTCGTTTTTCTCGAAGCGGTTGGCTTCGGTTTTTGCCAGCTCGGATTGGGTAACCTTTTGCCGGTCGCGCACATGGTGATCTTTGTGCCAGCGCCACAGAAAACCGTGCATCACATACTTATGATTGGACCAGGCCACAAATTCCATCATTGAGAAACCGATGAGCAGCATAAGAATATTAAGTACCATGGCTATGTATTTTTAGGAAAAATTAGTCCGTTTAATTCACTGTGAACCCTCAGATATATGATTTTGAACCATGCAGAGTATTTTTCCGGGTGATTTTCCACATCCAGTTTCAAATCGTCGAAACGGATGTACTTCCAGTCTTTTACCTCCTCTTCGTTGAGCTGAGGGAGGTCGTCTGTGACGGCTGCAAACACCTGATCGTATTCATATTCAGTCAGTTCGTCGTCTATCTGGGCTTTGTAGATGAAACTGAACATCGGAGTAAGCGGGCAGTTCATTCCCATTTCGTGCTGCAGACGTCTGGCGGCAGCTTCCGGATAGCTTTCGCCCTCATACGGATGGGTGCAGCAGGCATTGCTCCAAAGTTCACGCGAATGATACTTGTGAGACGAACGCTGATGCAGGAGCCATTCGCCGCTGCTATTCAGAATGAAAACAGAAATAGCCCTGTGCAGATGAGGGTCGCGATGTGCGGCCATTTTTTCCATCAGTCCCGTGGGATTGTCTTGCTCGTCAACGAGTTGCACCATGTTTTCTCTTTCCATTATTCCAAGTTTAATTTGTGTTTGATGACCGAGGTAACGAGGAGCATCACTTTCTTGCTGTCGGATACGCGGATACGACGGTTCATGAGTTCCTGAACGGGTGTTTTTTTGATATTTTTCAGTAGCCGGGTGTAGTACCTGTAGGCTACCATCACAGCCAGGCGCGAGTCATCGGGCAATTTGCGGATACCCTCCAGGGCGGTCGCAAAGTCTTTTTCGATGTCCTCCACCAGTATGGCTTTGGTCTTTTCGTCGGGTTTGTTCAGTGAAACTTCCGGAAAATACGACCGCCCGAGGGTTTCGAGATCTTCTCTGAGGTCACGCAGGAAATTCACTTTCTGAAATGCAGAACCCAGCCGCATGGCCGGAATGAGCAGCGACTGGAACAACTGTGCATTGCCGTTGCAGAATACTTTCAGGCACATCAGACCCACCACGTCGGCCGAGCCGTAGATGTAATCGTTCATTTCCGATTTGCTTTTGTATTCCTTTTTCTCAATGTCGGCTTTCATGCTCAAGAGGAAATCCTGAATGAATTCATCGTTGATGCCATATTTCTTTACGGTGGACTGAAAGGAGTGGAGCAGCGGATTCAGGCTGATTCCCTGCTTGTAGGCATCGTAGTAATCTGCTTCAAATTTATCAAGTAAATACTGCTTGTCGGTATCATGAAATGTATCCACAATTTCATCAGCCAGACGTACAAAACCGTATATGCTCTGGATGGCACGGCGGGTTTCTTTCCCGAAAAGTGTGGTAGCCGAGTGAAACGAGGTGCTGTACTTTCTGGTAATTTCCCGGCTAAGCTCATACGATAACTCGTTGTACAGCTCCAAAGAATTGCCTGATGACTGTTTCATGGATTTTCTGATAAATATGACTTTTAGTTAGACTAAATGTGTTCTATTATTAACAAAAATAATATATTTTTGTTCTAATTACAAATTTAATGAGAGAAGTTTTTTTCTAATTATCCGCAATGTGTTCTAAATTGAATAATCGGCTGAAAGCCAGACTTAAAAATTTAATTTGCCTTTCAGGTCACAAATTGCATATATCAATCAATTTCCCGGGCGTTGCTATTGGGCTGAAACAACGTTTGGCGTAGCCAATTAAATATGGCTTACAGGCAAAAACTAATTTTATCAGTACACTTTTCGGATAATCAAATTTTTTATAAAAGCATTTACAAGTCTGGTGTTGAAATAATTCCTGCAAATCTTCTCCATTTTTCTATCAGCTGAGTCATATCGTCGGGCAGTTCGCTGTCAAAGTTCATATCGCGCCCCGTGGTGGGGTGAGTGAAGCCCAGTGTACGGGCATGCAGTGCCTGACGCGGACAGATTTCGAAGCAATTTTTCACAAACTGCTGGTATTTGGCGGTTCGGTTGCCTTTCAGTATCTCGTTGCCTCCGTATCGGGCATCGTTGAAGAGGGTGTGCCCGATGTGTTTCATGTGTACGCGAATCTGATGCGTTCGCCCCGTTTCGAGCCGGCACTCCACCAGCGTAACGTATCCCAGCCGTTCGAGTACCTTGTAGTGGGTCACGGCATGTTTTGCCAGTGGATTTTCCCCTTCGGGAAATACGGTGAAGAGCATCCGGTCGCGCGGATCGCGCCCCAGATCGCCGGTGATGGTACCTTCGTCTTCTTTCACGTTTCCCCACACCAGTGCGTTGTAGGTTCGCCGTGTGGTTTTATCGAAAAACTGTTTTCCCAGGTTTGTTTTGGCATTCGGAGTTTTGGCTATCAGCAGCAAACCCGAAGTATCCTTATCGATACGGTGCACAAGTCCCACCCGCGAGTCGTTCGGATCGAAATACGGATTATCTTTCAGGTGGAAGGCGATGGCATTGAGCAGCGTACCTTCGTAATTGCCCACTCCGGGATGCACCACCAACCCCGGTTGCTTGTCGATGACGAGCAGTTCGTCATCTTCATATACAATCCGGATGGGTATATCCTGCGGAGTAATTTCAAGCGCTATGCGTGGGTATGCCAGCACGATGGTGATGATATCCAGCGGCTTAACCCTGTAGTTTGATTTTGACGGTTTCCCGTTTACCAGTATGTTGCCGGCATCGGCAGCATCCTGTATGCGGTTGCGGGAGATGCCGGCTATCTTGTCCGTCAGGTATTTATCGATACGAAGCAGCGACTGACCTTTGTCCACTTCAAACCGGTAATGCTCATACATTTCACCGCCCGAAGCCGTGTCATCCATCTCCATTTCGGAATCTATGTCTTCCAGATTGTCTTCTTCCACTGTATTTTATTGCCTTGCAAACAAATTAAAAGAATTCCTCAATGTCTTCCACCTTTTCCTTTTCCTGCTTATCTTCGGTACTTTTCCGTTTCACCATGGGAGGCAGAGCTTCGTTGAGGCGTGAGCGGTCCTTGCTCAGAAACAAATCAATGGCAGTGCCGGTTGAAACCGGATCGCCGGGTTCGGGGCGCTGCTGATAGACGATGTATTGATCCTCGTTGCCGTTGGGGGTCACATCGTATATGATGCCTCCCATTAGGAAGTTGGAGGCGTTGATAATTTCAGTGGCGCTCTTCAGATCGAGCCCTTTCACCGAAGGAACTCCCGATGAAGTGCCTCCACCGTATCCGTCGCCGGCTATGAGCACTACCGAACTGCCTTCCGGAATTTTGGAACCGGGAAGCAATGTTTGTCCTTTGTATTTGATATCCAGCACCAGGTCGCGGTATTCCGACGGGGCATACTGCACGGTGGCAATGTTCACTCCCATGGATTTGATCATGGCTTCGGCCTGCCGCAGCGAAACGTCTCTGACATCCGGCAGGGTGATTTTGCGTGCCGATTTAGAGTTGATAATCAGATAGATTGGCCTGCCCGGTTTCACTATGCTGTTGGGTGCCGGATTTTGCTCGATGATGGTACCCTGTTTCTTGTCTTTCAGATAAACCGAATCGATAATTTCTGCCTCCAGGTTATGCCTTTTAAGCATAATCCTGGCTTCTTCCAGCGTAGTACCTTTCAGGTTCGGAACTTTTTCGGAGCTTCCGTGGTTGGTGTAAATGTTAATGAGCAGAAGGGTAGCAAGTATCAAACCCATCAGTAAACCGGTTGCTATCAGTATGTTTTTAAGTATGTAGCCTAAGTAATTGTTGTTCCAGAAGTTATCCTTTTTCCCCATAATCCAGGTATATATCGTTTGATTTTTTTAGAAACGAGTAATTAATTTACAAAAATACGTAAATAATTGTACTATTTCAACGGATAGTCTTTGGAAAATCAAAAAAATAAGAAGACCATGCCAGACGTTACTCCTTAATCGTTTGGACTCACCTACCGCGAAACAGAGGATTGTCATGCTTTATGTTGTATGCTGATACACAGCAGGAAGTTATTACCGAGTCCATTTAACACCGAAGATAAGCTGTTAAGTTCATCTCAGAGCGATACTACTGGAATGTAAGTGATTGTGCGGTGCATTATGATTCCATCAGTTGTAACATGACCAGCATTGAAAGGCAGGTACCCGTCCAAACTCCCGCAAGTGATTGCACATATATGCAGGTTTCCGTCCATACTCCCGCAAGTGACCTGCACAACCTGCAGATGCCCGTCCGGATTCCCGCAAGTGACCTGCACAACCTGCAGGTACCCGTCCAAACTCCCGCAAGTGACTGCACACTTATGCAGATGCCCGTCCTAATTCCCGCAAGTGATTGCACACTTATGCAGATGCCCGTCCGGATTCCCGCAAGTAACTGCACACTTATGCAGATGCCCGTCCGGATTCCCGCAAGTGACTGCACACTTATGCAGATGCCCGTCCGGATTCCCGCAAGTAACTGCACACTTATGCAGATGCCCGTCCGAATTCCCGCAAGTAACCTGCACAACCTGCAGATGCCCGTCCGGATTCCCGCAAGTAACTGCACACTTATGCAGATGCCCGTCCGGATTCCCGCAAGTAACCTGCACATATATGCATATTTCCATCCAAACTCCTGCAAATGAAGTAATTGCCTCTTATCCTCGATAGCTATCAGAACCCCTCAGGGGGACTTTTGCGTGAATGCAATGGAAATAAATAAAAAACACAATCAGATTCCTCACTCAAAAAACTTCACTTCGTTACGTTTTATTTTCATTCGGAATGACAAACAATGCTGTTTTATTTCCGCCGCCCGAAGGTGCATTCTTTTGGTAA
>SAAL01000102.1 GCA_009929445.1 Bacteroidia bacterium
TTATGCATCAAATATACTAAAACTTGCAGATATACACAATACTTTTAAGATTTATTTTACTGATAATCTTATGTTTATGGGCTTTTTAAGGGTCGACTATTTAATGCTCAAATTGGTGTGTAAACACTACCGATTGTATCAGGTGGATGTAAAATTTAAGTTGTAAAAAAACACGATGCCGTTTCCGAAATTGAATGGAAACGGCATTGATTGTTTTTTCAATGCTTAACCCGGCACTTTGAACAATCAGTTCAACGATTTAAGATTGTCAAGCGCTTCGGGTAGAATTTTCAGTACATTAC
Organism: Bacteroidia bacterium; assembly: GCA_009929445.1. Taxonomy (GTDB): domain Bacteria; phylum Bacteroidota; class Bacteroidia; order Bacteroidales; family Paludibacteraceae; genus UPXZ01. The sequence continues at coordinate 303 of SAAL01000102.1, forward strand.
CCACGATAGAGCAGTTCTCCAACTGATCACACTCTCCACAGGTTTCAAATCCCTTCGATTTCACACAGTTGCGAATTTCGCAAAATTCACAATACGCAAATTTAGCTCCTGCCTGACGGCAACCGGTACAATAAAATGTTTCAGTAGTAATATCACTTGAGTTATATTCCACACTCCATTTTTCGGCAGTTTTGGCACGCAGCTCCTCATCATGGGTCATGGTAGCAATGCAGGCATCGCACGTGGCACAGTTGATACCACAACAGGCAATTAGTTTTCCATTCATTTTTGGTTCTTTAGAATTAGGAAAATACATGAATTTATCCCTCCAAAGTTATGAATATATTTTGAAGAAAAACACAGATAGATTTATTTAATTTAGTTTTTAAAAAAACAAATATTTATTCATTACTGTTTTATATATAGTGTATTACAAGCTAAAACTCTATACCTGTATGGAAAGTAAACAACCAATTGTAAATGAAGAAACGGAATGCTGCCCGAAGTTTGAACCCGAACGCTGGGATGAGAAAACACTGGAATGGAAAAATAAAAAATTTGTAAAAGGGAGTGTCTGTACATTCATGTAAATGCCGCTCAACTTTGGTGCGGTGATGCGCAAACTGGATACGAAAATACGAAATTCAGGTGCATCCATGCAACAGGACGGAATGGGACTGTCAGATCATACTTCTGCCTGGAAAATGGATGTCTGTCTGGCTGTGGACCGCGAAGTGGCAGGACTTAATAATGTAACTTTTTCGGGGAAATTCCTGTGCAAGGTGTACGAAGGAGATTTCCGCGAAACCGGAAAGTGGACAAAAAACTATCGGGATTATGCCAAAGGTAAAAACCTTGAAATCGAAAAAATGTACATGTGGTATACTACCTGCCCCAAGTGTGCCAAAAAATACGGCAAAAACTATGTTGCAATTTTAGGTAAAATCGGCTAATATTTGAATACATAAAAACCAAAAAACTAACGCTGCACTCCCCGCTGAAGTCTTGCCGCATCCAGCCTGAGCAGAATAAAAAGTAAAACGGTAAAACTCCAGAGCGACGAACCGCCGTAGCTGAGAAATGGCAGCGGAATACCGATTACGGGTACCAAGCCGAGTACCATCCCCACGTTGATAGTGAGATGGAAGAAAAATATACTGGCTACCGAATAGCCGTACACTCGGTTGAACACCTCATTCTGCCTTTCGGCAATCCGTATAATCCTCAGAAGCAGCCACAGGTAAATAAACAAAAGAACGGATGAACCCAGAAAACCCCATTCTTCACCCACGGTACAAAAAATAAAATCAGTATCCTGCTCCGGAACATACTTAAGTTTGGTTTGAGTACCATTGAGGTACCCTTTACCAAACATACCTCCGGAACCAATGGCAATTTTGGACTGATTGACATTGTAACCTGCGCCGCGGAGGTCTTCTTCCATATTCAGGAGTACTTTAATGCGGATTTGCTGATGCGGCTCTAATACCTGGTAAAACAAATAATCGGCCGAAAAACAGAACAACATTGCTCCCAGAGAAATCCAGGCTATAAACAGGTATTGTTTCATTCGTTTGAACCTGGAAATTATAAACCAATACACACACGAAAGTAAAACAATAAAAATTGCCACGTAGTCGTAATTTACGGGAAGCCAGATATTAAGCACAACTGCAATGATCGACATTCCAGCCACTCCTGCCAGCAGCAACAAAGCTTCTTTGCGGTTACGCTTATAAAAAAAGGCAAAAACAAACTGCACCAAAATGACCAGTAACATAGCCAGTACCATCCCCAGCGTGCCGCTATCAGTCTGTATCGGTATCTCGCTGAATCCGATAGCGATGACAAATAAAGCTACCGCAAATACGCCCAGCAGAAGGACAAGTCCACTCATTCCTTCGCGGTAAAACATGAGCAAAAATGCCAGAAATACCAGCGCACTTCCTGTTTCCTTCTGAAGTATAATCAAAGCAAACGGGATAAAAACAATGACTGCAAGTGGAATCAGATCCTTCCAACCTTTCAGCGTATAGTTGTAGGCACTCATGAATTTAGCCAACGCCAGGGCTGTAGCAGTTTTGGCAAGTTCGGCGGGCTGAAAACTTACAGGACCGAATACCAGCCACGATCGGGAACCTTTTACATCGGTAGCAATAAATATAGTAACTATGAGCAGAAATATGACAAAGATATAAATGAGATAGGCAAAATAACTGTATAATCTTGAATCAAGTAAAAGCAGCACACCTGCCAGGCCGAAAGCAGTCAGAATCCATACAAACTGTTTACCTGCCCGCTGACTGAAGTCAAAAATACTGGCCTGATCAAAATCATAGCTTGCGCCATAGATATTCAACCAGCCAAAGGCTACCAGAAACAGATAAATAAATACCGTTTTCCAGTCCAGCGCATATTTTATGCTAATATTCCTTGACGTTGGCATTTGTTCTTACATTCATTGTTTTAGTTAATAAGTCCGTTCGGACCACTTTTCCGGTAAGATACTGTTCTACCATCAGGCTGGCAATGGGAGCAGCAAATGTAGAGCCGAAACCTGCATTTTCCACCACCACAGCTATTGCTATTTTCGGATTTTCGCGCGGAGCGTATCCCATGTAGAATGCGTGATCTTTTCCGCGGTTATTTTGCACCGTACCGGTTTTTCCACACCAGTTTATGCCGGGTACTTTATAACTCCTTGCAGTCCCGAATTCATTTACTCTCCACATTCCTTCATCCACTACCTGAAAGTGCCTTTTATCTACTCCTACATCGTGCTTGTGAAGCAGCATTGAGTCTGATTTGTTCAAATGCGGAGTGATGAAAAATCCCCGGTTTGCTATTACCGAAGTGGCATTAGCAAGCTGAAGCGGCGTAACCAGCACTTCACCCTGCCCAATTGACAGCGAACGAATGGTAAGCGCTCTCCAACCCGTTTTGCTTTTATACACTTTGTCAAAATAGTTTTCCGAAGGAATATTTCCCCTGCTTTGCTGATAGATATCCGAATCTTCAAACCTGGCTCCAAAGCCAAATTTCATGATATTTATTCTCCATTCATCGTAATTTTTCCGGAAATTCTGGTTATCCTTTCCATAACCTCCTTTTACCAGCGTGGACTCAAAAGTATGCCAGAAATAAGGATTACAACTTTGTTCGATGGCATTGAGCAACGAAACGGGAGATCCGTGGTGGTGTGTACACCGGATGGGCGACGAACCGGGACCATTGCATGAGAACCTTGTTCCTTCGTTGATAGCGCCCTGCTTCAATGCCACCAGTGCCTGAAACGGTTTGAATGAGGAACCGGGAGAATATTGCGCCTGTGTAGCGCGATTCATCAACGGTTTGGTAGGATCATTGACCAGCAGCGAGTAATTTTTTGAACGCTCGCGACCAACGAGCAGCGAAGGATCAAACGTAGGATTGGACACCATGGCAAGAATTTCACCCGTATTCGGTTCAATGGCCACTACACTTCCCACCTTGCCTGCCAGCAACTGCTCTCCCAATATTTGCAGTTTAATATCCAGCGTCATTTTGATGTTTTTACCGGCTTTGGGTGCAATGTCTTTTCTTCCTTCCTCGTATTTCCCCTTTATCCGGCCGCGGGCATCGCGCAGCAATACCTCCACTCCCTTTTCTCCTTTCAAGTCTTTCTCATAGGTAAATTCAAATCCATCACGACCCACATAATCGCCCGGATCGTAATATCCTTCTTCATCATTCTCAAGCATTCTGGGTGTAATTTCGCCAATACTACCTAGTACATGCCCACCGGCTGCATACCTGTATTCGCGCAGAGTACGTGTTTGAATATAAAATCCGCTGTACTTGTACATGGACTGCTGCACAGCTGCCACATCTTTAATCTCCAGCTGAGTCATAAACACCTGAGGAGTAAGCGAAGAATACGACGGATTCTTATCCCTGTTTTTAACCTCTTTCATCCTTTCGATAAAGTATTCTTTAGTGATTTTCAGATCGTTACAGAATGAAAGAGTATCCAGATTCCGTATTTCACGATTGATAAAAGCAATATCGTAAGCAGGTTTATTGTACACAAGGAGCGAGTCGTTGCGGTCATACAGCAGTCCGCGTGGAGGATAAATGGTTTTATTCAGAAATGCATTGCTGGCAGCTCCTTTCTTATACTTGTCTTCGAGTATCTGAAGCGAGAAAAGTCGTAAAATATAGATTACTACAACAACAATCATGATAACTGCCATTGTAGTGCTTCTTTTTTGATACTTATCGTTGATCATTATTTCGACTTGAGTGACTGAATGCCTAAAATAATAAGAATGGTAACCGCAGAACTTAATAATATCTTCGGGACGAGCAGCGTGAGATGCATAAATGAAAATGACTCGACTAAAAATAATACAATGTGGTGGAAAAGTACGATTAGAATGACATATTTCACGTAATTTGCCACTCCAAAAGTTCGGAATGAAGGTGATGGATTTGCCATTTCTTCTGTTGAAACTGACATATTAATGACTACCGGGCGCACAAAAGCAGCAAAAACAGTTGCAAATGCATGTATTCCCATCGTATTGTTGAAAATATCAACAGTAAGTCCGAGAATAAAAGCCAGAATTAACAAAACTCCTTTGGGGAAACGAACAGGCAGCGAAAGTATAAACAAAACGTAAATCATAGGACTTAAATAGCCCAGAAACTGAATATTGTCCAATACAAATACCTGAACCAATACCAGCATAACAAACCGAAATATGTTTTGAATAACTAATTGCATGAACGACTACTATTTATCTTTTTTGGAAATTGTCTTTTCATCCGGAGTTCCCTTTTCCAGCTCTGTTTGCTCCTGGTAATTCTTATAGTTGATTACTTTCACATGCGTCAGTGAGCGAAAATCAACAGCCAGCCTTACCTGTATGTTGTAATATGCATCACTTTCTCTGATGTCAAAATTATTGATTGTGCCTACGATGATACCTTCGGGAAATGATTTGAAACCACTCGACACAAGAGTATCTCCCAGACTGAACTTCACATGACGGGCAATGTCGTTGAGCTTGGCATACCGATAGTCCTGACCATCCCACACAAGCGGACCAAAATAATTGCTTTTTTTGAATTTGGTCACAATGGTTGATTTTGGGTGCAGAATGGGTATCACTTTAGCAAAATGAGGCGAAACGGCTTCTACAATCCCAACTACTCCCTGATCGCCAACCACTCCCATATCGGGTTTTATGCTGTCCAGTGAGCCTTTGTTGATGGTTATGTAATTTTGTAACTGATGGGTGGTGATACGAATTACCTTGGCGGCTATATAGTCGTACTGCCGTTCGGGAGGTATACGCACCGTTTTCCATTCGTTACTGTTTACAGTATCTGTAAGCGTATTGAGCGTGTTTTCCAGTTCTGTTACTCTGTTGAGCAAAAAAGTATTTTCTTCGGCAAGATTTTTATTTGCGTTGCTCAGCTTGAAAAATTCGACCACTTTGCTGCTCGTTTCGTACATTTTCCCGACCACGGTATTGGTAGAAGAAAGCAAAACGCTCCGCTGATAGCCCTTGTTTCGGGATATCAAAACCAATGATATGATTTCCAGTATAATAAACAAGAAAACAACACTGTACCTGATCAAAAAACTGATAAGATTCTTCAAAATGCGAAAACGATGAATAATTGTAAAAACACACGAAAAACAACTGTTAATCGTGTGTTTATTTTTAGAATTTTGAATACCGGTAATAAGACTTCAAAATATGCATTAAAAAAACAAAATACCCTGAATTTATCTCATCAGAAATGGATATTTATCTACATTTTTAAGTGCTATACCTGTACCACGTGCTACAGCATGCAACGGATCATCAGCCACATGAAATTTAATGTTCAGTTTGTCTGTCAGTCGTTTATCCAGTCCGCGAAGTAATGCTCCGCCGCCGGCAAGGTAAACACCGCTTTGCACAATGTCCGAATACAATTCCGGGGGTGTTTGTTCCAACGCGCTCAATACGGCTGCTTCAATCTTTGATACCGATTTTTCGAGGCAATGAGCAATTTCCTGATACGAAACCGGCACTTCCATTGGCAGTGCAGTCATACGGTTTGGACCGTGAACCACATAATCTTCCGGAGCATCCTCCAGATCTGTGAGAGCAGCACCTACGTTAATCTTTATCATTTCGGCCGTACGTTCACCCACTTTAATGTTGTGCATACGTCCCATGTACTCCATAATATCTGCAGTAAGATCGTCACCGGCTATACGAATCGATTTATTGGAAACGATACCTCCCAGCGAAATTACAGCTATTTCGGTAGTTCCACCCCCGATGTCAACAATCATACAGCCATTGGGTGCTTCCACGTCGATACCAATTCCGATGGCAGCTGCCATGGGTTCGTAGATCATGTAAATATCTCTTCCGCCTGCATGTTCGGATGAATCACGTACCGCACGTATTTCCACTTCAGTGCTTCCGGATGGGATACAAACCACCATTTTCAATGTTGGAGAGAAAAGACGGCTTTTCTGCGGTATCATCTTTATCATGCCGCGCATCATCAGTTCGCATGCATAGAAATCAGCAATCACTCCGTCGCGCAAGGGGCGAACGGTACGAATCCCTTCGTTTTCCTTTCCCTGCATCTGACGTGCTTTTTCGCCAATAGCTATCAGTTTGTCGGTTCGTTTGTCCAGAGCCACTACCGATGGCTCATCCACTACTATTTTATCATCCTGTATAATAATTGTATTAGCCGTGCCCAGGTCCATGGCTATCTCTTGTGTAAATGAAAAAAGTCCCATATTCTTATTTTAGATTTACGATTTTGGAGTTACGAAATGGTAATTCGTATTTCAAAATCATTTTTTAATGTGTTGTTTTTTTATTTTAATATTAATGTTTGAAATGCCTGATTCCGGTCGTCACCATGGATACTCCTTTCTGATTGGCCATTTCGATGCTATCGGTGTCTCTCACCGAACCTCCGGGCTGTATTATGGCAGTTATTCCTGCTTCTGCAGCAATCTCTACGCAATCGTTGAATGGGAAAAATGCATCCGATGCCATCACAGCACCCTGCAAATCAAAGTCAAATGATTTGGCTTTTTCAATAGCCTGCTTTAGGGCATCCACGCGCGAAGTCTGCCCTACTCCACTGGCTATCAGTTGTTTGTCTTTTGCTAGAACAATCGCGTTGGATTTGGAGTGTTTCACTATTTTATTGGCAAAAAGCAGGTCATCTATTTCATCTTCATCCGGTTCTTTTTCTGTTACCGTTTTCAGTTCTTCTCCGGTTTCCTGATATGTATCTCTCTCCTGAACCAATACGCCGTTGAGTACCGAGCGAAATTGCTTTTGAGGAACTTTGGTATTTTCCAGCACCAGAATGATGCGGTTTTTCTTTTGTGTAAGCAGTTCGAGAGCATCCAGGTCGTAATCCGGAGCAATGATTACTTCAAAAAACAGCTTGTTTATTTCTTCGGCAGTATCTTTATCCACAATGGCATTTGTAATGAGCACTCCTCCGTAAGCCGAAACCGGATCGCCGGCAAGGGCATCTTTCCAGGCGGTTTTCAGTTCATCGCGCGATGCAAGTCCGCAGGCGTTGTTGTGCTTCAGAATTGCAAAGGTAATGTCTTCGAAGTCGTTGATAAGGTTAACGGCTGCATCGATGTCGAGCAGGTTGTTGTATGATATTTCCTTTCCGTGAAGCTGCTCGAACATCTCGTTGAATTGTCCGAAAAAGTATCCTTTCTGATGTGGATTTTCGCCGTAACGAAGCGGTTTGGAACCATTAGCTGTGAATCGGAAAGCGCTTGCATCTTCACCGTCGAAGTAGTTGAAAATAGCCGAATCGTAGTGTGAAGTCACTGCAAAAGCTTCTTTGGCAAACCAGCGGCGTTCTTCAAGTGTGGTTTCTGCTCCGTTTTGATTAATTAACTCTAAAAAAGGCATGTATTGATCCTGTGACGCCAGGATGACAACATCCTTGTAGTTTTTGGCAGCAGCACGTATGAGTGAAATGCCACCTATATCAATTTTTTCTATTACATTTTTTTCATCAGCTCCGGCAGCTACAGTTGCTTCAAAGGGGTATAGGTCAACTATTACCAGGTCAATTTCCGGAATTTGATATTCTGTGAGTTGTTCAGCATCTTTTTCAACATCCCTGCGGGCTAAAATTCCTCCAAACACTTTCGGATGAAGTGTTTTTACCCTTCCGCCCAGAATGGATGGATAAGTAGTGAGTTCTTCCACGGCTTCGCAAGGAATGCCCTGCGACTCGATAAAAGTTTTTGTTCCGCCTGTTGAAAGGAATGAAACGCCTTCATCATGCAGTTTTTTGATTATCAGATCCAGTCTTTCTTTGTGATAAACCGAAATCAGCGCCCGTTTAATCTGCTTTTTTACCATTTTCAGTATGTCTTTTTCGGAATGCAAAGCTACAAAAAATCATTGAGTTAGCATTTATTTTTCAATGCTTTTTTGTTTCTTTGTGAAAACAGGTTGGAATTTAGCCTGGTTACATATTTTACAATTATTTGTATGAAATGATTTTCGTAATTCTTTTTCTTTTCTCGAAATGTGAAGATTACAGTTCGAGCCCGTTTACTTTGATGCTTCAGAATCAAAAAAGCGAAAAACATTTCTATCTTTCGCTTTTTGCATTTGTTTCTTACTGTATTTGAAAATCCATTGAGCTCAAAGATTAATACGGCTTAAATCCGATTATTTCTCTTACTTCACGGATTGTTTTTCCGGCACTGGCTTTGGCTTTTTCCTTTCCCATTTCAGCTACACGGTTTAGGAACGCTTCATCAGCCATGATATCTTCTATCCGCTCCCTGAACGGATTGACGAACGTGATCATGTCTTCGGCCAACTGCTTCTTCAGGTCGCCGTAGCGAATGGAGCAATCGTTGTATTTTTCCTTGAAAAACTGAATGGTTTCTGGTTGTGAAACCACATTCATCAGTTGAAAAAGATTAGCTATGGGTTCTGCCATCGGTTGGTTGGGTTGGGTAGGTCCTGCATCGGTAACGGCTCGTTTTACCTTTTTCAGGATCACTTCAGGCTTATCGGTCAGGAATATTGTGCTGTCATCGCCTTCCGATTTTCCCATTTTTCCGGCTCCGTTAAGTGCCGGAATTTTTACCAGTTCGCGTCCGAAATTGAAAGCCTGGGGTTCGGGGAAGTATTCATGCCCATACATGCGGTTAAATCGGTTGCCAAAGGTACGTGCCATTTCCAGGTGTTGCTCCTGGTCTTTTCCTACGGGCACAAAATCGGCTTTGTGTATGAGAATATCGGCTGCCATCAGGGTAGGATACGTGAGCAATCCGGCATTCACATTTTGCGGTTGCTGGCGTATTTTGTCCTTGAATGAGGTGCAACGTTCGAGTTCTCCCACATAGGCATTCATATTGAGATAGAGGTAAAGTTCTATCACTTCAGGTACATCGCTTTGAACGTAAATGGTTGCCTTTTCGGGATCAAGTCCGGCTGCCAAGTACTGGGCGAGTACGCTTTTTACGTTTCCCTGAATATTTTGGGGCGTAGGGTGAGTGGTGAGTGAGTGCAAATCGGCTATAAAGAAATAGCAATTGTATTCATGCTGCATTTCCACAAAGTTACGAAGCGCTCCAAAGTAATTTCCGAGATGTAAATTTCCTGTAGGGCGAATTCCGCTTAAAACTGTCTTCATCATTGGTTTTCAAAAAAGTTGAATAGTGTATTTGGTAATAAGTTCAATTGAATTCTGTTGTATGTTGGCGGGCTGATTACTTCACAAAGTTTGATCTACCGGTCTTCAAACTGACTGATTACCTGAATTAAGGGTGCAAAGTTAATCATTTTAAAGCAAATAAACCGCTTAAACAGTTAAGCGGTTTATGAAGTTTTTTATCGTCTCCAAAAAAAATGAATTCCTGAGTAAGCTTATTCAATCGGAACTGTTCTTCTGATCTTCTGGTCGAGCGATGTAAGCGTTTCTGTAGTAGCTACTCCGGGTATTTCCTGAATTTTTCCGTTGAGCAATTCCATCAGGTGTTCGTCGTTTTTGGCATACATTTTAATCAGAATAGTGTATGCACCCAGGGTGTAATGTGACTCTACCACTTCAGGGATTTGTTCGAGTGCTGCCACCACATCCTTGTACATGGAAGCTCTTTCGAGCGTAATGCCGATATATACACACAGCTGAAAACCAAGCATTTTGGGATTGACAGAGTAGCCTGAACCTGTAATTACACCCATATCTATAAGCCGCTGCACACGCTGATGTATGGCGGCCCTGGATACTTCACATTCTTCTGCCACATCCTTGAAAGGCTTACGTGCATTTTGTGAAATAATCCGTAAAATTTTACGGTCTAATTTATCTATTTTTTCCATGGTAAAGAACAAATTATCATTATGACAACAAAAATACATATTTTTTACTGCAAACAAAACATTTTATCAAATAAATTTGAATTTAGTTTACTTTTTTCAAATAAATCTCCATTAATGTAAAATAATGTAGTGGAAAAAATGAAATAAAAAAAAAGACGAGAATATGGTTGAATATTCTCGTCTTTGGATGTTTTGAGATAAGCTGTCAGATTCTAACGGGCACTCATCACTTTGTTGATATATTCACTGGCTTCCTGAGAAGTCATCTGAATTTCTGATTTTTTCAGGCCGTTTATTAATCCTTGTTTAAATAATTTATAGTCAACTTTCAGCGTAGAATCACCAAGCAATCCGGATGCCTTCTGTTGTTTCATCCAATCACTCAGCTGATTAGCTGTAAGAGAAATACCCGGTTTTACATCAACTTCAGCTTTTGATCCTTCAGCAAAACCTTTCATAAATACTTTTGTCCTTTGTTCTACAGAGTCTCTGCTCAGCATATTTATTTTAAGATCATGACCTAATGCCAGGCCATAAGTAAAATTCAAACTGTCGATTTCAGATGCCAGTACAGGATCTTGTAAGTTGGTACTTTCAGCACCTTTGCATGATGTAAAAAGCATCATCACAACCAGGGATACTCCTAAATATATATATATTCTTTTCATTGTTTTATTGTTATTGATTTTTGGAATGAATGATTACTTTTTGATGGTATCTGTTGGAACTGTCACCGGATTTGCATTTAGCAACTTTGCATTCTGAATTTTCTGAATGGTATTTTGAAAGTATATTATTGCCTGTATGCCGGTAATACCTGTAGTGTCGCCGCTAATTCCTTTAACAAGACCTTTCTGAAAAAGCTCTTCATTAAAATTCAAGGTAGAATCTCCGGTCAATCCAGCGCTAAGCTGTTCTTTCATCATATTTCCGATTTTCAATCCCGTTTTATACTCTTTCTGATTATTCTTGTCTTTGTAGTAGTTGTCGAATTTTTCAAGCAAAGCATTAATTGTATTTTCGGATGAATCGTTTTGTAATGCATTCATTCTCAAATCTTCACTGATGACAAGTCCCATGGCATAATTCAGACTATCTTCCTGGGTCTTCAGTTTCACTTTTTTTGCATCATTGTTGCCTCCACATGAAGCAAGTACAAGCATGACACCAAAAAGTGCCATTGTCAAAAAATTTTGTTTATTCATTTTTCTTTTATATTTATCTATTAGTTATTTCTTTTTTGCTGTTGATGATTTAGTAGTGGCTTTCACAGCTGCAGGTTTTACCTCTTCCACTACCGGAGCTTGTTCCGGGTATATGATATCCAATAATTCTACTTCGAAAATGAGTGGCGCAAAAGGTGGAATATTGGCTTGAGG
>SAAL01000012.1 GCA_009929445.1 Bacteroidia bacterium
ACAAACAAGCGTTTGTTCCCTTCGTATTGTTCTCCTCTTTGCTCGGAATAACGCATCAACTGGTCAATGGCATCGTCCAACGGAGTTTGTACTTTGGGTGATTTACATTCAATAACGACAAGTGGTAATCCGTTTACAAAGCAAACTATATCGGGATAAATGTGTTTTTCGGTGGTTGGGATTTGTACTTTCAACTGCGAAACAGCCACAAAAGAGTTGTTCTCTGGCTTATTAAAATCAATAAAATTAAATGGTTTATTCTGTTTCTCTTCCTCAGAATATACCGTACCGCCTTTGATAAGCAACTCCAACACGGCCTGATTCTCGGCTATGAGTTCACGTCCCGGGAAAGAAGTGATTTGCTCTACTGCTTCTGTAATTTGGTCGGAATTCATCCAGGGGTTGATATCGTGTAAGGCATCGCGGAGTTTATCGACCATAACCACCTCGTCGAAACTTTCACGCCCTGTATCGGCAGGCTGCTGCGCTTTATCCAACCGCATTACATCCCAGTACAATGCATCTTCAGTAAATTTTTCCATTGCCTGAAGCTGTAACAAGAAAGGTTCTTCAACGTGGTTTTTCTCGTCGGTTTTGATATATTCTTTGTTCATAAATCTATATTGTTTGGAAGATTTTGCGTTTTTCTTTAGACCTAATTTATTTAAGTTTGTAGCTTTATTTCTTTGTCCCCAAAAGTTCAAGTAGCTTTTTAGTCAATGTATATCCTCCAGCCTTTTTTGAACCTTCATGTTCAATAGCACCAATCTCTCGAAGTATACTAATTTGTCTTTCTATTGTTTTATACGATTTATTTAGTCTTAAAGCAATTTCAGAAGCCTTTATAGCATTTTCTTTAGCAATAAGTGTTACTATTTCAATAAGTGAATCTTTAAGTATTGTAGTTATTCCCTTACTTAATCCCTCATTTATTCCCTCACTTTGAGTAATAGTTATAAGTTTTTCTATTCCCTCACTTATTCCCTCACTTATTCCCTCATTGTAATTGAAAGGCACTTTAACATCAGGAAAAGTAACATGAACTGTATTATCTTTTTGACTCCAAACAGGAGCTTTAAAACCTAAATCTTTACATTGACTAATCATTTTTACAGTACCAATTCCAATCAATTCTATCCAGTTTCTTAAAAAGAAAATATGAGCTAATGTGGGATTTACAGGAATTGACAAATGATCTTCAGACAATGATTTAATACTTATTCCCTTAGGCAGACTTCCATAGCTACTTATTTGCAGTTTGTCAGGATAAACATTTATAGCAATCCTACTCGAAAAAGAGGAATAATCTCTATGAATAAATGCATTCAGAACTGCTTCACGAATAGCTAACCGAGGAAAAGCCAGTTTATCAGTGCGTTTCCAAGAATCGCTGCTAAATGAACTTGAAACGCCATAAGCAAGATCAAAAAAATCAGTAATTTGTCGAATTGAATTGAAGAGATTTCCTTCAAATACTTTGTCGTAAAGCAATTCCCCGCCTGTTTTATCTGTATTGAAAACGGATAACCGAACTCTTACCTGAGGAAAAAATCGGATAGGCTCTTTCCCGAAAAGAATAACCGCAGCATTGGTGAAATCTCCGTTTTTATACAATCCATACTTTTCGAGAAAGCGAAGGGGATTGTCGGGTACATTTTGTTCTCGACCGGTCAATTTGGTTTCTTCAATACAACTTTTCACTTCAATTAAATCAATGTCGTCCACCTCAACCTCTATAGCTGACTTTGTCTCCCAACGTTGATTACGAACTGATTCATTATGAATTAATCCTGCTAATTGTTTTGAATCGGCCTGAACAGTAGAAGCTCCAACCCTGAAATAAACAGCTCCTTTATAGATATACGGTTGATTGGTACCTTGCCATACGGAAACAACGAGTACTTTTTTGTTCCCAACTATTTGTATATCCACAGAAACAGCCGGTTCGGGAACTATTTCAGAAATAATAAAGTGTTGCAATTCCTGCGCGATTACTTCTGCATTTCTGACACCAACCACTTTCTGACCTTCTTCTACTCCGATAACTAATTGACCTCCATCCCTGTTAAGAAAGGAACAAATTACTTTTGCAGCAGAATCTTTATTAAAAACGGCTTTGAATTCAAGTGTGGCAGACTCCCTCTTTAGTAATATATCATCTATATAGTTAACACCATCGTTTTTCATAAGGCTTTCATGCTTTTAATGATTTCCAAAATTCTTTTTTGATCGCCAAACTGTGTATGGATCACCTTTTTAATATCGTTCAGTACAAAATATTCATCTGTCCAATGTCCTATTCGCTCTTCCGGTTTGATATTACTTTGTATAGTATCATCGTACATATCAATAACCCGGATATCATCGAGTAAACTTGTTTCTTTATATTTAAAATCAGGGATTGGTTTTTTGTCGGCGTCAAACCTGTATTGTTTGAGCAATACACGCGCCACACGCACATCTCTATGCGCTACAAACCATCTGGGCTTCTTAAGTGCTATGGCAGTTTTCATTTCTTCGTGGGTTATTGAGGTGTCACCAATAATACCTGTGCCATAGAAAGGACGAACGATACCGAAAAAGCAGTCACAATTTTTTGCCGCCTCCAGACAGTTGTCCTTATTTGATTTGCCGGGGTGGGTAGGCAATGTTTTGTAATGAGAGTTAATTGGGTGATATCCCATTTGCTCAAACAACCCACAAATTTCATTTAGCTGATCCTCGAAATTATACACTGAAGAAGCTATCATTATTTCTATTTTGCCATCTGCTGTCATTTAATCTTCAATATTAGTTTTTTGTAGGTATATCGATTTTTACTCTTACTTTTCCGGTTAATAAATCTGCCATCAATCCTTGTTTGAGCTTTTGGAGCTTGGTAAGGTTGGTTTGTTCGGATTCGATTATTTTGTCTTGTTGTTCTATAATTGAAATTATTTTGTCTTGTTCATTATAGTTTCCATTTGATTTGGGAAAAGGAATTAACAATGATTCAACTCTATGTTTTGCCAATTTAGGAACCCCTCCACCTGTACCAACTTCTGACCAGATTTGCTTTTGTACAACTTCTGAGTTTATTTGTAAGGTTAAGAAATCAGGCAATACAACTTCCGAGACATTTATTCTTAATGCATTTTCCGTTAATATAATTCGATCTTCAATATTTGGCTTGTTTACACCAACATAACCAATAGAGCCAGCAATTGAAATGAACAAGTCATTTGGAAAAATTTCGTAATTTTCAAGCTCTAAGAATGTTCTTTCTTCAAGATTTTCAAGACTGAAGTAATCTATTTTTTTATTGTAAAAATCAGTCACGCGTAAGTATTTGAATCCAAAATTTACAAATGAATATTCATGCCCAGCGGGTAATCTTTTTCCACCAGAAACATTTGCGATTTCGTCAAGTTGTTCAACCTCCCATTCCTCCGGTACTACCAAGCCCTTTTTCTCCACAAAAGTATGTGTTTGTGGGTTGCGGATAGTACCATTTTCATCAATGCCATAGGTGAGCAGGTCGTGCATTAAGCCTTGCTTAATGTTTTTGTATTTGGCAATGAGCTGTTCTGTTTGGTCAATGGTTTGGTCAATGGTGCTAAGTATTGTGGCAATTTTTTGTTGCTCTGAAAGTAAAGTTGGAAACGAAATTGAAAGAATTGAAGGCAAATCTTTAGAGACATGCGGAACACCAGTCCCCGTTCTTCTATTTTGAATCCAAGCAAATTGATTTTGTAAGTAATAAAAACAGAAACGTGAATCTAATTCGTTTTTAAGAGTTATTTTTGAAAATGTAGAACCAACAACACCAGCTTTACCAATAGCTACCAATCCAGACCTTTCTCCATCCCACAACATTAGAATGTCATTTTCATCACAAACGACAGCTCCTTTGGGATTAGCATAGAACTTAGATTCTGAGTTTATTGCATCTGCATTCAGTAAGGGCATCCAATTTGGGTTTACCCCTTCACATTGTTCTGTCAGTTTTCCTTTTGAAAAATCTGCAACTTCTCCTATTTTTTTTTCTTTCCACCCTTCCATATCACACATACTTTAATTCGGTTAGAAACTGATTAAGTGTGGCAAAGGTGGCATCTCTATCGGAGAGGATAGTCTGGTGCGATACGGCGTATTTATCCCACAGATTATCAAAGAGCGCAATAATCTGGCGTTTTTCGGCATTGAGGTAACGGTCTAACTCCAACCCGATAAGGCGGTGGTGTTTTTCGAGAATCAACTCACGGCACTCGTCGTCGGTCATCATTCCCCCAATGGAATTTAAAATGGTGTCGGCATTTTCAAATTTCTCGGCCAATAAAGTCCGTTTGGCAATGAGTTGATTTTTATTTTTGTTGTAAGCCGTTTTTTCTTTTTTAGCCGTTGGTATTGGCAAGGCAAGCAACTTATCCAACTCAGATTGAACAACATTCATTTGTTCGGTGTAATAGGCTTTCAGGTCATCGTTACCGTAGCGCTTCATCTCTATTTTGGTTTCGAGCAGTTTGCTACATTCAACATATTGCTGTTTTAATGCTTTGATTTTCTCTTCGGCTTCTTTTATTTGTGCCACAGTAGTTTCCAACTCCAAGCGTTCGGCATCCATAGCCGGATTCTTTTTGAGCTGTTTTATTTGGTCGGCAAGGTATTTTTTTACTGTGGTAGCTGTTTTCTTTTTATCGTTGCTTTCGGTTTCTTCACCTTCGGATTCGTCTTCCTCTTCTTCGTCGAAATCAACTCCTTCTACTATTTCGGCAAGTCGGTTTTCCCATTCTGCGCGTTGCTGTTCAAGGCTTTCAAGTTCGGCTTGTTCGGCAGTGAAATAACGTTCAATAATCATATCGTCGGGGATAAGTCCGGCACTCCAACCCAAAAAGTAAATGGTGCGGAGGTCGTATTTGATATTCGTCCACCAATTGACGAAAACTCCGGCACACTTGAACTGGTCGAGCGCGTCAAATGGCAATAAGAAACCAACAATGCTATCGAGCAACTGAGCACGAACATCAGCTATTTTCATTTGGTGCGAAGCAATCTGTGCAAAATCGTGTTGAGCAGTATTCCACCAACTGCCCATTTGAGCGTTGATTTCCTGTAAACGGGCTTTTAACTGATTATCGTTTTCAATAAAAGTCCGCAAGTCTGCTTTTTTCTCAAATTGAGGTGCAAAGAGTTTGTATTTTTCATCCTTGGTCACAAAAAATGGCTCAGGGTTGAATTGTAGTTTTGCACATTGGGACAAGGTACTTTCAATTTCAACCATAGGTACACCACCCACCAAATGCGCATGAACATCGTGTGGTTCAGGCGGTGGAGTATTGTCCACATAGCGACGGATATTCAAATCAAAATCGTTGAGGTCTTTGATTTCAACGAGTTTTGAGTATTTTGGGAACTGTTGTTTTGTACGATAGGTGTAAGTGATTTTTTCAATGTCTTCGGGGCGTAAAAAGTTCTGTACTTTTCCAGCACCAAATTCAGCATCGGCATTTATGAATAGAATTTTGCCCTGCATATTTGCCGGCTTGCTTTTGTTTATCACTACAATACAAGCGGGAATACTCGTGCCATAGAAAAGGCTTTGAGGTAAACCAATAACGGCTTCAATCAAATCGGCATTAATGATACCTTCCCGGATATTTTTTTCGGCTCCGCCACGAAACAGAATGCCGTGAGGCATAACAGTTGCCAATTTACCAGTGGGTTTGAGGCTGGCAATCATATGTTGAAGAAACATATAGTCGCCTTTCTTTCCCGTCTCAGGGGCATAACCAAAACGAAAACGACGTTTGTCCTTCATAGTGGCAATGCTGTAATTTTGCGAGAATGGAGGATTTGCAATTACCCGGTCGAATTTCATCCATGAGCCACCTCCGGCTTCACGCAACATAGGGTGTTCCAGTGTATCGCCATTTTCGATAGTGGCCTGAGGAATGTTGTGCAAAATCATGTTCATTTTGCTGATTACCCAGGTTGTTCCGTCATTTTCCTGCCCAAAAAGCGACGGAAGTTCGTTTTGTTGAACGCCTTGTTCTTCGAGGTATTGGTATGATTGAATGAGCATACCACCGGAGCCCACTGTTGGATCATATACCGACATTGATTTTTGCGGGTCGATAATCTGAACCAATAAGCGAACCACCTGATTAGGTGTATAGAACTGACCTCCTTTTTTACCGGCACTGTCGGCAAAATATTTAATCAGATATTCATAAGCTGCACCTAATAAATCGGGAAACTCAAAGTTATCATTGAGCAGTTCGGGCATTGTATCGAAGTGATTCATTAAATCAATCCACTTGGCATCGCTAACCGTTGTCTTTCCTTTCTTAGCCGTAAAGTCAATGGTAGAAAGTACTCCGCTCAAAACAGGATTTACTTTTTCAATGGAAGTCAAAGCACGTTTCAGTTCAGTTCCTACCTTTTCTTTCAAGTTGTGTAGGGCAGGGCGAAAGTTGCCGTTAGAATCTGTCCAGCTGTCGTACCACCGAGCACCAACCGGCACAAAGAATGAAGAACCGTATATGGTTTTATCTTCGAGAAGTTCGTTGAGCTGTTCCGGGCTTAGAAATGAGTATTGTTCTTTTATAGTTTTTCGATTTTCGTTGAATACGTCGGAAAGACGTTTCAGGAAAAGCATTCCGAAAATATATTCTTTGTATTCAGAAGCCTCCATTTTACCACGTAAAATGTCGCAGGCTTTGTATAGAAATGTTTCGAGCTGAGAGAGGGTTATTTTATTCTTTTTCATTTTTGATAGATAGTAAACAGACATGCTGTTATTTCTGACTTCTTCGTTTTTTTGCTACTGAATTCAATGCTTGATCTGCTAAAGGTTCACCATTCAGGAGTTCTAATACCTGGTCGGCTAACCAAAGAGTAAGTAGTTCTTCTCTATCAGCATGAAGAAATTTTGAAAGAAGGGGAATTTGTTCTCTTTTAAGTTGACGTGTGCCTTTCTCTATCTTACTCAATTGAGCAGTATCCATCTCAAGTACAGAAGCAACCTGGCGTAAAAACAAGTTTTGTTTTTCACGGAGCTCTCTTATTTTAGTCCCAAATTCATTCATTGGATTTTCTGTTTGGTTTTGTCTTGTCAATAATTGGCAAATGTAATGATTATTTTGCGAAATGCAAAAGGAATAAATTGTATATTCAAAAATCAGGAATAGGTAGTGATTTGACAAAATCACGTACATCAGTGAGATTGAAAAGTATATGGTTACAGAGAGCGAAGCTCGAAATGTACTTGTTTGAAGTAAGCAAACGAATAGTTCGTTTGTTGGATTGTAAAAGTTTGACCACAGTTCGACTGTGGACAAAGTGATTCCGGTAGGAATTGAAATGTTTTTTTCGATATTCGCGAATAGCGAAAAGTATTTCAGATTTCTGTTGAGTGAGAAAAACAAGCTGTTTTTCGAGGTAGATTTCATCGAGAGCTTCGCGGTGTTTGCGCTTTTGGTAAGGGGTGAGGGTTGGTAGCATGGTGTTTAGTTGATTAAATTAATAAGAAATCTGCAAGATCAAGACCTTCATTATCTGCATACTGAGTAGCTATTTTCGGTAATAAGTCAGATACCTTTACATTCCAATGTAAGAATTTGGAAATTTCATCTGCTTTCTGTTTCCAGATAGTATGTGCTTTGCCTAAATCAGGGAATATAATTACAGTTCGTTTTTCGAGAACAAAACACTTATCTAACGTAAGTCCGTTGAGTGTACCGGTAGATAGCCAAATATATTCAGGGTATAAGACAGATGCCAATACTGCTGTTTTTTCGCTTTCGACAATTGCAACTACCTTTTGCGGATAGCATTTCAATAAATGTTCGCCGAATAAGCACTGAGCCAGGTTGAAGTTTTGTGAGATTTTACCCTGTTGTTTCAACTTATTGTGAACCCAATTGATAGCTCCGCTTTTGTTGTGGATGCGTTTGCCGATAAGGGGGTCGTATTGCATAATCTTTCCGGTCCGGACTTTACCTGTAAAGTCTATTTGCCAAAAAATAACATCCCTGCTTTTTGTGGCTCCTAACATGTATTCATCAGATACCTGACGAATTCTTTCAACCGGAAATCGCTTTTTTAGAAAATCAATGAAATTACTTTCAGTTGATTTGCTTTTGATAACATAGTTAAATGAGATGTAATCGACCGGAGTTTCTATGTCGGGAGGATTGTAAGGTTTGTAAGATTGGTAACTTTCTTTTATGTTTCCCGGATTGTCAGCAAAGTACATTCTTGGCGGATAGTGATAACCGCATTTGTTTACTCTGTCGCAAATTCCAACGGTTGGATGGATTGGTTGATGTGTTTCTCCATCGACGTATAACGTAAAGCGTTTTTTTGCTCCACAGTTTGGGCATGTGTGCTTTGTTGAAGGTCCTTTGTATTTTTGCAGGTATGGTTTCATTGTTTTTACGAATTAACTCCACTTCGACAAGCTCAGTGACCGATTCGACAAGCTCAGTGACCGATTCGACAAGCTCAGTGACCGATGGAAGGAGAAATTCCCCATTAGAGTGTTTTACAAGTGAGGTGATTGAAGTTGCGGGGTTGCGGTGCGAAATAGCTGTGTATGCCTATTTATCGGTATTGTGTGAAAAACACACCGCAACCCGCAACCTGGATTATGGATTACAAAGTTTTGAAATATACTGTCGTGTTACTCCAATACTGTCTGCAAATGCTTGTTTATTGGCAATCCCTTTTTCTTTTTCAATCAATCGGATTGCATCCGAAATGTTGAAGTTTGAGATATTATTTTGGTCGTAAAGCATAAGAGATGTGCTGATAAAGTATTCAACTATGTTGATGGCGTATTGCATCGTATTACCCTGAATCTTGAAAGTCATCCACTGTACATCGTCATAAACACCCTCAACAATATGCAGTATCAAAACAATGCGAAGTAAGTGTATATCCATTTTAGCATATATGGCTTTGATGTAGTTATGAGTTGATTTGTTGGATTTTTCGGTAAGACTGTTTACAAAATCAACATACAGCCTTTTGGCTTCAATAGATAATTCAACCGGTTTTTCGATTAATGGCAATCTTTTCAAATGTTCAATTAACTCATCGTAACGGCTGATTACTTCTTGACTGACCTGCTTGTCAGAATAGTACGGTTTTTTAATATCCTTTGGATATGCGAATAAAAACCTGCTTGCAAAACCGTTTTCTATCAGACTTTGATTTTTAAGAATAGCAGATACAACTTCCGGCTGAATAGAACCCACAACAGAAATGAATGGTTTATGTATCAATATGGGTTCCTGTGTTTTACGATTAATTTTCAAGTCAGAGTTGTTGAACATCGAAAGATAATGTCCTACTTCGCCATTCTTATTATACCTACCAAAATCAGAAAACCATCCCGATAATTCATCGCGAAACAATGTGATTGAGTTCTCATTTTGAAACATTGTACTATACAAACTTTCAGGTGTAAAATCGTTGATTAAATACTGTCTGTAAGTCGGCTTTGGTGGTTCTGTTGTTTTCTCTTTTCTTGCCGTTATGCAGTCGGATTTCCATTGCTCCATTTCTTGAATATAGAAATCATAACTCGTCTTGTCTATCTCTGATAGTTTTCTAAATGCAATTTTCAGTGGTTCGGACTTTCCAACTCCGGGTGGTGCAACCAACATCAGCCACAATTGCGGAAAGTTTATATACTTTCCATTATGTAGGTGAATTTTCTTTTGAATGGCAGCACTTACCGCACCGAGTACGGCGCAAGCCGGGAACTCGGGCGGAACTGAATAGACGTCTGAAACTTCTTTGACGAATGAGAGTAATGGCTCCGGCAGGGAGTTGACCGGGAAAGGGATTTGAATTTCGTTAGCTTGCTTTGTTTTAGCTTCGAATTCATCTTTCAATAAAGACGTAATGTCTTTATCTTTGTATTGTTCGTTGAGTATAGCCCCTTCCGAATTTTGCGGATTCGTGGGGGCTTCGTTTTTTTGTTCTTCCATTATTTAAGCTCCCTTCTTGCTTTGATGTAATTGTCGTTTAGTAACTGCTGGATATCGGATATACGGTAGTATATTTTGTTTCCGATCTGGGAAAAAGACACTACTCCTGTGTCACGCCATGTTTGAGCCGTTTTCTGACTGATGCCCATCAACTCCATGAACTTTGGATTGTCGATGAACATATCTTCGGGTAATTGCCGACTATAGATAAAATCGCCTGCGATTTTGTCTAACTTGCGCTGTATGCGGTCGTATTGTTCTTTGAAAAAATCATCGTAGTGGTTCATATATCTTCCTCCTATTTTGATTTGATGTAATGGGAATTCATGAAATTTTCGAGGTCTTCTCTTTTGACAAAGATTTTTGAACCGATTTGGGAAAAAGGTATCAGCCTTTTGTCGCGGTAGGTTTGCCAGGTTTTCTGACTAACTCCAAGTATCTTTGGAATTTTTACTGATTCAATCCATTGGGAATTTTGTTCACTCTCTGATTTATCCCGGAGGATATTTTCAAGGTTTTCGATTTTTTCCTCGAGCTTGTCGAGAAAACTTTGTGGCACAACTGCCATCTGAAGATTTGTTTCTTTCATTTGCGTAAGTATTTAATTATTTATATGATTTAATTTTTCCCAAATAACTATTGCAAAGTAAAAGAATATAAATGGCTATAAATCAGGTTTATATGAAATACAATTATGCAAAATAATACCCCGAATTATTTCAAATTTGAAATAAATCAGGGCAAAAGAAAACCTCAATATATTTCACTTTTGAAATATAATGAGGTGTTGAAACGTAGTAATTTATTTCAATCCATTACATGGATTGTTCATGTAGTTTGTTTCTGGTTTCGATAATGCGAGATTTAACGTTAGAGTGCTTAAGCTCATCAGGTGTAGTCTGTTTGAGTAAAGTGTAAATGTATTTTTCAGGAGTAGTCGTTGTGTTTTCTTTTATTGAATAATCCTCAATCAAGGTTAAGAACACCAAATAATCATGTATAAAACGATAATCTTTATTTGTAAGCTTAATTGTGTCTATGTCAATTACGTTTTTGTTTTCAATAAAACGGTCAATCCTTTTTAAATACGATAACCTTTTCGCAATAACTGCAATGTGACTATTTTTTGGCTTTGCACCAACTTTCTTTTTTGTTTGTGGAATTAATGCTTCAAGTTTGTTATTTAAAAACTCTAAAGTAATGTCTTGTGCAGTATAATGCTCATCTGCGTATTTTTCAACCATATAATCATCGTATAAATAATCAAAAATTTCATGATAATTTGATTCGGTAATTTCATCCTCAATCTCAAATTCTGATTTTATTTGTGGATTGAGGCTAAGTATTTCATTGATGTTGTCTACAATCCATTCTACATCAAATTTGAACAATAATTCATCTTTAGCTTCTTCAAATGTTATATTGGTTAAGTTGAAGTTTCTTATTTTGTATTCGTTTATTAGTGCTTTTTTGATAATTTCAAATGTGTATTTTTCTCTTGTTGTAATACTATTTCTTGATTTTTGAAATGTAATTGATGTATTCTTTCCTTCTTTTTCATCTAGTAAAAATATAAGCGTTTTGGTAAGGTCTACACAATATTCACTACTTGTCATTATGGTGCTGTCAAGAGTTTGAATGTTTGGTTTGGACAATTTTGTGGAATAAATTGTTTGCATATGCCAGTATAACAACAATAATTCTGTGTATTCTTCCATGTCATTTTTAATGAGCATTTTTATGAAGGCTGGTACATTCAATCCCATCTCAATATAAATGTTTTCATCCTGTTTCTTTCTTCTTTGAAAGTCCGGCATGGAAAAACCAAAGCAGGCACAAAATTTTGCAATAGTTTCATCTGAGCTTATCATATTAATTTTTTTATGGTTGTAAAATTAGCAGAAAATAACATACCCCGAAGTAATTTTCGGGGTTAATTATTATTTGGTAGAAAAATTCAGGAATGCTTCAATTTGTTCGTCAGTCATATTCTCTAATAACTTTTTTGCTCTTTCTTTCGGGTCCTCTTTTTTCTTAAAAATTGAAGCCATCACAAGATCGGTTTCCTGCGTTTCAAAATTACCCATGTAAGTCTCGGTAACTTTTATGTTGGAGTGTCCTAAAAGATTTTTCAGGTGGTTGTTGTCGACGTTGTTGTCTTTTGCGATTTTGGCAAAACTATGTCGGGCAATGTGCATTGAAATGTGTTTTTCGATATTTGCAAATTTAGCCAATTTATTGAGGTATTTGTTTAACAGGGCATTTTTTGCTCCAACTACATTGTTAAGTCTTATAATCATATCAGTGGGTAGTGTAGCTTTTTGCTCGGGAGTTACAGCTTTAGCATAATCGGCATTGCTGTCAAGTAATGGGAAAATGTAATCGGTAGGTTTGCATTCTTCTTTGTAATACAGTTGGAGAATGGTCATGGCTTTATCGTGTAAAAAGATACTTCTATCCTTTTTTGTCTTAGCCATCCTGTATTCCAGGCGTCCATCATCCGTGACGTTGCACCAACGTAACTGAATAAGGTCGCCGGCTCTAATCCCTGCCAAATAGAATGAAAAAAGAAAGTAATTCCGGCAATGCCAGATTAATGAACCTTCTTTTAATTCAAGCTGTTCGATGATTTCAATTTCTTTCTCGTTTAGCTTTTCTTTGGTGGTGCTTATTTCTCTGTTGTACTTGTAGCCAAGGAAAGGGTTTTGTTCGGGCTTAATCAGTCTGTCCACTTCAACGGCACGGTTGATAATCGTTTTGAATATATTCAAATTTATGGCAATGGTATTCGGATGCAACTTTGCATCAGGATTTCGTTCATTCTTCAGAGAGTGAAGATAGGCTTCAAATCTGGAAAGGAAGGATGATGTCAGTTCGGCAAACAGCAGGTCTCTTTTCTTTATGGATTTTAGATATCCTTCCAGCTTGTTACAAAATCCGTTGTATTTTTTGAAGTTGCGGTGACCTCCTTCGTTGAGTATGTCGGTGGTTCTTTGTTTAGCGTATTGCAGGAAAGAGGGTGAGATTTCCTCTGATTTTATTGTACTGGCAATATTCTCTGATGTGGCAACACCTGTTTTTTTCAAATCCTTGTAGGTGTCTTTTGCATTTTCAAGGATTTCAGCAAGATTATTATTCCACTTGGCACTATTCGGCTCAGATGGCCTTATCCAGTTGTCTTGCCTGGCTTTAGAATTAAAGTCGTTTGCTGATTTTAGTTCGATAGGGGTTTTCAATAATTTTCGTTTTCCATCGGTGGTTATACGCAACCAAACAATAAAGGTCTTATTTCTCGTAGGCCTTTTTTTATTAATTTCAAATCTGAATGTTGCCATAATGTGTAGTTTTTACTTACACAAATATACACAAAATAAAAATTACAGGCAAATTTACAGGCAAAAATATGATATTTAATTACATCCGAATACATTTGAATGCTTTGAAAAATATGTAAGTAGCTGATATATAGAACAAATAAGAGTAAGCGAAAGTAAAGGAAAGTAATATGAGTAGTTCGGCTCTGGGTACGGAAAAGCAAAAACCCTAATTGATATTCACTCAGTTAGGGTTTTTTATTTGTAATTTGCACCATTTTAGCGCCATAAGCCAGAATTTATCCTTTTTTTCCATCGGAGCAAAGGGGGGGTAGTCTTTCTTCCCTGGCTTTGAAAAAATAATCTATACTATCCTGCCGTCAAAGTTGCATTTATTAATTGAATTTATATTTTTATTTTACAGGCGAAAATTTATAAAGCATTACTCCGTGTGCAGGAACTTTTATAGCCAATTTACCTGTCGTGGAGTCGATGTTGCTGATATCTTTTTGTCTCCAAAGGTCTCGTGCCCTAAATTTACCGTTAATACCGAGTTTGCCGAATTCTTTATAACTAAGATCGGCTATTTCGGTGCCAAAGTTGCAGAAACCCACAGCGTAGCATCCATCTTCCATTTCTTTTACATAGATTCTGAGATTTCCAATGGTTTGAAGGCAGGTTGCCTGTTTACCCAGCGGATCCTGGTTTACTTCTATTACCTCGTCGTTGGTAAGAAGATTTAGCGTGAAATCGTCGAGCTTTTCCATATCGCAACCAATGAGAAGCGGCGCAGAAAAGAGGCTCCACAGGCTGATGTGCAGATACTGCTCATCGGGCTTAAGCTTGCTGGGATGAGGATTTCCCCAACCTACAGTCCCCACTACAAGCATATCCGGATCGTTCCAGTTGCCGGGTCTGGCATAAGCGGCCGATTTGTCCTGATCCAAAGCAATGCCTTTTACACTTACCCAGGTATCGGTAATATCGTTGGTGGTTCGCCAGCTATTTCCTCCAACAGAGTCTCCCCATTTCCAGACATCGGACATACCGTACTGGCATAGACTGTAATAGATGTCGCGTGGTTGCTGGCGCAGGTATTCACCCATCAGCTTAAAGGGCTTGATAGCAGTACTTAGCTCGGCTCCTCCATTGTAGGATAGTGACGAAACCTTGTAAGGGTCGTTATTAGGCAATCCATTGATTACGTTGCCATAGCTGCACCAATCGTACTTCAGGTAATCGAAGCCCCATTTGCCATAGCTTTCTGCGTCTTGTTTTTCATAACCATAGCTTCCAGCGCATCCGCCACATGTCCATGGACCGGGGCTTGAGTAAAGACCTATTTTTAAGCCTAAACTATGCACATAATCGGCCAGGGGTTTCATGTCCACAAAACGTGCGTTAGGTATGATATAGCCTGCCTCGTCGCGTAGTTTGCCGCGTAACGAAGGGTCTTTGGAATCGCGGTGGTTTTCCCAGAAATCGTCGATGTTGATGTAGGTCCAGCCATGATTGATAAGTCCGCTGCTTACCATTGCATTGGCAGCGCGTTTAACCTTATCAGCAGAGACTTCGCCGGCAAAGCAGTTCCAGCTGTTCCATCCCATGGGCGGAGTAAGCGCGATGCGCTCGCCACATTCGATACGCAGTTTCTTTTCTGCATTTCCTTTGGCATTCTTTGCTCCCAGAGTAACCATGTATGTCCCTGCTTTGGTGAGCTTACCTGTAATGATTCCTGTTTTCGGATCAATGGTCAAGCCTTTGGGTAATCCTTTTGCTGAAAAGGTCATTGGGCGGTCGCCGGTAGCAACTACTATAAATTGAAATGGCGAACCGGGCCGAACTCCAAATACTTTAGCGCTATTGATCTTTGGCGTAGCCGCAGGTTTGGGTGTAAGAATATAGGGTTCACTTGAAATCGGGTTATAGGTTTTGAAGGTCGTAACCCCGGTGGTTGTGAATTTAGCATCCACCCATTCGGCATGATCGTAGTAGTTGCCATTGCCGCCATCGGCCACAACCAGTTCGAGTTTCTTAATGCCAGTAAGGTCTACGGAGCATGTCCTGGCTGTATCGCCAACCTTCATTCTTCCGCTCGACCATATTTTTTTGCCATCGCCATATATTTCGAATTCTGCTGCAGCACCATGGCCGGCTACTTCGTCATCGAGGCCTACTTTTGCATTGAAGGCTATGGCATTCCCATCGAGAAGGATCAATAATGAGCTAACCGAGTGGGTTGCAAAACCCCGTTCGAAAGTTTTACCAGCAATGGTAAGGGTATGGCCATCCAGCGATTTGTTTTTCACCGGTACTCCATAGCCCTGTGTGGCTGTGCTCAGGTCGAGTTCATCGAGCCATACGGTTTGGGCAGAAAGATTTCCTGTTCCTGTTAATCCCAGGGCAATTGCGAAAATTGTTGCAATCGTCAGCTTACATTTATTCATCATGTTGTGTATCTAATATGTTTATTATATGGAATCGTTTGCACCTATTTGGAATGTAAACGTTTTAAAGTGCTATAAAATTGGGTTTAATTCGTCTTCAGTTAATTAAGTATTTTATTTCAATTTTAACACAATGCTATTCCCATTATATTTCACTTCCTTATCAAACTTTACCGCTGAATCATAGCCCGCAGGTTTGTTTTTATTGATCAGAACAATGTTGAACTTACGTTCAGTAAGCATTCCGGTGAATGAGCCTTTGCGTTCGCCAATGGTCAGTGTCTTCTTTGCATCGTCCCACACCAGTTCGATGTTCGAGTATGCCCCTTTCTCGTAATTATAATTATCGCCTTCGTCCTCGTAGAGCGTGAAGGAGCCGTTTGCCCCTTCGTAAACTCGAATTTCGAGGTTGTCCCACTTTTTTTCGGAGGCATACTGAACTGCGGCTCCGATAGGAAGAATTGTTCCGGCTTTAACAAACACTGGTATTTTGTCCAATGGTGCATCAGCTTTTATGGTTTGGCCGCCTTTGTAGCTTGTTCCTGTATAGAAATCGTACCAAGTGGAGGCTTTAGGCAGATAAACATTCTGTTGTGTAATGCCAGCTTCGGTTATGGGTGTTACCAATAGTGATTTACCAAACATGAACTGGTATTGCTGGTTTATGGCTTCTGTATCGCCGTTGAAATCCATAATCATAGGCCGCATTATGGTTGAACTGTTTGTTGTAACCTGCCAGGCTTCGGAGTATATGTAGGGTAGCAGACTGTATCTTACATTCAGCATTTTACGCATATTATCTTCTACCTTTTGGCCGTATTTCCAGGGTTCTGTTTCAGTCATGTATCCGTGAATGCGGAAAATAGGGCTGAAAGCACCCCATTGGAACCAACGGGTTAATATTTCGTGGAACTTTTCGTCGGTATATTGTGTGCGACCGGGGCGGAAGAAGCCACCTATGTCGGTTGTCCAATAGGGCAGGCCGGTAATGGTAAAGTTTAACCCGGCTACAATTTGTCGACGATAGGTATCCCAGTCCCAGCCTATATCGCCCGACCAGTTAATGATTCCATACCTTTGCTGGCCTGGGAATGCTGAGCGGGTAAGGATACAAACGCGTTTATCATCGCTTGTTTCGCGTTGTCCTTCGTAAACGGCTTTGCTTACCATGAGCGGATAAGTGAGGCGGTAGAAGTCACCTGGACCTGCATACGTTTTTTCGCCTTTCAGCGCGTCATTTTCGGGCTCTACGGCATCCATCCACCACGAATCCACACCATTTGAAAACATGTTTCGGTTCAGTGTATTCCAGTAATCCTTGCGTGTTGCAGGGTTAAAGTAATCGAGCCACTTGGATTCCCCAATAAATCTTTTATTAGCCACATACTCTTTGCCTATGGTTGAGCTTTTATCGGGGTTCGACCATATGGATATGTTGAAATGCGCATTCAGATCGTGCAATTCTTTAATGAAGCCAGCCGGATTCCTGTAATTCACGGTATCAAAAACCGGAACGCCCCAGCCCATATTGCCCCAGTATTGCCAGTCCTGCACAATCACATCCATGGGAAGGTTTCTTTTGCGAAATTCCTTTACGGTTTCCACCAATTGCTTGCCCGAAGAATACCGCTCGCGGCATTGCCAGAACCCATAAGCCCATTGTGGAAACATGGGGGCATTGCCCGATATGTTACGGTACGAAGCAATTACTTCGTCGGCTGAAGGGCCATAAAATACTACATAATCCAAATTTTTTGCAACAGGTGAGCGGAATATGGTTGCATTTTCCTTAAGCTTCCACGATAATTTTGGCGTATTGTCCGATTTGCACAATACCTGAACATTGTGCTCTCCGGCTTTTAGATTTACAAGTGCACCTGCAGTAGGAGGTAACCACATGTTGCTTTGATCTACGCAAGGTTTTCCATCAATAACAACGAGGTGACGATTACCCATTCCTCCAAGATCCAGGAAAATTGAATACTCGCCATTTGCTGGAATGTTGAACTTTCCTGTATACAGCGATTGGTTTTGCGATACTTTTTGTGTACCTGCGGTGGTCGTTACTTCAGCCATCTGGTTATTGCCCGATGCAGATTGCTCCTGCTTTTCGAGATTAATATAATTGTCAGCCGGATTAAAATCGGTTAATCCATATTGATGCCACAGCAAACCATATCCCTGATCGGAGTAGATGAACGGTATAGCAATTTGTGAGTTTACCTGCGTGAGCCTGCGTGTTACGCCTTTAAGGTTATAATGCCCGTCCTGGAACTGGCCCAGCCCGAAGATGTATTCATCGGCAGGCGATTCGAAGCTTTGCTCTGCCTCATAGCAAGGCTCGCCCATGATGGTGGCGGCTGCGAGCTTTCGCGAACCGGTTTTCTCGCGTAAAAAGACTTTTCCGGAGCTATTGGCATACGAAAGGCTTCCGGTTTGTTTATCGATAATTACTGTAATCTTCTTGCTCTTTATTTCGAGTTGCGATGCGGCATCCACCACTTTAAATCCGGGAGTTTGGGCTTTGGTAGTGAACACGAGTTCCTGCAAAGGGGTTTCGGTATCTTTCGAAAATTTAACCCTTACAGAATTATCCGTAAGTGGAAAAACGTCAAGGGTTCCATCGGTCAATGCAATGCTAACCCCTTCCTTTGTTTGTATAAAGCTTATAAAAGTCTGTGCCGTACAAAGTATCGGGAAAAGGCTGAGTAGTAGCAGGTATGTGTGTTTCATTTCGTGCTTTTACAAAGGTGTATCGTATGTTTAAAGAGGAGGCACGCGTTACAAACGCGCGCCAGCTTGAGCTAAGATTAAAGTGCCTTATGGCCGGTCTTTCGTGAAATTTTTAATGATGTAATCCAAATCGTACACCGGTCGGGCGATGTCATACGGAATAGGCATTTTGCTGAATTGCTGGAAATACAGCAAACAGCCATCCTTCCAAATTTGGGTGTTTCCAGATTGATTGCGAAGCCTGCGTTGCACGGCGGCAAAACGGTCGGCATCCACATACGGCTCAACCTGATCCCACACTTTCTGGAACTGGCGGACCTGCTTTTGACCCATGTCGTAGCGGTAGCAGATTTCGTCCCATAAAGTGCGCCCGTTTTTCAGTTTATAAGTCCACGGCACGTGATGGAACCAAAGCAAATAGACTTCCGGACAGGTTGTAACATCGCTAAACTGCGAGCTAAGCGGTTCGTGATACTGACTTACAGCATTCGAGCCAGTTTGAGTCCGGTCAAATCCAACCCCTTTCGAATCAGCCTGATGATAATAAGGCGGTGTCCAGTCTTTCCGAACGCCTTCGGGTCCCCACCAGGGGCCTGGTCCGTAGTGGTCCTGAGGTGCAAAAATGTGGTGAAAACCAAGCGGCATCATATAGTTAACAGCGGCTTCGTGACTTTCAAGCATCATCTGTTTTACAGGCGAAAGAAAACATACGTTCCACTCAATCGAAGCCTGAGTTTTGCCAAAAGTAAGTTTTAGCCATTCGTCAGCAATTTTTTCGCTGGTCAATTGATCGTTCCATGCCAATTTGCCAAAAGCGAACCAGTTGGCCTGAGCAAAATCGTGTCCGCACCAGTTGGCGTCCAGTCCAATATTGGCGACGCCGGCAATCGCGGTATGTTTCTGAGGGAAAATGCTACCATCGGTTACCCGGGCAACGGTACTTCCTACTCCTTCCTGATATGTTTCGCTTTTCAGGCATTCTTCCCACATGGGCGCCAAATACACCAAATGAATGGAATGACCCAGATATTCCTGCGTAATTTGCAGTTCAGGCATTACTGAGGTCTTTTTCATGGCACCAAAAAGCGGGTTGAACGGTTCACGCGGCTGAAAATCGATGGGCCCGTTTTTCACCTGAATAATCACATTGTCGCGGAACTGACCGTCGAGCGGCATAAATTCCTTGTAAGCCTGAGCCGCGCGGTCCTTGCTGTTTGCTTCGTAAACAAAAGCCCGCCACATCACGATACCGCCGTAAGGTTTGAAGGCATCGGCCAGCATGTTGGCGCCGTCGGCGTGGGTACGGCCAAAATCCTGCGGACCAGGCTGCCCTTCGCTGTTGGCTTTTACCAAAAAACCGCCAAAATCAGGAATCAGTGCGTAAATCTCTTTTATTTTGTTATTCCACCACTGGATAACTTCCGGATTTAGAGGATCGGAAGTTTTCAACCCACCAATTAACTGTGGCGACGAAAATTTGATCGATAAATAGGTTTTAATGCCATACGGACGCAATACTTCGGCAATCGCCTTCGATTTTTACAGACACTCGGTCGTTAGCATCAATTGGGAGGCATTCACATTGTTCAGCACAGCGCCGTTGATTCCGATCGACGCATTGGCGCGGGCATATTCTTTCCACAGCGTTCTGTCTTTTTCGGTTACAGCAAACCCTTTGGCTTCATCGTGCCAAAATATGGATTGGCCTGCATATCCGCGTTCGATGGAGCCATCAAGGTTATCCCAGTGGTTCAACACGCGGCGCTCGTACGATGGATTGCTTATTTCCGACGAAATCGCCTGTCCGGTTTGCTGACGGCGCAACAATTCGTAAGCGCCATACAAAATACCCAGTTCGGTATTGGCCTGCACTTCATTTTCGGAAAGCTTAAAACCATCGCCTTTAATCGCTTTATCTTTTGTGATGGTCAGCGCGATTTTTGCGCCGTTCTTTCCCTGCCAGCCTTGTTCCAGTTCCTCTTTGGCGATGGCAAGGGTTGGAGAAGTTTTTGCACAGACAACACTCACCGTTCCTGTGCTTTTGGCGCGAAGCCAGAGGTTGTGACCATCTTCGGCATGACTATTAAAAGCCACCAGCAGTAACATTAAAAAAATCAAACGGATTTTCATATCTAAAATGATTTGTAATTAATTCTCTTTAAACCGGTACTTTTTATCACCTGTTTTTACTTCAAGGCACGCGTCACCAACGTGCCAGCTCAGGTGCTACTTCCCAAATTTCCACCAATCGAAATTGAACAAGTTGCCTTCGCCACCTTTGAAAACGAAATACACATCGTGAATGCCGGTTGCCTTTTCCAGTTTGCACGACAGCGTTTTCCAACTCTGCTCACCGCCGGTTGCCGAAACATTCAGGGTTCCGAGTAATTGTCCCTCTTTACCGTCGATGCGGATTTCGATTGTTTCTCCTGAAGTTGCTGATGCAACGCTGCCTTCGAACGATTTGGCGCCTTTGCCCAAATCGACACTGCGCACTTTGATGTAGTCGCCGTTGGTGATTTTGGTGACATAAACGCCATTCTGGCTGTTACCCGAAGTTTTCAAGCCTTCGCTCCAGGCAATGGTCTCAGCTTCAACTCTTTTATATGGATCCAAATTCGCCACACTTTTGATTACGCCTTCTTTGGTTGCAGGAATAACAGGGATGCTACCATCGGCATTGTACGCAAATTGTTCGACACTTACAGAACGTTTAAAGCCCTGCCCTTTCGACAACGACTGGTCGTGATAGAAGACGTACGAATTTCCCTTGAAGTCGATAATTCCGGAGTGATTGGTAAAAGCCAGATGATCGGCGCGTTTCATGATGTGCCCTTTGTAAGTCCATGGGCCTTCGGGAGAATTGGATGTAGAATATGAGATGTATTCCGGGATGCCTTCAGCAGCATAAACCATGTAATACAAGCTGTTTCGTTTGTAAAACCATGGTCCTTCCGTATAAGTTGGCCCGGGTTTGCCATCGCGCCCGGCTTTCGACCCAAAAGATTCGGTGGTCATATCGATGGACACAATTCCTATGTCGCCAATAGTTTTGTCGTACGAAACCATGTCCTTGTTCAATTTGACGAACCACAATTTGGGGTTTCCCCAGTACAAATAAGCCTGGCCATTGTCGTCTATCGAAACCGTTGGGTCGATATCCTGCCAAATATGGTCGCTGTCTATCAAACGTTTTCCGATTGGATCGGTGAATGGTCCGGTTGGAGCGTCGGAAACCAACACTGCAATTCCTTCGCCATGTATCGGCACATAAAGATAAAACTTGCCGTTACGTTCGATGCACTGAGGCGCCCAGGCACCATTGTCCTTGTTCATCCATTTGAAACTTTTAAGCGAAGCCACCGCGCCGTGGTCGGTCCAGTTCACCATGTCTTTCGACGAATAGCAACGCGTGTCGTACATGGTAAAGAAGTTGTTCACCGTTGAATCTTCGTCGTGCGATGTATATAAATACACTGTTCCGTCGTAAACCATCGGAGCAGGGTCAGCTGTGAAATAGGTCTGGATTATCGGGTTTTGAGCGTTTAAGGCAAACAACGTTGCAAACAGACTACAAGCGATTGTGAATTTTTTGTACATAGTTATATTGTTTATTATTATACTTAGTAATAAGTTATCATTTAGCGTTAAACATCCACCAGTCGAAATTGAACAGGTCTTTTTCACCCCTGAAAACAAAGTAGACGTCATGTATTCCTTTGATGTTTTTTACCGGTGTGCTTATTGTTTTCCAAAGATCTCCTTCGGCTGATGTGTTTATATTGACTGTTCCGATTAGGGGGCCGTCTTTCTTGTCGGTTCGGATTTCAATTTTGCCGCCAAACAGCGAGGATACATTTACGTCTACCGACGATGCACCCTTCGAAAAGTCAACACCCTTTACCATAATGTAGTCGCCATGATGGATGGATGTAACAAACAGTCTGTCTGCTATCTTTTTACCTTTATCCCAGGATACATTGCGCTCCCATTCTGTTGCGAATTCAGTTTTTACACCTTCGCTCCATGCCATAGTCTCGGCTTCTACCCGTTTGTATGGATTTAAACTACCAAGTTGTTTTACACCGCTGTTTGTCCAAAATGGCAGCTTTTGAATGGTGCCATCTGCATTGTAAATAAGCGTTTCAAGGCAAATAGAGCGGCGTTCATAATGCTTTGCCATGGTTTGTTTCAGAATGGCGTAATTAAAGCCGAATACGTACGAGTTTCCTTTATAGTCGATGATTCCGGGGTGGTTACCGTTTGATCGTTTGTCGCCATCCATGATGTTCCCTTTATATTCCCAGGGACCTGTTGGTGAATTGCTCATGGCATAACCAATCCCTTCGGGGCAGCAGGTGGAGGCGTAGGAGAGGTAGTAATGTCCGTTGCGTTTCCAAACCCACGGTCCTTCCTGATAATTGGCAGGTTTGGTTGGCTCCTTAACTATCCCGCCTGAATAGGAAACCATATCCTCATTCAGCTTTACGTAATACAAATCGGGATTACCCCAGTAGAGATAAGCCTGACCGTCGTCGTCAATCAGTACCGTTGGGTCAATGTCCTGCACCCCATTCTTAATGAGAGGCTTGCCAATAGGGTCTTTGAAAGGCCCGTACGGACTGTCGGATACCAATACTCCGATTCCAATGCCGTTTGGCATTGGGCAATACAGATAAAACTTATTGTTTCGCCTTACGCATTGCGGAGCCCAGGCACCATTGTCGTAAGGTACCCACCTGAAGTCCTTCAGCGATGCTATCACGCCGTGTTCGGTCCAGTTTACCATGTCGGTAGACGTGTACAAAAGCCAGTCCTGCATTTTAAAGCCGAAGGCATCGTCTTCATCATGGCTGGTGTAAAGAAAAACCGTGTCGTTATAAACGAGCGGAGCGGGGTCGGCAGTGTATTTGGTTTGTATAATGGGGTTTTGGCCAGAACAAACCAATGGTAACAGAAAGCTAGCAATCAATATATGAATAATTTTCATTTTTCTTCGGTTTTTAGTGTATTCCAACAATCCGGTAAGTAATCGCAGAGCTGCTCCTGCAGTCGGTTTTGTGGTCGACGCCCACTTTGAGTTTAAACTTGGTTACCTTCTCAGTACCTCAGCTAAGAAATTACCATTACTGCAAGCAGGTTCCGGGAAACGGGAGTCAATCCGTTCTGTTTCATGCTTAACTGAGTCGGGCATAGCATTTACTTCACGTTCATTGGTAAAAAACTTCTCCGCGATCTGCTTCACTCTTTTTATACTTTACCTGTTTGTCGGTGTTGTCTTTTTCTATCAGGTTGTTCGTTGTATTAAGATTAATTAATTTTTCATTTAGGGGTTTATCCCGGGGAGGGATTAGCATGTCATTCCTGTATACCCGTTACTCTAATCCACATAAAAACAGGCACAGCCTTTCAGCAATGCCCGACAAATATAAGCAAAATTATGATACAAAAAATGAATTAATTTATTTAAAATACACGCACTTTATATTACCGGAACTCTCCAAAGCAGATAGAGATAAAATAATCTCAAGCTCATTCAGGTTTGGATAATCTACTGTACCCGCTGGCTTTATTTAAATCACCGGGAGCGTTTCTATCCTTTTTTTCGGCGCATCTTATTTTGCCCCGTATCGGCTCTGCGTACGAAAAACCCTCGTATTAATCTGATGTTCAGAAAGATATGAGGGTTTTTGTTTTATCTGCTGGTAAATTAAACTTTTGAAAAGTTTATTCGCGGTGGTTCGGTATATTATAAAGTAACCTGTATTCAGAATAATTCCAGCTGTTGGTAGGGAGTTGAAACCTCCTTTGCTTTTTTCCCTTGATAGAGTTCCATTTGCCCGAATTGTTTATCCGTGATACAGAGGATTCCGATGTTTCCGAATTCCGGTAGTGAGTTTTTCACGCGCTGTATATGCACTTCAGAATTTTCACGACTGGAACAGTGCCGCAGGTATATCGAAAACTGAAACATGGTAAAACCATCTGTAATCAATTTCTTGCGGAAATCGGTGTATGCCTTCTTTTCCTTTTTGGTTTCGGTTGGCAGGTCGAATAGTACCAGTACCCACATGATTCGGTATTCGCTTAGACGCTCCATATATATAATCAAACATTACCTTTTCCAAAGTATTGAAATTTTGGAAAAGGTAATAGATCTATTACAAGAATTCCGGATAGGAAATTTTGCGTATCTCGCCCAGATAACATTTCGCCAAACTGGCTGTTGTTATTCCGGAGGCTACCAAAAGCGGACTGCGTTGTCCGTTGATTTTCACATCCAATACAGGAATGTTTAATAAAGCTGATTTTACGTTTTTATTCAATTCAATTTTATCAGGATTATTACCGCTTTCCATTTCTTCCTGAACCAATTCTACCACTAATTTATCTACAAACGGACGGTAAGGCTCCATAATGTCGTCGGCCAAACAATAGGCATTGTATCGGTTGTGATGATGAATGCCCAAAGTAGGGAGCAAACCGCTTCCAACCAACGACCGTGCCACAATAGCCCGAAGTATAGCATAGCCGTAATTCAATAAATTATTGGGCGGAACGCCTTCGCGTCCACGACGAAAATCAGGAATAAAAGGAAACATATTCGCCCAATAATATGCGGCTGCCCGGGCTTCCAGATTGTCGCTGTCGCCACTTTTTACATCGTCGGCCCAGGCAAGCATGTTTTTTACTACTTCGCCACGCATGTTTTTGAGTACCCATGCCTGATTACTGATTTTTGCCTGAATGGTTTGTTGCCAGAGTTGTTTCTGGAGTGGGAGCGAGGCATCAATCTGAGCCTGAAAGCGTTCACTTTGCACGGTGTTTCCACTCAGCGGAAGGAGCAATCCTACAGGCATTCGGCTGCTATCGCAGGTAATAACTGCCGAATTGTTGGCCAGTAAAGCTTCTAAGAGTCCGTGTGTGATGGTAATTTGTTTGTGATCGAGCACTACCACGCCAATATCTTCTATCGGAAAGGTGTTGTTTCCCGTTCGGTCGTCCATGCCATTGGCATCGGGCAAATGAATCACTAATTGCGCATTCCGAAGGCTTAGATAAGCCGGATTTCCGAAATAAAGCGTGCGTTTAATCATGGCGTTAGTTGTTTTCTTGTTTTTCAACTTTTCCAAAGTTCCAAAAACGTTGGAAAAGTTGGTACGATACATTGGAAAAGTTGAAAACGATTTTCTACAAATCTGCAATTAAGGATTCTCTGAATTTATTGGCAGATTGTTCGTGCAAATCAATAAATGAGTCCCGGCCACCAAACATACGGAGTAATTTATCTACCTCAATTATCTGACTATTCCGTTCTTTTATTTCGCAAAACGAAGTGTAACTCCAGTCGGTATATCTGTCGCAAAAAGCATGATGTACCGGATTTCGATGTGTATAAATAACGGCATTCATAAAATAAGCTTTGTTTTTAATCGGTTCCCTTCGGAAATTCTTCAGAAAAAGCGACCCTCTCCGTTTATTTACCTTGTTGAACGACTGCGTATAACAACTAAACAGATTTGCAAACTGTTTCGAAATGTAGTATTCAATCATGTTATCGGTGACTTCAACTTTTTCAAAGTTTTGAACTTTGGAAAAGTTAGTAGATTTGAAGTTGCGAAAAACTTCTTCCAATACTTCCCGCCGCCGAATCCTGACCACCAAATGAAAATGATTCGGTAACAAGCAATAAGCGTATGTTTCTGCAATGGGCAAAATGTACTGATTATATTTATCAAGAAAAAAACGATAATTCTCATCCTCGATAAATATATTCTCAAACCCGTTGGCATGATTGAAAATGTGGTAGCTGCAATTGGGTTGTAATTTTTCCATAGGAATTGGTTGTTTTATTACACATCTTTTCCAATATATAAACGTTTGAAAAGCTTGTTGAAAAGGCTATTCTCCGTAATAATCGTAAAAAACGCCGGCAATATCATCTGCAAAGCCGTACCCACACGGCGATGCCCATTCTACACATTGTTCGGCACGGAGCTTGAACTCATTGAGTAATTTGTTTTTTGCCATAAACTCCAATGCAGCTTTGTAATTATTATATGTCGAATCGTAAAATTGTTCGGAATAATCGCCATAACAATATGTTAGCTCGCAGGCACTTTCGGGCAAATACAACATAACATCGGCTAATGCTTCGGGTGATGGTTGCAAGCTTTTAAAATCCGCGATTGCCTTTTTAGCAACAGAGAATTTCTCACTGCCACGTTCCGGTCTCTCTACATTAAACTCTTTCCGAATCAATTTTTTGTATTTTTCCACCAGTTCTTTTTCGTTCACCGGGTTCAGATAGAAATCGTAAAACTCCTTAACTGCTTTGTTTTTATCATACAAATCCAGTATTTGTTCCATCAATTGTTCTTTGGTCAGATTGTTCAGTTCTTTTTTTAGTTTTGCTTTTGACATATTCGTTTCTTTTTTTTGGAAGATTACCATTCCCAAAGTTTTAAACGTTGGAAATGGCTTGTTGATTTTAAAATAATTTACTCTGCAGCCCTTATAAACTTCGCATTTTTCAACCGTTTTCGGAGTGGGAGCGAAGGCGTGAAAGTCACCCGCTTTACTTCCACAGATTCAGCCCGTATTTCCTTCGGGTTCTCCACCCGACGAACGCTTTGTGCTGTAAGCGAGAAAGTGCCAAATCCATCCAGGCAAACACTATTTCCATCCAAAAGTTCATCTTCAATACATGCGAGAAGCAACTCAAGCGTACTTTTTATTTCAAATGCCTGTAAACGTTTTCCTTTGGCAATGGTGGTAGCCATTTCTTCCAGGCTCACCGTTTTCGATCGGATTACCTGTGGATAATAACCCGATTTTTTCTTCTCTTCGGGGTTCAGGTAGTCGCCCCGATGAATCATTTTGTATTTGATACTCATTGTTTTATCTTTTTCTTCCTGATTATTTAGTTCTTACACCAGCTGTATTTAAATGAATC
The DNA here is from genome assembly GCA_009929445.1 of Bacteroidia bacterium. Taxonomy (GTDB): domain Bacteria; phylum Bacteroidota; class Bacteroidia; order Bacteroidales; family Paludibacteraceae; genus UPXZ01. Next base: position 27,428 of record SAAL01000012.1, read on the forward strand.
TTCCTGATATTTTATTATTGGCATATATACCTTAGGTTTGCTAACATATATATGATACCAATGCTGCCATATATTAGTCGTAATTGTTGAGGTATATATGCTGCTGTCTGTTTATCCTCACTGTTTAGCTAATTTCTTTTGAAGTTTGAGTTAGTTTTACTTGAATGATTTGTTAGTTTATAATGAGATATTACCGAGACGATCGATGTTGAGTTTGATTTAATACTCACCAACTGAAACGATTTGGCCTAAATGATTAACTCTTACTTTAATAATGCTAATTAATGGTGAAGTGCTTTGAATGAATCTGTGTGTAACATTTAATAATTGTTTTTTATTCTTTAATGTATCGTTTGTTACTGCCATTGTTTCTAAGTGATGATTAAAAACATAATTTTTTGAAGATATTTTCTGCACCCGAAACAAATTCGGACTAATCAAATGATAATTATCAGGATTAAGAAGATCGATTTCTTTGGGATTAAAAGTAATCACTTCTTCTTCTGTAATTTCACCTGTTTCTTCATTTACTTTTTCTTGTTTTTCAGTTTTGGGGAATACAAAATATTCATTTTGTTTCATACTGAACAGAAACTGCCAGCCTTCCGACTTTTTGAACTCTTTGTCGATAACAGGCAACCCTTGATTAACCCGGGTTGTAGCTTCGAAAAAAGAAACCACATTTTCTTGCAATTCATATTTTGGCTGGTTGTTTTCGTCGAATACAACTTGACCATTATTATCTAATACCGGAACATTATAAATAGCAACATGGTGATTATTACCTGTATTCACAAAATCTACTGGTTGTTTTTGACCCTTATCGTCTAAAATTATTTTTCCATTTTTATCCCGTTTATCTCGTAACGATTCTGCATTACTAACACCTGATATAGTAACTCTTTTAATACAAATTCCTTTTTCTTCGTTGAGCCAAATAGGATTTTCGTCTAAATTGGAGAATGCTTGTTTGGCATTACCGTTGTGTTTCTTTAATCGTTCTTCAAGTATTCTTCGAATATTTGCATCAATTACTTTCTCAATCTTTAAGTCAGCTGAAATATCTTTACGAATAGTATAAACAGTTTCAAGACTTACGGTTTTAACTTTTTCAGGAACTTGTGCCGTATGAAGTTCATTCAGCCAGATTGGCCTTTTTGAAAGAGCGTTTGCTCCGCTAAAAGCTTTTTTCGGATCGTTGTCAAATTCTTGTAAACGTTTTAACAATGCTTCCTTGTACGCAGGTTTCGAAACTGCACTAATCCTGGCTGCATCAAATTTGGCATTTACGGCTTCTTCTTTTGTTACATATTGTTTCAGACTGCCATATATAGTTTCGTTATGAAGCTGTCCACGGGGTGTTAGTTGTATCTTTTTAGTTACTCCACCCTGCTTTTTTGTGATGTTTATATTTTGAGTTACCACTTTATTTTTTGCCTTAATCGAAATCAACGTATTTTCCAAATGCTTTTTGGCATCTCCTCTGAATTCATCTAAATCAAATGGAGGTCTGAAAAGCAGTTTGCCTTTACCGTTTCGATAAAGTTCTTTTTGTTCTATGCCATAAATGCTTGAACTTTTATCATTCCGGGCATTCAAATTGTTGAGGTACTGAATAATACTGCGCTTTGTAAATGCCACTGTAAGAGCATCCATTGCATGGTGGCGGTGATCGTTTCGTTTAGTCCAATCCTTGATTTTGCGTATTCTGTGCCCTTCTTCATTTGTAAATTCTTCTGTCAGTCCCAGGTTTCTGTATTTTTCCCAGTTCAGTTCTTTCATGACATCTATTAATTGCCAGTCCTCACGCAAACGATCTGTAACACTGCCTGAAGTAGAAACAACAAATTTAACAAGATCGCCCAACATTGTTTTGGCGTATTTGGCAATATATTGTGTGTCTCTGATATCGCGTTCAATAAAGCCATCAGGAATATCCTTTTCCTGCATTTTCAGTTTATTGTACTTAGCGCGTGAAATAACACCTTTTTTGTGTAAATCTTCCATGCGGTTAAGAAAAATATCCAAGCTGGTTTCACTTCCGGTTTCACCGTATTTTGATTTGATAAAATCAACTGCGGTCATGTTTCCTTTTTCAATGTTGATACTACGCAATTCCAGCGTTTTGTTTGAAAAACTATCATCAAACAGACGTGATTGAGGGATAATATGTTCAATGTCAAAATCGCCGCTAAATACTGCCGAAGGTGAAATGTAGGTATTTGAATACAGTGTTTTATATCCGTTATCTTTCAATTCTTCATAGAGTTTGTAACGAATAATATCATTACGGCTTATGTATGAGAGATTAAAAGGTGATTTTGAGAGAATGTCCTTATATTGTTGATGCAGTTTGGTTGTTTCAGCAATTGATTTCGTCAGCTCTTCGCGTTCCTTTGCGCTCTTTTTCAGTTCCCTGGCCAATTCAATACGAATTTCGTCGGGTTTTCCATAGGCGTCAATGATTGCATTGACAACATTTATCATTTGATTGAGAATTTTTTCAACGACAGGATTTCGCAATGAATTTTTTGGCAAAATATCAAGTCGGTCTTTATAAACCTTATTTTCCAACTCTTCGCTTGTAAGTGAACTGGCCGAGTGTCTGTAACCTGCATACTCACAAGCCATATCATATTTGTTTCCGGCTTTAAGATACGGTAATATCTTTCGGATAGCTTTTGCTGAAAGGCTGCCATAATCATCCTGAAAAGAAATGCTTGAAAGAATAGTTGAGTATTCCTTCTCAAAGCCATAACGCTCAGTTATTTTATTAATCAGGTTTTCATCACCCGTTTTTGAATTATCACCTTCGAATGAATAAAGTAAATGCCACAATTGATACATTGGCTCTTTATCTAAATCATTTTCAGAGTTAAAATGCAAAATACCTGAGTTGTAATTGAATCCCCTGAAAATTTCTTCAATTGATATTAAAATTTCTGAGGTGGTAAGCTTATCAAAATCAATTTCGTGTCCACTCAATTCTATAATACGTCTGTAAGCATCAAATAGAGTAGCTTGTGTTAAATTACCCTGAATGGAAGGAAAATTCAAATCCAGTTCTTTCGGGTTATTGAAGAGCAACTTCAATATTTCTGCTTTCTTGAGTTCTTTTTTTATCGAGAGTTCAGCTGCTAATAGTTCTTTTTCTTCCTGATAGAGTTCACGTCTTCCACCATATTCTAGCGGATCTTCTATTTCACTGAACAATGACACGCCTTTTTGTTTTTTTGTTTTATTAGCTTTTCCAAATACTTCGATGTCATTCAGTCGTTGCCAAATCTTAAATTCCTGGAACAAAGGTGACGATCTGGGAATTACCCGACTGCCTACTGATTTTGATTTCTTTTTACCGTCAATCTCAACTTCAATCTTTCGGCTTTCAAATTCACAAAAGCTAATAAGCGATTTTTGGCTTTTAAGTCTACGCTGATAAAAGATAACCACATCCCGGATTTCTTGTTTCAGTTCTTCAGTCAATTCTTTATGAAAAAGAGTTTGCTTTTCCCAAATTGCATTGAATTCATCCAGGTAATCCTGACGATAAAAGACCATATTACGTAAACTTGCATTAGGATTTTTATCCAAAACCTCCATCTGGTATTCTCCAACAGTTTGTTTGTTGAAAAAGAGTTCTTTGCTTCTGTCGCTGATAGCTCCCAGATAACCGCTTGAACTATTGAGCTGGATATTGATTTGTTGCAATACAATCACTAATTGTTCCAGTTCCAGTTTTTCCGACAAACCTTTTGCTCGCCAAACATAATTCTCGGTTTTTTGTTCTGCTGTATTACCCTGTCTTTTAGTGCCAACTAATTCAAATCCCTTTTCTTTGAATGTTTTAGCACAAATAGCCCAAACAGCATCTCGTTTTTTTTCGCGAAGTTCTTCTTTTAGTTCATTTGAAAGAAAATCGGGGTAATACTCAAGTTGCTTGTCAAAAACTTTTTCAAACTCCATTTGTAAATCGGAGCGATAGAAGTCGGGTAGTGTCTTTTTTCGTGCATTTATAAGTCGTAAACAGTATTGTCCGGGAGTAAGGTTTTCGTTGTAAAGCGTTTTTGCCACTTCCATTCCGTCAATTAAAGCTCCTTTTTCTGTGCCTTTTGCTTTACGACTGCTTTTATAACCGCGTTTCTTATTTATCATCAATAGTACACGAGCAAACTGTTCAAGTGTAATTTCTTCTTTTACTGCTTTTGCCCTTAACCGGTATGTTTCAAATGTAGTAAAGTTTCCGTTTTCTGAAAGAATTGCTTCATCGGAAATAAATTTATTATCTCTTAAAATTTTAATCAGATTTTCTCTACGAAGTTTATATCGTTGCAAATTTCGCCGCATAGAACGTTTTAGGGTTCGATCTGCATTAGTTGTAATACTTTTCCCTTTTTCAAAATCTTGTTGTTCATCGACAGTCAGTGGATTAACTCTTACACCAAGTTTAATAATGGATGATTTCTCATTTTCTTTTTCAGCTTCATTCACCAATGCCCAGCCAATAGAAGTTGTGCCCAAATCCAAACCTAATATTTTTTTCATGTTTCATGGTTTTTAATTAATTTCTCAAAGATAAAAAAGAATAATTAACTAAAAAAACTTTTATTTTGAAATAAATGTAATATATTTGCAGTACAATTTTTGAAGCAAATCACAATAAGGATTATTCCGTTGTGAAAACATTTAAAGCGGGGCTTACACCTCGCTTTTTTTTGTGTTATGCTTTCAATCCCGATAAAAATCGGGATGTATCTTTGATCTGATAAACAACGGGTGTTTCGCCCTCGAAGACATCCCAACAGTTGTGATTTGCTTTCAAAAAATTGTATCTTTGATCTGATAAACAACAACATCATTCCTGACAGAAGAGATTGCCAAGTTGTGATTTGCTTTCAAAAAATTGTATCTTTGATCTGATAAACAACTGAAGTTTTTGGTGAAGGTTTGAACGGTACGTTGTGATTTGCTTTCAAAAAATTGTATCTTTGATCTGATAAACAACATGGTTGGAATATTTAGTTACTAATGATTAGTTGTGATTTGCTTTCAAAAAATTGTATCTTTGATCTGATAAACAACTTCTTCAACTTGTTCCATCGTGTACTATAGGTTGTGATTTGCTTTCAAAAAATTGTATCTTTGATCTGATAAACAACTGAAGCAGATCCACCTTCATTAGAATCGGCGTTGTGATTTGCTTTCAAAAAATTGTATCTTTGATCTGATAAACAACAAATCGATTATCCTTGCACCGGCACCGATAGTTGTGATTTGCTTTCAAAAAATTGTATCTTTGATCTGATAAACAACATTTAACAGAGAAGTAGTAAACCAGCTCAGTTGTGATTTGCTTTCAAAAAATTGTATCTTTGATCTGATAAACAACAAAGCCGAACACGTTAAAAGATAACGCAAAGTTGTGATTTGCTTTCAAAAAATTGTATCTTTGATCTGATAAACAACAATGTTTTCTTTACACTTATATGAACAAAAGTTGTGATTTGCTTTCAAAAAATTGTATCTTTGATCTGATAAACAACCGTTTCCCTGAGTTGCTGTTTCTCTGTTTCGTTGTGATTTGCTTTCAAAAAATTGTATCTTTGATCTGATAAACAACTGTTCCACTTCCTGTTGCATCACCTGATACGTTGTGATTTGCTTTCAAAAAATTGTATCTTTGATCTGATAAACAACTAAACGGGTCGCCTTTGACATAGTTATACAGTTGTGATTTGCTTTCAAAAAATTGTATCTTTGATCTGATAAACAACTTATATTCTTGGAATAGCCGTTTACAATGCGTTGTGATTTGCTTTCAAAAAATTGTATCTTTGATCTGATAAACAACATTTACCAGAGAAATAAGAAAAAGTAACTAGTTGTGATTTGCTTTCAAAAAATTGTATCTTTGATCTGATAAACAACAGAACCGGAAGCCATATTGCCATCAACCAGTTGTGATTTGCTTTCAAAAAATTGTATCTTTGATCTGATAAACAACTAAAGGTCGGGAAAATATTTTAGATAACAAGTTGTGATTTGCTTTCAAAAAATTGTATCTTTGATCTGATAAACAACCAATTACTAATCCATATTCAAAAATTATTGTTGTGATTTGCTTTCAAAAAATTGTATCTTTGATCTGATAAACAACAATTGATAAGGATTATATCGATTCGGCAATGTTGTGATTTGCTTTCAAAAAATTGTATCTTTGATCTGATAAACAACATATACACTGCTGAAATCGGAGTACGAGAAGTTGTGATTTGCTTTCAAAAAATTGTATCTTTGATCTGATAAACAACTGCAAAAATTATCACATCAAAGATGATGTGTTGTGATTTGCTTTCAGAATCACATACCACATTTTTACAGAAAACAAGAGCAAACAAAAACTAATAATAATCTATATATTAGATAATTGCAAATTTTACTACCTCCCGAAATACTCTTCTTTTTTGCTCATATTTGTTCTTTTTTGCACAAAACCGTTTCTCAAACCGTTTCTTTTTTGTATCTTTGTTTCAAAGAAAACGGATATGAAAACTACAGTCAAACTGAGAATTAAGAAACTCGCCGATGGAAACGGAAGCTATTATCTGGATTGGTTTCAGAATGGAAAACGCCATTATGAATACCTGAAAATCTACACCGTACTATCCGACCGCCCCACCAAGGAAGAACGGGAAGCCAATAAGGAATCCCTGAAACTTGCCCAACAGATACGCAATCAGCGTGAAAACCAGCTTATCGCCAGCCCGAACGGAATCACACCTGCACACAAGCGTAAACAGTCAGTTCTTGCCTATTGCGAAGCTCAGGCAATAACTAAAGTCAGTATGCAGGTTGTTGATCACCTCAAAGAATATATGCCCAACAAATCGCTCCAAATGCAGGAAGTAAAGCGGGAGTTTGTCCAGGGCTTTGCCGATTATTTGACAAGCAATCTTCACGGAAATACGGCTAACGCCTATTTCTCCAAATTCCGTTCGTTTATCAAAAGAGCCATTACCGAAAGCATTGTTGCGTCCGACACCCTGTTGGATATTGAAGCTCCAGAGAAGCAAGAAACGATTGTAAGTTTCCTTACAACCGATGAAATTGCCCGGATAGCACAAAGCAACCTTAACCCGAAAGTAAAAACCGTATTCCTGTTTTCCTGCTTTTGCGGGATGCGCTATTCCGACATTAAAAACCTCACTTGGGGAAATATCACCGAAGATTTCCGGCTGAAATTCTCACAGCAAAAAACACAGACCAAAAACGGCAAACAAACAGGCGTAACCTATTTGCCGATGAATCCCCAGGCAATCGCTTTGCTTGGCGAACGCAAAGCCGATGATTACAAGGTTTTCAGCGTTCCCACGCAACAGGCGTGTGATAAAGCGTTGAAGAATATAGCCACCAAATTAGAACTCAAAAAAACGCTCCATTTCCACATTGCCCGGCACTCGTTTGGTGTTATCTTGCTCGAAAGCGGCGTTGATATTTACAAGGTCAGCAAATTACTTGGGCATAAATCCGTTCAAACAACCATTAAACATTACGCAAACATAACCGACAAGGGAGCTCGCGAAGCAATCGACAGTTTTCCTGAAATAAAAATCTAATCAAGTTACAATATGGATAGTTATAATTTAAAGTACGATCTCGATGATTTTATTGAGAATGACGAATTGAATACTCAAATTTATGGAGTTCTGTTGGCAATGCAAGACGGAGCTCCTAATCGTATTAAACTAAAACGGGATATTATTCACATGTTCAACAAAATGTATGAAATGTGTCATATAATCAGGCAAGATAAGCACCCGGAAATGTACTTTCAAAACTATTGGGATAAAGCAAGGGCTGAACATACAAGTTATGAAACCAGCATAATTTTTTCAGGAGTTTATCTTATTCTGTCTTTAAGGCCGGGGACAAGTATAAATTTATCAATCTGTCTTAATCGAATTAAGGCGAAGATTGATCCGGCATATTTAGAACCTTTTGAGCCGATTTTAAATAGTGGCAAAGCGTATGCTGATGGCAAGGCTTTACCTCCTGATTTTGCATTTCTGAAATTTGAAGCTGACAAAATTGAAGATTTATCCAAGCGGGAATTGTTTTATCAGGAGTATCAGACTCGATATAAGCAAGCTCAGAATCAAGGGGACATACTCAAACAGATTGAAGATGAAATAAAACTTATTGAGCGAACTAAAGCCCTCGCCGTTCAAGAAAATATTGAAATTCCAACCGAAAGCGAGAAGGGAGTTTCAAGTAAGGTTCGAGCAGTCGTAATAATGGAAATGCTCAAACAAATGGGCAAAGGGAAGTCTGCAAATGATCTTTCAGCAATTTGCAGGCTTGTTTCGTTTCTTACGAATCAGAGCGAAAAGAAGCTTTATAATGAAGCCCAGAAGGGTATTTTGTTGAGTTCGTACCATGATGCTGAAATATCACAAGTCAATGAAATTATGAAATCATTAAATATCTCAATATCAATAGAAAAGAATAAAGACTACTAATTTACAACCGGGTTGTACAACCAGTTGTAAGCTCTTTTTGACTATTCATTTGCAGTCGCAATCTTCACAAGAGGGTTGCGGCTTTTCTTTTGGAATTCGCCGCAAGCGGAAAGCCTAACAACTTGGCGAGCAAATGAAATTATGCAAGAACAGATTTTACTGAAACTCGACTCAATCGAAAAACGCTTGGTCGAACAGAATCTTCTCCAAAAGGAGATTTTTACCTTTGCCGAAGCCTGCTTATACCTCGACTTAAGCAGCAGCCATTTGTATAAGCTGACAAGCAGCAATACAATCCCATGTTATTGTCCGCAGGGAAAGAAACTCTATTTCCGCCGTCCGGAACTTGATTTGTGGTTAACCCGTACTCGCTCTGCTTCAGTTGCAGAAGTTGAACAAAAAGCAGCTGATTATATCAGTGGCAAAGGAAGGAGGATAAGACGATGAAAGAACCCCGTATTTTATCTGAAATCCTGAAAGATTATTTTCAGAGCAGCAACGAGCCGTTGGCTGTAAATTTTCGCAGACATTTCAACATTAAGCAAGTCCAGATGGACCAGCTTTCAAATGAGGAAATTGATGAAATGCTTGAAAAGTCCTTTCTTGAAGATTGGATTGATAATCAAGATGTAATGCAGATTCTGCATATTAGCCCCCGTACATTACAAACCCTGCGTTCCAATGGCATGTTGCCATTTTCACGTATTGGCAATAAATTGTACTACCGCCGCCAAGACTTACAACGCTTGCTTGCCGATAATTACAGCATGATTAAAATTCGTGATTATGGGAAGCGTAAGTAAGGCGGCGATATTGTCTAAAACTCACTACGGTATTGGAATATATGCCCATGTGTTGAGTTTGTATTATCCAAATCAAACAGTCCTCTCCCTTTCGGGGAGGACTTGTTTGCCAACCAAAAATCCATTCAATGCCGATAAACCGACATTGAATATTTTTATTTTCAAGGAGAATGTTTTGGGTAATGCTTTAGATAGAGAGTTTGCACGGCACGAGGATAGCGAAAACGCTATCCCTGCCGGTGATCCGTTCGGCTTTGCCGAACTGCATTATAAACAGTCCGGTGATGAAATACTGCAAACGCTGAACAAGAAAATGAATCTGAGAATCGGCGAAAAATTCGATTTTTACGCTAACGGTAAAAAATCAAATATCTCACATAATCCTGATAATCAAAATAATCATAGTTTAGATATTGGGGTGAGGCATTTCTCATTCTTTAAAGCTCCCGTTCGGAATACTATTCCTCACAAGTCAATCTCTTTGCTCGATGCCTACAATTACATTGTCGGCGATTATGCAAAACAACGAACGGAAAAACTCAGAAGTATAGAAGACCTAAAACAAGCACGGCAATTCAAAGCCTCAACATTCGACTACTGTACTTTTTCAGGAATGTTTCAAACCCGAAACGACAAAGCATTGATTAGTCATTCCGGCTTATTGTGCATTGACTTTGACCATTTGCAAAGCGTTGATCTGCTTCGCAAGCAACTTTTGCAAGATGAATACTTCGAAACCCAATTACTCTTTGTAAGTCCCTCAGGAGATGGCATTAAGTGGATAATCTCAATAAGTCCACCTGTGGGGGATTTAGGGGGCTTTTCCCACAGCAACTATTTTGCTGCGGTTGCAAACTACATTCTACAAACCTATGGTGTTGAAGTCGATAAATCAGGACGGGATATATCCCGCGCCTGCTTTCTTCCACACGACCCACAGGCATACATTAATCCAATTTACAAACCTTCAACTAAATAATTATGAGCAAGAAGACATTTAACCCGGCAGATTGGGTTCCAGATAAATCAATACAAAATCCCAAGTCCCAAGAGTCCTTACAGTCTTTAGGTACAAGTAACGATATTGAAGAAATTACGAGAAGAATTGAATCTTCAGCTCTCGATATTGCCCCCAATTATGCCGATTGGCGCGACCTTGGTTTTGCCCTCGCTGACGCTTTGGGCGAAAGCGGTCGTAATTACTACCACCGCCTAAGCCGTTTTTATCCGTCTTATTCGCAAAGCGAAACTGACAAACAATACTCTGCTTGCCTTGCTTCGCACGGCCACGGTGTTACAATCAAAACCCTTTACCACCTTGCAAAAGCAGCAGGAGTAAGCGTTTCTATTCCTCAACCTCCCAAAAGCCCCTCCTTTGGAGAGGTTGGGGAGGCTAAATCTCCAATTCCCCAAAATGGGGAAATGGAGGAAATGGGGAAATGTCGTGCCAGCGAGAGCAGAGGTCAAACTCGTTTGAACCTTTGCCGAGAGCAGCCGACATTACTGGAACAGAATCAGGAAAAGCAGTTGCCCGCTTTCCCGAAAGACATATTTGAAACATTGCCCGGCTTACTCCATGCAATCACTTCAAATGCCGATTCACCCGAAGATGCAGACTTGCTTTTGCTGGGCTCCCTCACTGTTTTCAGTGCATGTATGCCAAATGTGTACGGTGTGTATGGTCAGCATGAAGTATTTCCAAACCTATTTCTTTTTGTTACAGCTAAGGCTTCGGCAGGTAAAGGAAGACTTTCTCTTTGTCGTCGTTTGGTAGAACCTATTCACCAAATGATGCGCCAGCAATGCAAAGCCGAACAGGAAGAATACAAGTTGAAACTCACACAGTACAACGCCAGCAGCGATAAGGCACATGAAGAAAAACCCGAAGAACCACCTCTCAGAACGCTGATTATTCCGGCTAACAACAGTGCAACAGGTCTGTTTCAATTGCTCAAGGAGAATAACGAAAAGGGATTGATTTTTGAAACCGAAGGAGATACGCTTGCACAAACTTTCAAGTCCGAACATGGAAATTATTCCGATGGTTTCCGCAAAGCGTTTCACCACGAAACAATTTCGTATAACCGCCGCAAAGACAGGGAATTTGTTGAGTTAGCAAGCCCTCAACTTTCCGCCCTTTTATCTGGCACGCCCAAACAGGTATCTTCATTGATACCGAACGCCGAAAACGGACTTTTCAGCCGTTTCATGTTCTACTTTATGAATCTTCGCCCAATATGGAAAGATGTGTTTGCTGGTGATGACGAGCAACCGCTTGAACATAAATTTGATGTTTACGGAAAAGAGTTTTTGGATTTCAATCTTTTTCTTCGTCAGCAACCAGTCCGGTTTAGATTTGCTTTTTCAAGCAGTCAACAAAAAGCGTTCAATGCTTACTTTGAACAAACTCAACTTCAATACCTCGAATTGTGCGGAGATGATTATGTGGGAAGCATTCGCCGGTTAGGTTTAATTGCTTTTCGTTTAGCTATGATAATGACCGCTTTGAGAATCATTGACACGGGGGAAGTTTCGTCTGTGCTTGTTTGTAATGACAGCGATTTCAATACGGTGATGGAAATAGTAAAAGTGCTTGTTTTACACGCAGCATACATTTTTGAGCAACTGCCCAAAGACACCGCAACACAACAGCCATTAAATCATAAACGGCAGTTATTGGATGCTTTGCCTGCTGAATTTGACCGCCAGACTTATCTTGCAGTCGCTAAAAATCTGAATATCCCCGACAAAACAGCCGAGAAGCAAATCAGTCGATTTGTGGACGCAGGACTGCTGAAACGCCCTTCTCACGGCAAATACTGCAAGTCTTAAAACCTGTTTATTTCTTTTTCTTGCTTTTGTTTATAATTTTCTTGTTTTTTCTGGTAGAAACAAGAAAATTATTTTTATATTTGCTGTCGATAATATCAAATACAAATGACTGAAACAATTAGAAATACAATCAATCGTTTTGCTACTGGATATGTGTTTACAACATTGGATTTTCCTGTTGATGTAAGCAAACAAGCCACTGTAAACCGTATTTTGAACAATATGGTTGCTGCCGGGCAAATACGCCGATTATCTAAGGGACGTTTTTACAAACCTCAAATTTCTGAATTTGGAGAGTTGCAACCCGATATTGATCAAGTGGTGAAAGATTTGATTGAAAAGAATGGCAAGCCTGTTGGTTATATTACTGGTACCACTATTTTCAACAAATACGGTCTTACTTCACAAGTTCCGGCAGACTTACAAATAGCAGTCCGTAAAGAGAAGAAACCGATTATTAGAGGAACTTACCAAATATCTTTTGTCAATCAGCCCAATACGATTACAAAGGAGAATATCCCTATTTTGCAATTACTTGACTGTTTACGCTTCTTCAAAACTATTCCCGACACTTCGCCTGAACAGGCTTGTCAGCGATTAATTGAGATATTCAGGGAGTTGGACAGCAAACAGGTACTTGCAACAAAGAAATTGGTATTGAAATACAATCCGGCAAGTATAGCACTATTGGGGGCAATACTTGAAAATGCGTGTCCCGATGAAGATGTCTCAGTGCTTTTCAAGGCACTGAATCACTTATCAACCTACAAATTGGGTATTTGCGAAACAGTACTTCCAAATTGTAAAAAATGGCATATAATAAACCAATAATTTCAAATAGATAACCATGAAAGAATACAGTACAGTTCAGGAAAGAGATGCTTTCGATGAAAGAATCTTTGAAATTGTTCAGGAATACATTGAAGATGGAAATTCCGAAAGCAACTTTGGTTTGAGTATAAATCCTCAAACATTAGAATTGGCTCTCGTTAGTCATGAGAATAACCCTGAGGGGTGCGATTTCCACCCATTGGAAAGTTTGATTCGTCCCAATGATAACAACACCGGAAATGAACCTGATTGCGATGCTACTCACGAATTGGCTTCGTCATACTGCTTTGTGAGGTAAAAAATCATTCATTCAATGGAATATCAATTAGTATATCAACTATTTCCCCGCTCTTTTGGCATTACAGAAGACATTAAGGCGGTAATTTCATGTTTTGAAAGAAATTATGAACAAATCAAGTCTCCAGACAATAATTTGCCAAGTGACGGAGTGTTGAAAGTTCTTTCTGCCGATTTGGAAGCCTTGAATTTCAAAGTAGAAAGAAGCAAGACAAGTGTTGATAAAATCAAAGTTCCTGTCTTGTTTAGTATCAACAATAGAATTGATAAATTCTTTGATGCTGACGCCGTAAGTGAAGATGGAAAGATTGTAATTGAAGTAGAGGCTGGGCGTGGTTACAGAAACAATCAATTTCTCAAGGACATTTTTCAGGCTTGCATGATGCCCAATGTTGAATATCTGGTAATCGCAGTAAGAAATCACTATCACGATTCGGACGACTTCAAATCAATCTTTCAATTTCTGGAAACATTATATATCAGTGGCAGATTGCAACTTCCATTGAAAGGTATTGTCCTGATTGGTTATTGAATATCTATGTTAATATGAAAAAAGCAAAATAAATGAAAGCAAATCTCTGGTCCCGTGAAGAATTAATTCTTGCATTTAATTTGTATTTAAAGCTTCCATTTGGCAAGTTGCATACAAGAACACCTGAAGTTCAAGAACTTGCAATAATGTTAGGACGGTCGGTTAATTCTATTGCTATTCGCTTGACCAATTTTGCGTCATGTGACCCATATCACCAAAATAGAGGTGTTAAAGGAATGGTGGGTGGAATAAGACAATGTCAACCGATTTGGGATGAATTTGCTCAAAATAGAGATTCATTATTGTTCGAAAGTGAGCGAATCCTTGCGGAAAAGGAAACTGGTTCGTTAGAGATAAAATACAAAGACATACTTTCAGACATTTCTGATTTAAAAGGAGAAACCAAAATCCGTGAAGTAAAAACACGCGTAAATCAAGATGTTTTTCGTCAAATTGTATTAGCCAATTACAATAAAAAATGTGCAATTACCGGTATTGATATTCCAGACTTGCTTTTTGCAAGTCACATTATACCTTGGTCGAAAAACGAACAAGAAAGACTAAACCCTGAAAATGGAATTTGTCTCTCAGCTTTATATGACAAGGCATTTGACAAAGGTTTGATTGGAATTAATGAACGTTATGAGATAAAATTGTCGGCAAAGTTAAATAAAAATAGAGGGAAAGATTATTTTATAAAACATTTTTTACCTCTTGAAAGTGTGAAATTACATTTACCACAAAAATACTTTCCTAATCCAAAGTTCCTTCAATGGCATTTAGATACAATCTTTGACAAATAATTTGCTATGATTGATGCCAAATACATATTACATAGCATTAGAGATATAAACCGCTTATACGAAATTTCGGCAAGCTCACAATCTGCAATTGAACTCGATTTTGTAAACGAAAATTTTGTTGTTCCTTGTTTGAAAGCTCCTATTTCAAATGATGAATATGAAGCTTTCGTGGCGGTAGTTCCGGGAATTGTATTGTCAACTTTGTATGAACGTTATGGTGCCAGACTTTTACAGCAAAATGTTCGTTCCTTTCTTCAATTTGGAAGCAAAATCAATAAGGGTATTCGCACCACAATTACAAGTACTCCACATATGTTTTTAGCGTATAACAATGGGATAACCGCAACGGCTGACCATATAGAATTGGACACTTCAGGCAAACATATCAAATACATAAGAAATTTGCAGATTGTAAACGGTGGACAGACTACCGCTTCAATCTACCACACTGCGAAAAAAGACAAGGCGGATATATCCAATATCTTTGTTCAAATGAAATTATCCGTCATTAAAAAGCCGGATGAATTTGACCGGATTGTTTCAGATATTTCCCGATTTGCCAACACACAAAACAAAGTCAATGAAGCTGATTTTAGTGCCAATAATCCTTATTTGGTTGCTTATGAAAAAATTTCTCGTTTCATTTTATCCCCTATTACCCATACAAACAACATGCAAACTTGCTGGTTCTTCGAACGTGCAAGAGGTCAGTATAAGAATTTGCGGTTGAAAGAAGGATTTACAAAATCAGCTCAAAATAAATTTGATCTGAAATATCCTAAAAATCAAGTTATAACAAAAGTAGAACTTGCAAAATACATAAACGCATTTCAGGAAGTTTCCGAAGGGCGTAAATTGGCTATCGGTCCACATATAGTTGTTCGAGGTAACGAAAAGAATTACGCTCAGTTTATCAACAACAATTTACCTGATGATCCAAGAAAAATAAACAATGTCTTTTTTGAAGATTCTATCGCAAAGTGTATTTTGTTTAAAACGGCAGAGAAACGCTATGGTGTAAAACCGGACAGTATTGGAGAAATGAGACAGGTAGTTGTACCCTATACAATCTCCCTTTTATCTCAGATTACAAATAATCGTCTGGATATATACAAGATTTGGAAAAACCAACAGGTGTCACCTGAACTCTCGGATTTCATTTACGAGTTAATGAAACAGGTAAACCAATTCATTCTTGAAAAGTCCCCTGTATCGCACTATATCGAATGGGCTAAAAAAGAAGAATGTTGGGATAAGGTAAAGGGCAATTCATGGAATGTCGATATTTCCGAAATTCAAGCAGATTTAATCGACATAAAGAACCCTCCCAAACGAAATGTAATTGAGGAAACTGAAGATTCAGTAGCTAATGCTAACCACGAAGAAGAAATAATCCGGTCAATTCCGTTTGCTTTGTGGAAAAAAATTGAATCATGGGGAAAGGATACGGATCGACTATCAATCAACCAACAGTCAACCGCATTTAATACAGCTTTCAAAGTAAAGAACAACCAGAAATTTTCTGATTCTGAACGTAGTAAAGCAATGGCAATCTTTGAGATAGTTTGCGAACACAATATTGACCTGCTCTCCGAAGCTGATGAACTTGCAGAACCAGCAAAAGAAGAAATCAATAAAGAAGTACAAGTTGATGCCGATCTTGGTATCACAGTCGAACTTATTCAGAAGATGGCAGATTGGGATAAACGCCGCCGTATTCTTAAAGACTGGCAATGGAAAGTTTTGAACGAAGTAGCTACTGGCAAACGGCAGTTGGATAGTCGCTTGGCATGGGGTTGCAAGAAAAGTCTGGATATTTTGAAAAAACAGGGATTTACAGAGGTTTAATCCGTCTTGTTTGGAGTACTTGGGTATTCAAAAGTTTCTTCGGCAACGATAGAGATTTTGTTTTCCCGCTCCTCATAAAATTTCATTGAAATCTTACGGGGCTGATTCTCCAGTATTGAATTGATAAGGTTGTCAATCAGTGGTGTAATGTCGCGTTTGTAAGTGTGTCTGACTTCACATTCCCAAACAATAAGCACATTCCACCCGGCAATTGTAAGTTTCTCTGTGTTGATTCTATCTCTTTCAACATTGGAGGTTATTTTGTCAATCCAGAATTGGGTATTTGATTTTGGAGTATAGGCGTATTTGCAAGCTTCATGTTTGTGCCAGAAGCAACCATGTACGAAGATAACCGTTTTGTATTTGGGTAAAACAATATCCGGTTTTCCGGGTAACCTTTTGTCGTTCACACGGTAGCGAAAGCCCCTTGCAAAAAGAGCTTTCCGTAATGCCAATTCCGGTTTTGTGTTTTTCGACCGTATTCTGGACATTACTTGCGACCGTTTTTCTTTATCCCAAATATCCATTTGTTGTTGAAAATATACATACAAAAGTACCAATAATGAATGAATTATGAGATGGATACATTTTGACATTGAAAGGATAAAGTATCTTTCAAAGTATGTATATAACTCGATGATGATAATGTCTTATATTCATTACAAATACATTTTTATTAAATAAAACAATAATCTCCACAAAAAAAAATATCATGATACAAATTATTCACATTTCAGATTTTCATTTAGAGTCAGATGATATTTTGATTCAAAAACAAAACATTCTTGCTGCTTTAGTTAATGATATTAAACCCAAAATCCCCCAGCCAGAAAAGGCGATTATTGTAATTTCTGGTGATTTGGTTGATAAAGGTGGTAAGGGATTTAAATCAATTGAAGATGCTTTTTTGTCATTTGAGAAACAATTTATTGACAAATTGTCGAGTGAATTAAGTGTCAATAAAGAGCATTTCTTTTTTGTGCCTGGCAATCATGATGTTAGTAGAATTGATATTGATGAGTTTGCAGAAATAGGTATTAAATCTCAATTGAAATCTCAAGAAGAAATTTCAAAATTTATCAAGTCTAATAAAATCAATGGGAAAAATATCAATAGAATCAAAAAATACAAGGAATTTGAGAGTAAGTATTACAATGATTTTCCTGAGAAACAATTAAGCTTATTCGACTCCAATTTCAAATTATCCAAGTTAGGTATTGGAGTTGCTTGTTTAAATTCTTCTTGGAGGTGTTTTGATGATAATGACAAAGGGAATCTAATCATTGGGAAAGAACAAATAGAATCTGCCTTAGATTACCTAAAAGAGGCAGATATAAAAATTGCTATTGCACACCACCCATATGAGTATTTATTAGAGGATGACAAAAAGGCAATAAAACCAGTAATAAGTTCAAATTTTGACATACTATTAGTAGGTCATGCACACTGCAATGATATTGCATTTACCAGAGATTTTTATGGTACAATTTTATGTTGTCAAAGTAATGCTTCAATTGCAGACTTTTCAAAAAACACAGATTATCAAAGTGGTTATTCAATAATAAATTTTGAAAAAGGAAAACGAACAACCATTTCCTATAGGAAATACTTACACATGCATAAAAAATTTGTGAGTAATACTGATATTGGAAACGATAGCGGCGAAATTATTATTGATTATCCTAATACTCAAAAAATCGAACAAGACAAAATTATTGACAAAGTTATAAATACTTTACAGGAAATTCGTTGTGAAGATGTAAATGAACATTTATTTGTTCACGGTACTGATGCAAAATGTCCATGTAAAGTAAATGACCTATTTGTTGAGCCGACAATAAGTAATTTGCCTGAAACACATGCCAATATAGATGAAATTACATATTATTCTGTATCAAAATTAGTTCAGATGAGAGAAAATTTTCTGATTTATGGCTTAAAAGAATCAGGAAAAACTATTCTTCTTGATAAATTGATGATAGAATTCACCAAAGAATATTCTATACAGAAGCAAATTCCTGTCATTCTTAGATTCAACGAAATTGGAACGAAGGAAATTTCACAGAAAATTCGGGATTATATTGGGATATCAAGTAAAGAATATAGAGAATGTCTGGTTAATTCAAATTTTGTATTATTAATTGATGATATTGACTTTGGAGAGGAAGGGAAAGGTAACTTAAACAAAATAATTCAATTTATTCGAGATAATCCAAATGTTAGAATAATCGCAACAAAAGAACAAATATTAGAGAATAATTTACCTGAAGATTTCTTGGACTTTAATGCTGATTTTAATTTCAGTATAGCTTTTATTCAAAATTTCAAATCTGCTCACATAAAGAGTTTGATTCAGAAATGGTTTCCTGAGAAAACAGCTGATTATCAAAATCGCATAAACAAAGTAATAAAAAACTTTGAAGCGTTATCGTTACCTAGGACACCACTTTCTGTAACTTTGTTTTTATGGATTATTGATAAACAAGAAAATCGCCCAATCAATAATACGATATTGGTTTCTCAAGTCGTGGAAAATCTCCTTGAACACATAAATATCGAAAATATTTATGCTGATACATTTAATTCTGCAAACAAAATAAGATTGCTTTCACATATTGCAAAATTCATGCACGATGATGGTAATGCAATCAGAAGTTACAGGATTTCATATTCAGCATTATTAGATTTTGTTACAACATATCTTAACTTGAAATTTGATATTAGTCCCAAAAAAGTAATTGATGATTTCGTAAAAAGAGGTATTTTATTGTATAATGATGAGAATTACTTAAAATTTAAATTCGCCTTCTTGTATCATTATTTTTTGGCGCTACATTTAGACAATGATATAAAATTTCGAAATTCTATTCTCAATATTGATAACTGCTTAAATTATATTGATGAATTGGAATATTATTCGGGCTTACATACCAATTCTGAAGAATTGTTGTCGTTAAGTCAGGATTTATTAATACAAGTTTTTGCAGATTATAATAACGATATTGTTGATAAATATGATAAAATTGACCCTTTCTTCGATTCAAAAGATTCATTGTCAGATAGAATGAACATTGACAAAGTAAAAAAGAAACCAACAGAACATGAATTAGAAAAATTATATGATGAACAAATTAAAAATATTCCAATAAAAAGAGAAATAGAAAAAAGAAGCGAGGGAAATGTCAAACCAATTGATAAAACATTAAAACTTGCCTCTCAGATATTTAGAAATACCGAAGAGATTAACGATAGTGCAAAGAGGTTGGTGTCGTTAAAAAATATCATTAGAAGTTCAATATCCTATTTAATCTTATATAGAGATTCTTTAATCAGATATTACATAAAAAATCAAGAAAAACCTGCCGGTCTGCCTCCTAACGTTAATTTTGGGTTTTATATAAAAATTTTGCCGCTTCTACACCAATTATTAATGTCAGAATGGATTGGAACTGATAAAACAAAACTAATAATAGGAGAAAAAATTAAAGAAGACAAACTAAATCTGACAATATCCGAATTTGAAAAATTCCTTACTATCTTTATTTTTTCGGATATAAAGGGGAAGGAGTATAAGGAAGTTATCAAATCATACCTAAAACAAACAAAATGGAAATATATTAAGGATTATGGCATAATTAAACTCATTTTGTATTATTATATGCGCTCAAAAGATAAAGAAACTGACAAATATTACCTTAATTTAATTTCTGATTTAAAAATAAGTATGAAACAGATTAAAGATAAATCGACATTTATAAATAAATTAGAGAAAAGCAAAAGCGAAGAATTAAGAAAGAAAGAGTAATTAGAACTTTGCTATAGACTAATTTAGAAATTGTAATTATTATACCAAATTAAACTTTTGATTTATGCCCGAAACTCAAAACATAGAATACAAATCCGTTTGGAAAGACGAGTATCTGAAATGGATATGCGGTTTTGCCAACGCCCAAGGCGGTACGCTCTACATTGGTAAGGACGATAATGGGAATGTCATAGGTGTAAAGAATGCCAAGAATCTACTGGAAGAATTGCCCAACAAAATAACTACTATCTTGGGAATCGTTGCCCCGGTAAACTTACACCAAACCGAGCATGGCGAATATATCGAAATCATTGTAGAATCACACCCCAATCCGGTAAACTACAAAGGTGAGTACCATTTCCGCAGCGGTTCTACCAAACAAGAGTTAAAAGGGGCTGCATTGGATAAGTTCCTTTTGCATAAGTACGGTAAGAAATGGGATGGTGTTACAGTTCCAAATGTTCAAGTTTCTGAGTTAAAACAAGAAACCTTTGAATTTTTCAAGAAAAAGGGAATTGAAGCAAAACGCCTTGATGAAAAGTGCCTGAAAGAATCCACGGAACAGTTACTCAATAACCTGAATCTTACTGAAAACGGTTATTTGAAACGGGCAGCATTGTTACTTTTCCACCCAGACCCAGAGAAATTTGTTACGGGTGCTTATATCAAGATTGGCTTTTTCAGAACGGAAAGTGATTTGCTGTTTCAAGATACCATACACGGAAACCTATTGGAGCAAGTCGAAAAAACAATAGAATTGCTTTTTACAAAGTACATTCGGGCAATGATAAGCTACGAAGGCATTTCTCGTGTAGAAACCTACGAATATCCGGTAGCTGCTTTGCGTGAAGCCCTTTTAAATGCCGTTGCACACAAAGATTATGCAGGTTGTACGCCTATTCAGATTAAAGTTTATGCCGATAGAATAAGAATTTGGAATGAGGGACAACTCCCTGAAAATTGGACGGTCGATAAACTTTTGCACGAACATTCTTCACGCCCGTATAACCCCGATATTGCCAATGCTTTTTTCCGTAGCGGTTATGTCGAATCGTGGGGGCGGGGCATTGAAATAATGACCGAACAATGTTCGCTGGCAAAATTACCACCTCCAATAATAACAAATGACGGCAGTGATTTTTTGATTGTGTTCCGCAAGGATATTTACAATGCAGTAGATTTGGTCAAGTTAGGTCTGAGCGAAAGACAGATTAAAGCCGTTCTGTATGTGAAAGAAAAAGGCAAAATTACAAATAGTGAATATCAAAAAATGAACGAAACTTCTGAAAGAACGGCTTCACGGGAAATATCCGAACTTGTTAAAGCTAATCTGTTAGAGCAGGCAGGTAGTTTTGGTGCAGGTAGTTTCTATAAAATAAAAACGCCAGAATAACGCCAAATTCGCTATAATAACGCCACAATGCCGCCAAATGTAAGATTAACTTTAAACAAGCAGTTGCTACAAACTGAGAATTGGGCATTATATGCAATGTCAGGTGGTCAGAAAACTAATCTTGGTGGTCAGAAAAGGTGGTCAGATTAATTACCACAAATGAACGGGTTAGAAATGTATTTCCCCATTATTCCCCAAATCTCCAAAATGGGGATATGGGGAATTTTCAATTTAAGCGGTAAATTTATTTGAATGACCTGCCCACGCAGGTTTAAACCGAATAGGTAAAGCGGTCTTCGTCATTCCGCCACTTTGTTCACAAATTTCGTGCAAGGCGAATGCAGAGCTCAGCTTGCTGAAGCTATGCTGAGCCGCTGCCGAAATTCTTGCACTCAAAAAAACATACCCACAAGGGTAAAACAAGCAGCCTACAAAAAATCTCCACACCTCGTTTCACTTCGGGTAGTATTTTTTCGGCTGCCCTTGTGGCTACCGCTTCCACACTCATTCCTGCACTCCGGTAGGTGCTCGTCATGGCGTGTTAGCTTGTTTTGTTCACCACGTTCTGTCATTCCTCAGTCGTGGCTACTTCTGCCCCCAAAACCCCAATAGGGTTTATTTTTATTTGTAAGTTGGGGGCAGCCGCCACTTAGAGTTTTGCTCGCCTGCGGTCGCTCGTGCTGTTATGGTTTGTCACATTTTTTGCAGCTCACTTTCCCATGTTGGCATAGCCGTGTTTGCTTTCATTCCACAAGTTCCATTTCATGCTTCACACCGCTATTGCCAACCGCACGCAAGAGCTGGCATTCATTCGCTCATTGCGTTCCATTCCACTCATTTCACTTTCAGGGTATATGTTTTTTCCCACCCACAAATCCATGTGGTTGCAGCCGTGTTCCGTTTCACTCCACACCGCTTCACCACCGCACACATACACCCTTACCGTTCATTCGCTTCAATACACTCCATTCGTTCATTACTTCCAGCCCTTGCCTTTTCCAACGCACCGTTCGGGCAAAAAAATGCGCCAAACCAGCTGCCGGCAGCACCCGTCCACCGCGCTCCGCGCT
>SAAL01000201.1 GCA_009929445.1 Bacteroidia bacterium
TTATTTAAAATGAAAAAAGCTAACCAGCTGTGTGCCGATTAATGTCTAATAAGTTTCTGTTTTTTTAAAGATTCAGCCAATATGTTAATTTTAGATTGATGGACCGGAATTTTGGTCCGAAATCTTTGGTGAAATAATTGTCGTTGTACACCAGATATAAGTCTGATAGCGGCGCAAAGCGCCATTGCAGTTTCGAATTGATACCCAGGTTATCGCGCTGGTTACTGTATTGTACCAGTGTTGACCAGAAGACATTTTTACTGAAGGTAACATCCACTTTGGGAGATACAAGCCATAAATTCGCGTCGGAATGGGGTGATGGTAACCGGATGGCATCGTACCGGGCATTCAAGCTCAATGAGACCCAAGGTTGAATGCGGTAAGTAAGCACGGTGGCAGCAGAATAGCTTTCGCCATTGAAAAACTGTCCTCCCGATAAGTTGGATGTAAAAGATAAAACCTTGCCGGGATTTGAGTTGTAACTCAAGCTGAAATTATTGTAGGTATATCCCTCTTTCCCAGGCAATGGAACACCGTTAGGTGTGCGGGTAGGGTCAAAACCGTGTGTCAGATACACATAGTTATTCCTGTAATCGGCTCTTAAGGTTGATTGGTTTGTGAAATTAATGGAGTAGTATAGATTATAGACATGGTCTGATTTCTTCCAGTCCATGTCCGGACGCCAGTAATAAAGGGCCATTGCTCCGGGGGAATGACGGCTCACTTTTCCGCTTTTGGGGTAGAAGTTATAGCTGAAACCATTGCCATTCTTTAGGACTCCTGTTCGTTGTACAAAACCTAAATCGGCACGAAAATCTTCATCCACATACTGAAAATCTAAAATATAATTGAATTTTCTGGGTTGCCAGGTGATTGTAGTCTGCCACGAGTAATTGCCCTTTGTATCGTCTGGCTGTAGCGATTTATGAAGATAGAATTTGCCTGTCAAACTGTTATCGGCCGATGCCAGATTATATTCAATCCCAAAAACCCGGTTGTATTCGTTGGCTGGGTCCATAAATTTGTAATCGCCAAAGGTCTGACGGTTAACAGCAAAGAATCCGAGGCTGGAGCGTGAAAACATTTTGCGTTGTAAGGCAAACATCATGTTGTTGTTCGATGCAATTTCGTTTTTTGTATCTGCAGCGGTCTGCAGGTTCAGAAATCCAAGTCGCCAATTATCATTCAATTTTCCGCTTAACCGGACTCCGCCAAGAATACGGTTTTCAATCAGGTTGCCCATCGCATCACTTGCCAGACCAATCCGGCGCGAAAAGAAAGGATTTGCAGACCCATAAGCATCACCATACCCACCAAAGAGGTCGTTGTTGTCGATAAAAAACTGCCTTTTCTCGGGGATGAACACCTCGAAACGGGTCAGATTGGTAAAATTTTCGTCCACTTCCACATTCGAAAAATCAGGATTTACTGTAATATCAAGGTTCATGCTGTTGCCAATCGACAGCTTGGCATCGCCTCCGAATGAGAGCTTACTGTCATTTGAATCACTTGCGAAGTTTCTTGAAGTTAAAGCATTAACATATGGAATGATGGCGATGGGTTTGCGCGATTTTCCCAAGGGTTTTTCAAATTGCATGTTTCCCATAAAGGCAAGGCTCGAAAGCAGTTGGTTTTGAGGTACGCGAGACCAGGCACTTTGCTCGTTGGTTTGCATGTCCCAACGGTAACACTGTACCCGCCACGATGTTGCACCTTCATGAAATTTGATGGAGCTGAACGGGATGGCTGCTTCAAGAATATAATGATCGTCGAACTTCGTGCTTTGCAACTGCCATTTCTGATCCCAGCTGGTATTAAAATCGGAGCCGCCGCCCGAAACAAATACTTCGCGCTGAACGCCGTATGGAGTCATCCCGAAAAGGAAAGCGGTTGTGCCATCGTTAAAGGTGTCGAACATCAATGTGACGTTGTCATTGGCTGCTCCTCCGAAATCGCGACGCAGCGATGAAACCACGTAGTTGTCCGACTTCACTTCCGCACGAATACCTATATATATAGTATGCTCGTCATACAAAAGACGAAATTCAGTCGGGTTTGTCGATCGGGTGGAGTCGGAAGGGAAGAATTGCCAGAATTGGTTTCCACTATCGGCCGATTTCCAAGCATCTTCGTCAAGTTTCCCGTCGATTGTTATAGCTCCGTCGGCGATGAGTTTAACAGAAATGTTGTTGGCTTTTTCCTGACTGAAAACGGATAATGAAAAAAGGAGTAAAACAAATAGGTAAACTGATTTTTTCATACTATGATTGAATTAAAGATTTTACCGTTGTTGAAATTTATCACGATGCAAATTTGAC
>SAAL01000013.1 GCA_009929445.1 Bacteroidia bacterium
GCCGATCGAACGCCAATTTTTCGAGTGAAGCGGGCGCAGTCTTGAATTTTTTGCTTACTTTTTGTTTCAAGACAAAAAGTAAGTCAGGGTCTAAGGGGCAGAAGCCCCTGTTCCTGAAAAAATGTATATCTATCTGACTATCAGATACTATATATTCTTAATCTTTTGATTTATAAACTAATATGAACATGCGAAAGTTCAATTACATAAATAAACCGAATGTCAGGCAGGAGCTTTCAAGCGGTTGATGAGCCTATAAGGTGGGTAACGTGAGTGTGACTGATTTTATTGTACCTACATACACATAACAAGCTAAAATTTCAACTTCACAACTCTCATTGCTGCTTTTATTCTTAAAAAATCAAATAAAGAGCTGGCTGTCTGTGTCAATTCATTCAGAATTTTGTACTTTTGTTGATCCAAAAAAAAGAATGAGCTATGGAAGAAGATAAATCAGCAATCGTCCTGACAGAAAATACCACTTTTGATACATTTGAAGAAGAAACAGCTACTCATCAGATACTGGAAGATACCGATATAAGCAGTGTGCCCGAAGTTACTTCCATGGTGCTTCGTACCGAGCATCTGTATAAAAAATATGGGAAACGTACGGTTGTGAACAACGTATCCATCCACGTAAAGCAAGGTGAAATAGTAGGTTTGCTCGGACCAAACGGTGCCGGAAAAACCACTACCTTCTACATGGCTACCGGGCTTGTGACACCGAACTCGGGCAAAATATATCTGAACGAAGAAGACATCACCAAATTTCCTGTTTTTCGGCGCGCCCAGAAAGGCATCGGATACCTGGCTCAAGAGGCATCTGTTTTCAGAAAAATGACGGTGGAAGACAACATCAGTTCCATACTCCAGATGACGAAATTCAGCAAAGCTTATCA
Organism: Bacteroidia bacterium; assembly: GCA_009929445.1. Taxonomy (GTDB): domain Bacteria; phylum Bacteroidota; class Bacteroidia; order Bacteroidales; family Paludibacteraceae; genus UPXZ01. Next base: position 900 of record SAAL01000013.1, read on the forward strand.
GAAAGAAAAACTCGAAACGCTCATTACCGAATTCAACCTCGGACATGTGCGTAAAAACATTGGCGACCGCCTTTCGGGAGGTGAGCGCCGCCGCACCGAAATAGCCCGCTGCCTGGCCATAGAGCCAAAATTCATCATGCTCGACGAACCCTTTGCCGGCGTTGACCCCATTGCCGTACAGGATATTCAGGACATCGTGTGGCGGCTGAAAGATAAAAACATCGGAATCCTGATAACCGACCACAATGTGGACGAAACGCTCAGCATTACCGACCGGGCTTACATGCTTTTCGAAGGAAAAATCATGTTTCAGGGTACTTCGGAAGAACTTGCCGCCAATCCGATAGTACGCGAAAAATACCTGGGGCGCGACTTCCAGCTGAAAGTAAAAACAAGGATTGATACTCCAAAAATCCAAAACGACATTTCTGAAACTTTCTAACGCAGTCGTGTTGTAACATAATATTCAATGGTTTTATACCCGCAAAATAAAACTTCTGATTTCCAAGATGAAAGTTCCGGAGGTCAGCGCGGACTGCTCCACATCATCGGTTCGGGTTCTGCGTTGCCTACCAAAAACAATTTTCCATCGTCGCAGATGGTCGAAATGCGCAATAAGCAGTTTATGATTGACTGCGGCGAAGGCACTCAGATCCGACTCCGGCAAATGGGACTCAAAACTAACCGGCTGGGTCATATTTTCATTTCACACCTGCATGGCGATCATGTATTCGGATTGATGGGGCTCATCACCACATTCGGGATGCTCCACCGTACTGCCGATCTGCACATCCACGCTCACCCCGATCTGGAAGCACTTCTCACACCTCACCTCAGGTATTTTGCCGATGGTTCGCCGTTTCAGGTCATTTTCCATCCGTTCAATCCGGCTGAAAGCGAAACAATTTACGACGACCGTTCTGTCAGGGTAACCACCATCCCGCTGAAGCACCGCGTACCTGCTTGCGGATTTCTGTTTGAGGAAAAAACCGGCGAACGGCACATCAAAAGGGATATGATTGATTTTTACGGCGTTCCGGTGAGCCGGATTCTGAAAATAAAACAGGGCGATGATTTTGTAACCGATGAAGGTGAAATCATTCCAAACGATATTTTCACCACACCTCCCACTCCACCTATCCGGTACGCATATTGCTCAGATACAGCCTATTCCGAGAAAATAATTTCTGTTATTGAAGGTGTTGACTGCCTGTATCACGAAGCTACATTTGCCGAAGACGAAGCCTTGCGGGCACGGCAAACCATGCATTCCACAGCCCGCCAGGCTGCCACCATAGCCAGCAAAGCAAATGTGAAAAAACTCATCATCGGTCATTTTTCGGCCAGATATGCCAACAAAAACGTTTTGCTGAACCAGGCGAAAGACATTTTCGAAAATACGTTTCTGGCTGAGGATATGAAAACCTTCGAATTTTAAACTTTTAGCGCTTCCCCGAAAAAACTTTTCAGCATTTTACTTGTTTATGGATTATCATTCATCGACAAATTTACCATGAATCGTGTTACAAAAATTCTTCTGATATTAAACGGACTTCTCGCATCGCTGGCAGCCTCTGCTTCCGACGTATCAGCAACTGCAATGGAAGAAACCAGTCTGTTCTATACTCAACTTTGGTTTTGGGTGGCTGTGGGCATTGTGTTTTTCTTTTTGCTGGTGATTTTACTGCGTGGAAGCAATCGGAGTTAACCGTTTTTTTGTTCAGAAAAAAACATACATGACTTTTTTACAGAAAGAAAGAATCAATTTGACTGAAAAAAACAATCAGGCTCAAATCAATTTCTGTCTTCGAAGATAGTCTGAAAGAGATTTTGAAATAATAACTGTTCATTAAAGAAACAATAACTACATCATCAAACATTCGGAAAATGATTTACATCGTCAACCAATCCAACAAACCCGATTATAACATCGCTCTTGAAGAATATTGCTTTAAAAAGCTATTGCATCACGACAAGATTTTCATTCTCTGGATCAACGAGCCGGCTATCATCGTGGGAAAACACCAGAACACCATCGAAGAAATCAATCCGGAATATGTGAAAGAACACGGCATACACGTTGTAAGGCGTATAACGGGCGGCGGAGCCGTGTATCACGACCTGAACAACCTGAACTATACCATCATTTCGAACGAAAACAAAGGAGTGGATTTTGATTTCAAAACCTTTTCGCAACCGGTCATCGATACGCTTGCCGAGCTGGGCGTGACTGCCGAATTCACCGGCCGCAACGACCTGGTTATCAATGGGAAAAAAATATGCGGTAATGCGCAGGCATACATCAAAGGGCGCGTGATGCACCACGGATGTCTGCTGTTTGACACCGATCTGAGCGTGCTTACCAAAGCCCTGGAAGCTCCGAAAGATAAAATTGACTCAAAATCGACCAAATCGGTACGCAGCGTGGTGGACAACATCCTGCCCAATCTGCCCGAAAAAATTTCGGTGAATGAATTTTCGGACAAACTGCTCGCACACATGAAATCAAAATTCCCGGAGATGAGCGAATACCGGTTTTCTGACGCGGAACTGGCTGAAATCGAAGAACTCCGCGCCTCGAAATTCGGCACCTGGGAATGGAACTACGGATACTCTCCAAAATTCGACATCCGGCGCGAGACACGCTTTGCACCCGGAAAAATTCAGGTTTTTGCCAATGTGGAACATTCAGCAATCACACAAATCCGCTTTTTCGGAACCTTTTTCGGCAACAACAGCGACCTTACGGAAGTGGAAAATGCACTGAAAGGCGTAAAATATACTCCCGAAGCTATACATGAGGCTCTTTCGAAAATTGAATTCAACAACTGGTTTGCAGGATTCACGCTCGAAGAACTTACCCGGGCGATAGTTGACTGACAAAACACACCCAAACTGAAAACAGTAACAGATTTTAATCTTTTCCGACCTTCATCAAGGGTTATTCAGGGGATTTTTATATCTTTGTAGTGCAAATAATCACATCTAAAAAAACACTGCAATCTATGAAAAATCAATCCATCCTGCTGGCTTTGGCGTTGCTTGCCTGTCAGTACACATCAGCTCAGCAACAAGAAAACCGCTACAAAGAAATTACCAATCCGAAGTTACTTCACATCAACAAACTGGAACCGCGAAGCAGTTTCTTTTCGTTCACCAATGCTGCCGATGCGCAGAAAGCTGCCACCGACACCAAAGGGAGTAATTTTCTGTTATTAAACGGTACGTGGAAATTTCATTACACCGAACAGTTCAACGACCGGCCGAAAGACAATTTTTCCGGTCCGGATTTCAATGCCGATGCCTGGAAAGATATAAAAGTTCCGGGCAACTGGGAAGTTCAGGGATTCGGTTATCCCATCTACGTAAATACCACGTATGAATTTACCTCACCGGGACATGCCCCGTTTTGGGACAGACCCAATCCGCCTCTGGTACCCGAAGCTTTCAATCCTACCGGAACCTACCGAAAAGAATTTGACATTCCCAAAGAATGGCTCACTGAAGATATTATCCTGAGTTTCGACGCTGTGAAGGGTGCCACGTATTTCTATCTGAACGGCCAGTTTCTGGGAATGAGCAAAGACAGCAAACTCCCGGCCCGCTTTGATATATCGACCATAGCCAAAGCCGGCAAAAACGTGATTGCGCTTCAAACATACCGCTGGAGCAGTGCCTCTTACCTGGAATGTCAGGACTTCTGGCGTCTGAGCGGCATTGAGCGCGATGTGTATGTGTACACACGCCCCAAAATGCACATTGCCGATTTTTTTGCAAAACCATTGCTGGATAAAAACTACGAAAACGGAGTTTTCAACCTGGATGTTCAGGTAAAAAACAGCAACAATAAGCCCACAACATTTACACTTAACTATGAAATAGCAGATGCCACTGGCAAGTCAATAGCCAAAGATTCCAAAACATTAACAGCTGAAAAGAGTGTATCGGAATTCAGTTTTAACGAAAAAAACATACCCGGAGTAAAGAAATGGTCGGCAGAATCGCCCGATCTTTATTCCCTGGTTATCGAATTGAAAGACAACAACGGAAAAGTGCTGGAAGCAACAGCTGTTAAAATCGGATTCCGAACAGCCGAAATCAAGAACAAGCAATTCATGATCAACGGGAAACCGGTACTGGTAAAAGGGGTGAATATTCATGAGCATAACGAATTTACCGGACACTATGTATCGGAAGAACTGATGCGGAAAGATTTCGAACTTTTCAAAAAATACAACGTAAATACAGCCCGCACCTGTCACTATCCACAGCCGGAATTATTCTACAAACTGGCCGATGAATACGGTATTTATGTAATCGACGAAGCCAACATTGAAGCCCACGGAATGGGATATGGTCTTCATGTGGGTGGTACGCTGGGTAATAATCCTCTTTTCCTCGAAGACCATCTGAATCGTACCACAGGAATGGTGGAACGGGATAAAAACCATGCTTGCGTAGTGACCTGGTCGCTGGGCAACGAAAGCGGCAACGGCTACAACATGTACGAAACTTACCGCTGGATAAAAAACCGCGACACCTCACGCCCCGTACAATATGAACGGGCAGGGCTGGAGTGGAATACCGATATTTTCTGCCCCATGTACGACCGCCCGGACGAAATAGAACGATATGCTCAAAATCCGGCTTCAAACCGCCCGCTCATTCTCTGTGAATATGCTCATGCCATGGGCAATAGCCTGGGTAATTTTACCGAATACTGGGACGTTATCCGAAAATATCCACTGCTTCAGGGTGGTTGCATCTGGGACTGGGTAGATCAGGGGCTTGCACAAACCGATAAGGATGGCGTAAAATTCTGGGCTTTCGGAGGCGATTTTGGTCCGAAAGGAACACCATCTTCAGGCGATTTCTGCTGCAACGGAATGGTTCTGCCCGACCGCAGCCTGAAACCACAAACACTCGAAATGGCCAAAGTGTATCAAAATGTATGGTTCAAAAATTTTGATTACAAAAAAGAAAGCGTGGATATCTACAACGAAAATTTCTTTGTTGATTTGAGTCAGTACGACATTTCGTATGAAATAAAATCAAACGGAAAAACGCTGAAAACCGGAAAAATCAACGTGCAGGCTGAACCTCAGGAAACAAAAACGGTTAAAATTCCGAGCATTTCAGGGCTGTTTAAGGACAATCAGCAAACCACCATACAGTTTTTCGTAAAACAAAATAAGGCTACACGGGCAATTCCTGTCGGCTGGATAGTGGCCAAAGACCAGTTCGTTGTGAACGAGTACCCTAAAATACAAACCACGCGAAACAAAAAACCGGTAAAACTTGATGACAACGGCACATTCGTGAAAGTAAGCGGAAGCAACTTTGAAGCTGCTTTTGATAAAACTTCGGGTATCATGACTTCATATAAATTTAAAGGCACAGAATACATCAGCGATGGATTCGGACTTCGTCCGTTTTTTGCACGCGCTCCGCTCGACAATGATTACGGCGCTCAGCTTCCCCGCAAACTCAAAGCCTGGAAAGATGCCAGCTATGCCCAACCAAAAGCTGTGAATTTCAGCCACGAAGTGACTGCTGACAATGCAACCGCCATTACGCTGACTTACGAATATCCCGGGGTAAATGCTACATGGAAAGTGAAATACACAATCAATGAAAACGGCAAAATATCTGTCGACAACCATTTCGATGCCACACGCAACCAGCTTCCGCTTATTTTCCGTGTGGGAATGCGAATGCAGCTGCCCGGAAGCGTGGTAAATGCTGAATACTACGGACGCGGACCACTGGAAAACTATGCCGACCGCAAAACTTCCATGTTCGTTGACAGATATAAATCGCCAATCATTGACATGGCAGCAAAATATGTATTCGCACAGGAAAACGGCCATCACGTAGATACCCGCTGGCTTGCGCTAACACAGAAATCAGGCGCCGGTTTGCTCTTTGCTTCTGACAAAAATTTTGAATTCAACGTATCGAACTACCTGCTCGAAACCATCTCCAATGGTGATGACTGGAACAACGATGCACCCGTAGGCACAGCTCCGGTGAATAAACATATCAATGCCTACAAACCATCGGACAAAGTAGATTTATTTATCGACTACCGTATGCAGGGCGTGGGTGGCAACAACAGCTGGGGAGAATTGCCGCTTGAGCAGTATCGGATTGTACCTAAAAATACAGATATTTCATATAGTTTTACAATTATTCCGGTAAATAATACGAAGGAAATTGATAAAATATTCTGATCTGACATTATTCTGAAAAAAAAGGATGCTCCCGCGCATCCTTTTTTTTTGTTTCAAACCAGTTCATCCGGTTTATTGTACCTGAACACAGAATTGTTCACATGATTCCTGATTTTCCCCAGCGAAATTTTCCAAAGCAGACCAACAAATCCGAATACAAGCACTGTGGACAGAAGTCCGACTGCCGGACTCAGTTCAACGTAAGGCTGGAGAAAAAACAGGATAAAATCATACACGCCGTGAGCCAGAATGGCCAGCAAAACTGCTTTCAATAAATTGGAAATTTTCCGGCCGGTGAACCGAGCCAGTGAAAAATAATAGCCCATAATCACCCCGCACAAAGCATGCAGCGGAACTGCCAGCAAGGCTCGTGACATGGCTATACTCATGCCGTGTTCCATAAGATACAGGAAATTCTCCACGCAGGCAAAACCCAGCGAAACAAAAACGGCATAGAGAATACCATCGTAATATTCATTGAAATTCTTATCGCGCCAGATAAAAAGATAAAGCAGCGCAAACTTGCTTATTTCTTCCGGTACAGCAGCTTCCCAAAATGACTGTATAAATGCGGCATATCCGGCCGAAGAAGTTTCGGGCAAAGGAAATGACATACTCACAGCCAGAATAACGGCTAAAAAAGCCGAAAGAACTCCTCCTGAAAATGCTTTGAGCAACGTTTTGGGCGGTTCCTTCTCAAATTTATCGCGGGAATAGAAGAATATCATCAGGATGATGACCGGAAGTACTGAGGCTGCAATTAAACTCATAACGATGTTTTTGCCGTAAATATACTGTAAAAAATTGATTCGTGTATTCAACCGGATGGATGTAAATGCATTTATAAACTACATTTTTCACATTTACAAAAATGAATTATATCAATAAAATCGCTGAGATTCTTCGGGAACGGTTTTGACCGTGCTTAATTCAGTAAAGCAAAATGCTGCTTTAAGCGTCTGTTTGCTAACTCAGAAGTCGAGATAAACTCTATTTTTATTTTACAACAACTTACTGAGTCCTGATCCAACTTTTTATTTTCAAAGAAAACGGAATGAACTTTGGCAGATCATTCCGTATGATTTATAGAAAGTGGCAGGTGATGAAAGCGATCAAAGGTTTTCGTGAGTAAAATCCAGTTTATGCCTGTTGTGCAGCCACCAGAACGATCTGATCAACAGAAGTACAATGAGAGGTAAAAACGCCGGATTGAGAATCTGAAAACCCACTGCTCCCACTATCAGGACTGTGAGAAACAGCAAGATATTAATGCCCTGCATTACATGGACAACTTTCGCCAGCTTCCTGATCCACAGAATAATACCCACCAGAATATTGATAGGATTACACCAAAGCAAATTGAAATTGGACTTTACGAGCGGATGAATGGAAAAAAACATCAGATAAAACAGAATGATTCCGGCAATACCGGTAATGATAAGCAGCAGAGAGTCAACCAGTTTAAAGTACTTTTTCTTTTTATTTTCGTAAAACGTAATTAACAGGCCGATAAGAAGCAGCAATGAGGTGGCTACAATAGGAAGTTTCAGATAATTAACCGATTCAACTTCGGGTATTTTGTTGATAAGAATGGATTCGCTTTTGAACAGATTACGTGTAAGAGTGTCATTATCAACAACCTGAACTTCACTCAACTCCTTGCTGAGCACTTCGGGCAAAAACATGGTTTCCCATTTGGTAGCTATCCGGTCGGCATCTTTACCGAAAAGCAAATCAATGCCGAACATCAGCCAGCTTTTCTCACCCGTATAAGCAGCCACCCACTCGCGAAACGAGCGGTTGTCTTCCGAAAGATTATAAAGAATCTGCTTGCCTCTGAACAACTCCAACACCTTATCACGCGGTCTTGTGGCACAATTATCAAACACAAAATTGTAGAGGTAGTTTCTGTTTTGCGGCAGGTAGTTCACAAAAAGCGCATCGAGCAACTGCTGCTTTTCGGCTTTGGTGAGGTTGAGCACCTGCTCTGTGACCTGCGAATTGCGCTCGGCATACTGCGGCAGAAATTGCCCGGTTTTATAAACGCCAAGCATGTAATACGTTTCACCCTTGATAAATTTGGTGTAAAAATTGGGTTGATCAAAATCAAAAATGCCGTAATTGAACACCAGATCGACACCGGTAGCCGGATCGAAATAACGCAGTGCGGTATGACCGAATTTTTCGTAGGAAAGCGGTCCCGGCGAGCAGGTGATCATGCTTAACTCAGCCGAATCGCCCACAACAACGGTCTGCGAACTTACCGAAACGAATATTCCCAAAAGAACAATCCAGGTAACAAAAGTCCTTTTCATAATCTTTTTTTTTGTGACAACGACAAAAATACAATTTTTCTTTCAAACTATGCATCAATCATTAAAGTGATTTTTTCCGATTGAATAAATGATTTTAGAATTAAACAACCACGAGGATAAAAAAAAGTGTTAATTATAAGAAATTCAGGAACAGAACAAGTCACTTTTTTAAATAAATTTGTCGGTAATGTGAATTTTTCGTTGTAAATTTGTGCTGTAAAACATTGTTTTCAAACATAAAGAGTGCACCATGACCAAAAGACTTAATTCATCGTTGAAACCCATTGAAGATGTTTTTTCTTTTTGGGACGTAATGACTCCCGATGAAAGGAATTTTATACAAAACACGTACACCGTTCAGCACTACCGGAAAAATGAAGTCATCCAGATGGAAGGCGACATCCCTACACACCTCATGGTGCTGGCAAGCGGCAAGGTGAAAGTATATAAAACCGGTTTCGGCAATCACCCGCAGATAGTGAGAATGCTCAAACCGGGCGAAAACTTCGGATACCGCGCCATCATAGCCAATGAGCCGAACAGCACCACCGTGACGGCATTCGAGGCATCATCGGTGTACATGATCAGCGGAGAAATTTTTCTTTCCATACTCCGCCACAACAATGCTTTTTGCTACCGGTTTCTGGAAGAAATGTCATTCGATCTGGCAGAATCGGATGCCCGGACTGTCAATTTGACACAAAAACACATCAGGGGAAGATTGGCAGAATCTTTGCTCTTTCTGAAAGAAAATTACGGTGTGGAGGAAGACGGTGCCACAATAAGCATTTATCTTTCAAGAGAAGACCTGGCAAACCTCTCAAACATGACCACCTCCAATGCCATACGTACACTGGCAAGTTTTGTGAACGACGAAATGATAGCCATGGACGGACGGAAACTGAAAATAATTGATGAAGAAAGACTCCGGAAAACAAGCAAGTTAGGTTAATACGTATCTTTTGTTTTTCAGTCCGTTTCTCATCCGAAAAATAATACACGAAAACAAAAGATGACACCAACCGAAATACACAGCACATACAAAAAAACCCTTACATACCTCACAGAAGGAAGACTCAAAAATGCTTTTGAGAAAATTACCGAGCTGAACACCGAACTTCAGTCAGCTGCACACGAGCAGAACATCGAAAATATGCAGACAAGCTACAGATACTTGCTGCAATACTTCATGGAAGGGGCGAACGATCCGGAACGAAAAACAATTTACAACAAGCTGATTGCCAGAATATTCACAGTTGCTGCCGAAATGCGCGACGAGCTGCTCACACGCGATTCCACCAATTTCGAATTTACACAGAAACGCTACTTTCCCTACAAAGAGCAACTAAGCCCCGCTAACATCAGAGAATGGATAAACCGGAAAGAAAAACTGGCCGAACTGCACGAAATAAATACAGGTGATATTGAAAAGGAAAATCGGATAGAATCTGAATTTGAAAATGCAGTGCGCTACCTCTTCAATTACTTCTGGCTTAAAACCAACTACGATTCAGCCGGAATAATGGAAATATACAAATGCGTAATGGACGATGAATTCACCGATTCAGTAGCCAAATCCATGCTCGTATCGGCCATTACACTCAACCTCTGGCGAACTTTCAACGAGAATAAGCTGCTCATGCTCCTCGATGCCTGCAACTCGGCTGATATTAACACCCAGCAGAGAGCTTTGGTTGGTTTGTGTTTTATTCTGGCCAAATACAACAGGTTTCTACCCTATTTCCCATCCGTCAGAAACCGGCTGATACTCTTGGCCGACAACGACATACTGATTGAGAAACTGCAAAACATCATCATACAAATCATCGGAACCACCGAAACTGAAGAGATTTCGAAAAAGCTGCAGGAAGAAATTTTCCCGGAACTCATGAAACTCCGCCCCATGATGGATGAGGGACTAACGGGCGATATCAATCCGCTAAACACGGACGAATGGGGCGAAATTAATCCGGATTGGCAGGAAATGATTGAAAACAGTGGTGTTTCGGACAAAATTCAGGAATTTGCCGAAATGGAAATGAGCGGAGCCGACGTGTACATGAGCACTTTCTCCATGCTGAAGTCATTCCCGTTTTTCCAGGAGTTTTCCAACTGGTTTTTACCGTTTTACACCGACAATCAGGCTGTAAAACCACTCTTCACGAGCGACGAAAAATCGCTCATCAGCGTCTTTGTGAATTCAAACGTGATGTGCAACTCCGACCGTTATTCATTCTGCATGAGCATACTCCGCATGCCCGACATGCAACGCAACATGATGAAACAATCCTTCAGCCAGGCCGCCGAACAGATGGAAGAAATGAATAAAGACGAAGCCCTGATAACGCCAAATGTGCAGGCTAAAACCATTTCGAAGCATTACATTCAGGATTTATTCCGCTTTTTCAAGCTGAATACACACCGGAACGACTTTGCCGATATGTTTCAGACCTCATTGATCATGCATAAAACCTATCTGTTCGACATGCTTTCCATGGATGATGAAATCAAGAAAAACATTGCCGAATATTATTTTTCGAAAAAACTGTACATTCAGGCGCTCGAGCTTTTCGGGGAAATAGAGAAAGAAGGCGAATCGTCGGCATCGTTGTACCAGAAAATGGGTTATGCCTATCAGCAGAATTCACAGCTCACACTCGCGCTGCAGGCTTATAAAAAAGCGGACATTATTCAGCCCGACGACTTCTGGACAAACCGGAAAATAGCCTTATGCTACCGGCTGCTTGGCGACAACGAAAATGCGCTGAGCACCTACCGGCATGCCGACTTCATCAAGCCCAACAATCTTTCGGTGCAACTGCAGGTTGTCAATTGCCTGAAAGAACTGAAAAGATACGACGAAGCGCTGAAAGAACTCTCGAAACTCTACAAGGAATATCCCGAGAATCAAAAGGTTTTGCGTACCACCATGTGGGTGGCTTTCAATGCAAAAAACATAGCTCAGGCAAGCTATTTCGCATCCATATTGCTTGACACAGCAGATGTTACCGCTTACGACCGAATGATTGCGGGTCATATCGACTGGTGCATGAATAAAAACAAAGAAGCAAGGGAAAAATATGACTACGTGTTGAAAATGCTTGATAATAACTGGGATATGTTTGTCAACATGTTCAGGCAGGACAGCGAGCTGCTCAATGCCAACGGTGTGGACAACGAGGAAATTCCGCTTATTTTGGACTCCATAGCATATAAAGAATAAAATGAACGGAAATTAAACCAGAATATGCATTCATATGCATATTCACAATGCTGTTTTTCATTTTATAAAAATTATTTCAGGGTAAATGAAACCGAACATTCTGTATAATTTTGTTATCTTTGAAAAAAATTAGCTCAGGCATCCAATGATTTCGATTTTCAAAAAAGAATTTCGCTCCTTTTTCAGTAGTGCAACCGGTTACATCGTAATCGGGATTTTTTTATTGCTCACGGGGTTGTTTCTCTGGGTTATACCCGGTTCTTTCAACATACCCGACAGCGGCTACGCCAATGTCGACGGACTTTTCTACCTCGCTCCCTGGCTTTTCCTTTTTCTTGTACCGGCTGTCTGTATGCGGTTTTTTGCCGAAGAGAAACAGAGCGGAACCTGGGAGTTGCTGCTTACTAAACCGCTGACAGGCTGGCAGATAGTACTCGGAAAATATTTTGCCGGATTAGTACTGGTATTATTGGCTCTTTTGCCGACGCTTATATATTACGCTTCGGTGTCGTATTTGGCTCAGCCGGCAGGTAATGTGGATTCAGGGCAGTTTTGGGGTTCGTTCATCGGATTATTTTTCCTGGCTGCCGTTTATGCGGCCATCGGAACGTTTTCATCGTCGTTGAGCAACAATCAGATTACGGCTTTTATCACTGCCCTGGTGCTGTGTTTCTTTTTCTATTACGGATTTGATGTACTGTCCGGTTTTTTCAGCAGCGGAATTCAACGTCAATTTATCGAAAATCTTGGCATTCATGCACATTACAAATCCATCAGCCGCGGAGTGATTGACAGCAGGGATATGGCTTATTTCGTGTTCCTCTGCACTGTTTTTACCGGAAGTACGGTGTGGAAAATTAAACGTTCTTTTTGAGTTCTGTCCCGATAACTATCGGAGAGTTCGGAGTTCGGAGTTTTGAGTTCGGAGTTCGGAGTTTGGAGTTTTGAGTTTTGAGTTTTGAGAAAAAAAAATATATAAAAAAATACTTAGTACGTGACAAAAATTAAAGAAATAGCTTTACAATTATGATTATCAACAATATAAGTATTGAAATAATTAAAAGAATAAAATTACGAATTTCACTAATTGCACGAATAAATTCGTGTTATTCGTCTCATTCGTTGTTAAAAGTTCAACTCAATGTGTATTTTTAAGATTCTATTATTTTTTGTCATGTATTAAAAAAAAAATATACAATCAATCAGCTGACTGCTGAAAGCTAAAAAACTAACGTAACAACATGCGTCCTTATATATTAGTTACAAACGATGACGGCATCAATGCTTCCGGAATACTGGTTCTGACGCGTCTGATGATGCAGCTTGGCGACGTAATAGTGGTTGCACCCGACGGACCCCGTTCCGGTCAATCCAGTGCCATTACCGTTAACGTTCCTATTCGTTTCAAAGAAATAGAGAAAAAAAAGGGTTTAACGCGGTATTCATGCACAGGTACACCTACCGACTGTGTGAAGTTGGCGTTCGATGAACTTGCCGAACGAAAACCCGACCTGGTGGTGGCAGGCATCAATCACGGTTCCAATGCTGCCATCAACGTTATTTATTCGGGCACCATGGGAGCAGCCTTCGAGGGATGCGAGCACGGAGTGCCCTCCATCGGATTCTCGCTTTGCGATCATTCTCCCGATGCCGATTTTACCGAATTCGAGCCGCACATCCTCAGAATAGCCTCCGAAACGCTGAAAAACGGGTTACCGCAGAGTGTTTGCCTCAACGTGAATGCACCGGTCGGAAAAATCGGGGGAATTCGGGTAGCACGTCAATGTCACGGCCAGTGGATGAAAGAATTTGCCATGAAAACAGACCCGAATGGCAAAGCTTACTTTTGGCTCACCGGATATTACCAGAATTTCGAGCCCGAAGCGCAGGACACCGATGAATGGGCGCTCGCAAACGGATTCATATCCATCGTACCATCTACCATCGACCTTACTGCATTTCAGTGCATTCAGACAGTGAGAAACTGGGAGCTGGAGCAGACTGTTCCTGTTTCATACCCGCTGTCCGATTGATTTGATTTTCAATAACTTATTAACAGAAAAATGCAAAGCTTCAATCGGTTTATCTTCGGATTTATTCCCGGTATTTTATTGCCCGTGCTGTTTCTGTGGATTTATCTGAGCCGGTTTTATCCTGCCGATTTAAGCTTTTTCGAAATCATCAAACAACTTTTTCCAGGGGTGATGTTGGGTAAACTTTTGCTGCTCAGCATTATGCCGAATCTCATCGGGGTTTTTATTTTTTACAAACAGGATAATTTCAAATTGGGAATTGGAATGATGACAGGCGCACTACCCTACCTGGTGACTGCGATGTTTATGATGTAAGGCCCCTGTTGAGTTATGAGTAATGAGTTATGAGTAAAAAACAACATACCGGCAAAAATGCACAAATCCCCCCTTCGGGGGGTGTGGGGGCATCCCCTTCGGGGGGTGTGGGGGCTTCTTCCGGGAAATCCAGCGGGCTTCGCTACTTCCTCATTGCGGGCGAAGCTTCCGGAGATTTGCACGCTTCCAACCTCATGTGCGAACTCAAAAAAATGGATCCGGATGCGGAATTTTGCTTTTTAGGCGGTGATTTGATGACTGCTCAAGGCGGAACGATGGTGAAACATTATCGCGAAATGGCATTTATGGGTTTTGTAGCTGTACTGAAAAATGCCCGGAAAGTACTGAACAATTTGAATGAATGTAAGCAAGCTATCGGACGTTTTCGCCCTGATGTACTTATTCTGGTGGACTACCCTTCTTTCAACCTCCGGATAGCAAAATTTGCGAAGGAAACGCTGAATATCCCGGTTTACTACTACATATCGCCTAAAATCTGGGCCTGGAAAGAGTTTCGCATCAAGGCGATAAAAAAATACGTGGACCGGATGTTCACGATTCTCCCTTTCGAAACCGAATTTTACAAAAAACACGATTACGAAGTGACCTACGTGGGCAATCCGAGTGTGGATAGCATAGCCAGCCGCCCCAACCAAAAACAGACTTTTGCTGAATTTTGCCGGCTGAACAAGCTCTCTGAACTGCCTGTAATTGCACTTTTGCCCGGCAGCCGGAGGCAGGAAATTGCGGGTTGTCTACCCATGATGCTCGAAGCGGTAAAAAAACACTCGAATCATCAGGTGGTGGTTAGCGGCGCGCCGGGTATCGAATCGGATTTTTACCGTACATTTATCACAAAAACAGATATAAACATAGTCTTCAATCAAACCTACGAACTACTCACCCACGCCCGCGCCGCCGTGGTCAATTCCGGTACGGCCACGCTCGAAACGGCGCTGATAGGAACCCCGCAAGTGGTGGTATATAAAGTGGCTTTTCCTGCGCTCGCCATGCCGCTGAAAAAGATATTCATCAAAGTCAACTTTGTGTCGCTGGTGAATCTGATTGCCAGAAAAGAAGTAGTGAAAGAGCTGATTGGTGACCTTTTCACGGTAGAAAATATTCGCAAAGAGCTGAACAGACTCCTTTACGCCGAAAAATACCGCAACGGAATGGTGAACAATTACCGGGAGATTCAGGAAAACCTCGGCCCTCCCGGAGCCGCCCGCAAGGCAGCCGAAGAAATGCAGAAAAGTCTGAAAGCTGAGAAAGAAACGATTTCCAGCCAATAGCCGATTTTTTTACAGGTTTTTTTGATAAAAACCGAGAATAATTGCTATCTGAAAAGAAGATGATTAGAGTTTACCAGTCATGGGTACAAACCGGACACCGAGAATAGAGGTAATTGTAATCCCGTTATTTTCATCTTTGATTACCAACTGCAGTTCCTGCACATTATCACCTACCGGAATGACCATACGGCCTCCCGGGGCAAGCTGACTGACAAGTTTTTCGGGAATGTAGTGAGGAGCTGCTGTAACGATTATGGCATCGTAAGGAGCGGCAGGAGGATATCCGAGGTATCCGTTTCCGGAAATGAAGGTAATGTTGGTGTATCCATTGACTTCAGGATTTGATTTTGCAGTTTCGTGCAGTTCGGGTATGATTTCCATGGTGTACACTTCTGCGGCAAGTTCGGCAAGAATGGAAGTCTGATATCCTGTTCCGGTGCCAATTTCCAGCACTTTCTGATTTTTATTCAGATGCAGTAATTCTGTCATTCTGGCTACAATGTAGGGCTGTGAAATGGTTTGACCGCAGCTGGCCGAAAGCGCTTTATCGGAATATGCGTATTGCTGCAAACCGGCAGGCACAAAAAAATGGCGGGGAATTTTTCTCATCACTTCCAAAAGCTGCGGGTCTTTAATGCCGCGTGCCTCAATCTGTTCTTTCACCATTCGGTGTCTTTCTTCGGTTTCAGAATGCATTTTTCTTTTACAATAATTGTCGAAATCAATTTCACTTCAACTTCAGGGTAATAATTTCGTTGATATCAGTCGTGTAGTGTTTTGAAAGCTTTTCCTGTCGCATTCGCCAGGTTCTTCCGGGTGCCTGTGTAGCCAATCGTATGAGGTCTTTGCTGTAGCGGCTGTTTACCCTGTCGATGGCTTTCATGAGTGGAATGTGTTTTGTGTTTCGGTTTTCAAATATGTTGAGCTGCTGATTGTCTTCGGGGGTAAAATCCATCACGAAAACTCCTGCCTTCTTGTATTTGAACCCTTCGCGGAATATCCGGTCGAGTCCCATGGTGGCATATTCTGCCAGTTCAATCGACGAATTGGTGGCAAAGGGCAGTTTTATTGTAACAGAATTGCTGTACTGAGGCAGGTCTTCCCTGAAATAATTGGTTGTAATGAACACTTGTATGGCATTGCAGCAGGTTTTTTGTTTTCGCAGTTTTTCGGCACATTTCACCGCGAAAGTAGATACCCGCTCCCTGATATCGGCTTTATTTTCAATCATTTCGTCGAATGTACGAGTCGTAGCAATGCTTTTTTTGTTTTTTACTTCGTCCAGCTGAAGCGTGGGGATACCCTGCAGGTCGTGTTTCAGGCGAAGTCCCGCAATGGTCAAGTGAGTTTTCACCCATTCATCGGATAAGTTTACAAACTGATAGGCATTCCGGATATTCATGGCTGTCAGTTTTTTGGTATATTGTCGGCCTATGCCCCACACATCTTCTATCTGAAGCCATTTGAGTGCTTTAATCCGTTTTTCGTCGGTATCGATGAAGTGAACACCACCCGTTTGAGGTGTAAATTTTTTAGCTACGCGTGTAGCAGTTTTGGCAAGTGCTTTGGTTGGGCCTATACCAATGCTTACCGGTATGTGGGTCCACTTTTCCACTTTCTGTTTCATTTCCAGCCCGTAAGCCCTCAAGTCGACGTTAATACCTTCCAGATCGAGAAAACACTCGTCGATGCTGTAAATTTCCTGCGAGGGTGAGAAACCACTCAGAATGGTCATCACACGGTTGCTCATATCGCCATAGAGTTCGAAATTGGCCGAAAAAACGGCTATATTGTGTTCTTCAATTAATTCCTTGATTTTGAAAGCAGGCTCTCCCATTTTCACACCCAGCGCTTTCGCTTCGTTGCTACGGGCAATGGCGCAGCCGTCGTTGTTGCTGAGCACAATTACAGGCCTGCCGATGAGCGACGGATTGAAAACCCGCTCGCACGAGGCATAGAAGTTATTACAGTCGATATGTGCAAATGGTGGCATTAGAGGTGTTTTCTGAAACTCCAGGTGATGATGCCAAAAATCAGATTTTTCGATTCTTCGGTTATTTCGATGGGTGGAAACTCGCTGTTGGATGATTCCAGGTAACATTTATTCCGTATCTTTCTGATTCGCTTGGAAGTAAAATCGCCGTCGATAAAAATCATGGCAATGTAGTTGTTTTTATATTCCAAACTCGAATCGATGACCAGCAAATCGTCTTCATTGAAATCCCTGTTCATGGAAGAACCTTTGGCACGGGCAAAATAAGTAGCTTCGGGATGATTGATACACAACCGGTTCAGGTCGATCCGTTCGCCGGTAAAATCATCGGCCGGCGATGGAAAACCTGCGCGGAGTGAACCGATATAGGGTAAAAGCATTTCGGAAGCTGCATCTGCTTTGTAAATATCAAAGCCGGGTGTTGTAATGATGGGTTTTGGCGATTTCATTTCCTTCATTCATTCATTTTTTACGAATTGACACATTATTCACCTGTTTTGAAAGTGGGTTGTTTCCGGTGTTTGGTACCTTGCTCAAATGTATAGGCCATGCTGATAAGGGTGGGTTCGCTCCACGCTTTTCCGTAGAATGTGATATTCACCGGAAGTCCGGCTACAAAGCCCATGGGCAGACTAATAGCGGGATAACCCGCAATGGCTGCCGAAGAACTGGACGAAATTCCGAAGTTGTCGCCATTCACCAGATCGGTTTTCCAGGCAGGCGAACCGGTTGGAGCAACAATGGCATCCAGCCTGTTTTCGTTCATTATCTTATCTATTCCGTTTTCGCGGGCACCTTTCAGCATATCAGTAAGCAGCTTTTTGTACGCATCCGAATCCACTGAACCTTTCGCCTGAGCCATTTCAAATAATTGATGATCGAACCATTCCATTTCTGTACTGTCAGCAGTTTGCAGCCGGATAAGTTCTTCCATGTTTTTTACCGGTGCATTCGCTCCGAGTGAAGCGAAATAGTTATTCAGCCCGTCTTTGAATTCATAGAGCAGGAGTTCGAATTCCATTTTTTCCACTTCCGGATTCAACACATTCTTAATCTCAACAATCTCTGCACCGTTCTTTTTCAGAAAATCAACCGCTTGCTGCATCACTTTGTCAATGTGATGGTTTCTGCCTGTAAGTGTAGTATCAAATCCAATCCGTTTGCCTTTGAGTCCGTTGGTTTTCAAATATGGTGTGTAATCGGACAGGCTTTTCCCTTCGGATTGGAGGGTTTTTGAGTCGGTAGAATCGATACCGGTCATTACGCCCAGGCAAATGGCAGCATCGGTTACCGTTCTGGCCATGGGTCCGGGTGTATCCTGTGTAAATGAGATGGGAATGATTCCGCTTCGGCTGATGAGACCTACTGTGGGTTTTATGCCCACAATGCCGTTGTTGTTGGCCGGGCAAACGATGGAGCCGTCTGTTTCGGTGCCGATAGCCAGCACGGTAAGGTTGGCAGAAACGGCAACTCCCGATCCGGAGCTCGACCCGCACGGATTGCGCGAAAGATCATACGGATTTTTGGTTTGACCGCCCAGAGCGCTCCATCCGCTGGATGAGTAGGTGCTGTGAAAATTTGCCCATTCGCTCAGGTTCGTTTTGCCGAGTATGACCGCTCCGGCCTTACGTAACCTGGCAGCCACCCACGAATCCTTCAACGGGAATGAGTTTTTCAGCATCAGCGACCCGGCTGTGGTGGGCATTTTGTCGTGTGTGTCGATGTTGTCTTTCAGTAATACGGGAATACCATGCATTGGTCCCCGGCTTTTGCCCTGTTTCAGTTCCCGGTCCAGTAGGGCTGCTATCTCCAGCGCATCCGGATTGACCTGAATAACCGAATTCAGGGCCGGTCCGTTCTTATCAATTTCTTCAATCCGGTCAAGATAAGCCTGAGTGATTTCCACGATGGTAAACTTCCCGGTTTTATATCCATTTTGAAGTTCAGAAATGGTAATTTCTTCCGGTACGGATTTCGATTTCTGCTCAGCCGGCTTGTTGCAGGCAATCATTCCGGGCAATAATAATCCGGTCAATATGCTAACAAAAAATAAGTTACGTGCCTTCATAGCGTCTGATTTTTCTTTTTTCAAAGATAGCTATTTTTTAGGAATTGAAGCGTTTGAAAGTAAAAATTAGCTTTGCCTGCATATAGCGAATCCGGAAATCTGATAAAAGAAATCAGATTCCGGATTCGTAATGAAAAAAGGATAGCATTTAAACTGATTTTTCAAAAAATCTTGCCTCTACTGTATCACTTTCATTTCCACGCGGCGGTTTTTCTGCCGTCCTTCTTCGGTTAAGTTGCTTGTAATTGGCATGGATTGCCCGTAACCTTTAGCTGTTAACCGGTCAGTGGTAATGCCTTTCAGGTTGAGGTATTTCACCACACTCTCGGCACGCGCCTGGCTGAGTTTGTTGTTTAACGTTACACTGCCGGTGTTGTCGGTGTGTCCCTGTATTTCGAGCCGGGTTGCGGGGTTGTCGTTCAGAAACTGTATGAGTTTGTCCAGATCTGTGGAGTAATCGGCTTTAATCAGCGATTTTCCGGTTTCGAAATAGATATTGTTCAGTACGATGCTTTGTCCCACTTTAGCTTCTTCTATTCCCAGTTCCAGTTTCACATACAAAGTAGCGCTGCGGTTCAGACCTTTGGTGCTTACTTTTTCAATGTTGGAAATATAATCCGCTTTTTTTCCCACCACGGTAAAATCACTTTCGGCTTCCAGTTGAGCCAGGAAAGTTCCATCTCCTGCTTTACTTTGTTTGGTGGTCAGACTTTTTTTAGTCAGATTCGATACAGTAATCTCTGCTCCGGCTTCGGGCAAATTCCTGGTTTTGTTTATCACCACTCCCGAAAGTGTAAACCGCGGGTCGTTGTGCGATAGATTTACATTGATTGTTTTTGCTTCAAAATCGGCTTTCCCGATATTCCGGCTTGTGGTATTGATATTGTTAAGAATACCCTGAACACTGTAATCGGCTTCAGTCAGTTGATTGAAGGTAACCTGACCGTTGGCATCGGTTATACCGTTAAGTTTTTTACCTTCCGGTCCGCTCAAAGTTACTTCCACATACGGTAACGGCTGTCCGGTAGCTTCATCGGTCGCAGTAATTTTAATATCGCTTATCCGTTTGGGAATTTCCACTACCGGAGGCGGAGGAGGAACAACAACGGGTACACGTTTTGGTTTTAACTTCCCGATATTAGTGGCAAAACCTACACTGTAGTATAACTGATTGCTTATCGAACTGCTTAATGATTTTCGGTATTCAACAGTGGCAAGCACAAAGGTTTCATTCCACAATGAAAATTGCAGTCCGGCTCCCGGTGCTACACTGAACCCGTTCAACGCTTTGTATTTTTGAAAATTGGCTTTTAACAACAGGAAAGGAGAAACCGGGGATTTGTCGGTCAGTAATTTGAGATGAGCACCGGCACTTACATCCAGCAAAAAGTTGCTACTGCCGTAATACGTTCCGGATGGTTGCAGATAATCCGCCCAGCTGCCATTGAAAGTACCAATCAAATCGATATTAGGTGTCAATCCCTGTAAGTAATCCAGTCCGAAGCCGCCTTGCATGTTATTGGCAGGGTTCCAGTTTCCGGTTTTTAGCACATCACTCAGGCTTGTGGCTTTAATGCGCTGAGCTGTTTCTACATCGTTGTAGAAAAAATGAAGACCGATAGTAGGTTTCTTCACCGGCTTCTCAGTTTGAGCCTGCAGACCGAATAAAGCCATCAGCAGGAATATGGATAGAAATATATGTTTCATTGTCTTTTTTTTTATAATGTAGTCAGAAAAAATAATTAGTTCCTTCGCTGCGCTCTGGATGACAGAGATTTTTTTGTGATTTGGGGTGGGATTGAGTTTGGGTGGCGGCGAAGCCGCCACCCAAACTCAATCCCAAAAAATTAAATATTGATTGTCATTTCGAACGCAGTGAGAAATCTAATTTTAAATTTCATCAGACAATCGCGTTTTTTCACAATACTTATTCCAGTTTTCGCCCTGTTCCGCAATCTTCTTCCGGATTTACACCCTTAGCTTTATTGCACACTCCAAACACCTGTGGTTCGCTCCAGCCCATATTCAAAGCATCGGCTGTAGTTACCGGATTTCCTTTCACATCAAGGGTCTGGATAGTCCAGATAAACACATACCCTTCCGATCGGCTAAAATCGAGTTGCGGACGCCAGATGTATTGTGTATTTACCACATCTACGCTCAGAACAGGCATATTACTTCGCAATGCCTGCATCGGCAGTTGATTGTCTTTCACTTCGTAAACCTGCAAGCGATAGGTCACATGTTCCTGGGTGCGCGGCACGATGGAACTCCACCGGAAAGTAATGACCGATTTTGCCGTAGCAGCATCCAGCCAGGTTTTATCCAGCGGTGTCAATAAATTGGGCAATTGATAAGTGGCTTGTGTAAATGGCCGGCATACAGGCACTTTGAGCATTTCAATCTCCCGGGTAGTGCCGGGAATGCTGCCCAACACCTGAATACACAACTGATAATTTCCGGGGGGTAGTTTTCCCGAAGTCTGTATACTTCTGATGATGCCCGCATCTGTAAATTGCAAATTTTCCAGTTGCAATAATTTGTCGAGGGTAAATACATTTGCTCCCGTACGAATGCTGTATGTAGCAGCAGCTGCGTTATTGCTGGAGGCAATGATTGAGCCGTCTAAGGTTTGAAGTTGGGTTTGAAATTTAATTTTCAACAACTGATTTTCCTGATTGAGTACCAATGTAGCCATACCCGACTTCCCATACGCCCAATCGCTAAAATATCCGGGTGCCGGGTAAGTGATATTGATATTCAGATTGAGTTGAGCACCGGCATATACACTTATCAGTGTGAATATCAGCAACGTATATTTTCTTATATTGTTCATAAACTATAATTTTAATAATGTCATTTAGTTACCAAACCGATATAGTAAAGCCGTTTTCAGCGTGTTTTCGAAGTAGCGTGCGCCAAGTAATGTTGGAGGCGGCGTCAATTCGTTGCCGTATCTGAACAGGTTCATGGATAAACTTGTATTCCACGATAATCGTTTCGCCAGGTTCCAGTCGGCACCCAGTATCAGCATCACATTTTTGCCTGGAGTGAAAGCATCGATTGTAGTCACATTGTATTGCAACTGTGATTTGACATTCAGTTTTTGTTTCACAAAATTCTGTCCGGCACTCACAGCATAAGTCCAGATGCTGAGTTTATTATCGCCCGGATTGGTGGTATTCCGAAAATAAGTAATACTTACATCGGTACTGAAGTTTGGCTTGCTCAATATGGAGGGAACATACATCAGAAGCGCTGTTTGACTATTATTATTGGTAACTAACGAGTTGTTATATGCTTTCTCGTCGTATTTGCTCCAGTTATAGGTCAGGCTCAACAAATGGCTCATTTTTGTATTGTACCAACTGTAAGTGGGATTAAAGCCCAGTTCGTGTCCCACGTTGCGTACACCCAGCAATCCGGCTGATTGATACCCAAAGTTGTTGTAGTTGGCATTCACGCTGAGATGTTCATTAAACTGGGCAAAGATATTGGCATTGGCTATCAGTTGTGACGTCCGGTTGGCGGTATCGCTCATATTGCCGGTTCGATGCCCGATGCTTGCTACTACATTGATTTTGTCCTTCCACGCATTGAAGCGGGTTTTCACACTTAAATCCAGCCGGTCGTTCTGCACAAACGGATAACCCATGGAATAGTATCCTGCTCCCAGCCATTTTGCATTTACTCCAATATCCAGGTCCTTTCCTTTTTTACCAAAAGCAGCCGACATGGCATGATCCCTGAAGCTGCTCAGGTTGGTGGTTATAAACGGTTTGAAGTTTTTAAGCAGCGGATTTGCCACGTTTACGGTTATGTCGCGGGTGGCAATGGTGGTTCCTATTTCTGTTTGACCGTACCAACCTTTCGCAGTTTTGAAGTTCGTAACAAAGCTCACAATAAAGTTTTCCTGTGGTTTGGGAGTTGCCGGGATGGCAGTCAGGGGGCTTACTATGCTGGTCGTATCATCCACACCCCGTACAATATTGAACCCGGTGAAGTATTTACCCTGCCTTTCCAGCCCTATCTGAGCCATGGTGAGTGTACGTTTGTAAGCACCCACGAATGTGGTATTGGAAGGTACGTCCACAAAGGGCTGATAGGCTTGCTGATTGATTCCGTCGAAAAACCGGAACCTGAACTTACCCGGCGAGAGATTTACTCCATACCCGAAAGCACCCACATCGCCGGTACTCAGTTCGCTGTACTTCATATACTGCGTGCCAAGTGGAATTTCTATCCATTTATATGTTGGATTAAGTCCCAGGTTGTTTACTGGATTGGTAACCCACTGATTAAATGTCTGTTTCGGAAATCCCGGGATATTGCCCAACCCAAAAGGCGGTGAACCGTAATTGTTGCGCATGGGACTGAAGCTGAAATTAAACGGCAGCTTGAAATCCCCGTAACTGATGGTGGGCTGAAACAGAAACCGAACCAAATCATTCGGGCGGCGCGCAGCGTAAAATGCCGGCGTTTCAGGATTGGTCGAAAGTCGGTAACCCTCGTAACTTATGCCAATTTTCCCCGAAATCCTGACTTTCAAACTGTCAGTCTGTGCAGGAGCCTGCTGCCAGGAAGACATTGCCAGGATGAAGATAATAATTGCAAAAGTCCGTATATTTATTTTTTTTATCATTGGAACAGGTATAATTATAGATTTAGACTTTTCCAAAGTTTTATAAACTTTGGAAAAGTCTGATAGTTGAATATTTAAAGCAGATAAACTACTTTTTTGAATTTGCCTTTTTCCTGAGGTTTGTTACTTGTTTTTCAAGTTCGGGCAATTGTTCTACATCTCCTCTCCTTACACCTGCTGCTTTCAATTCCCTGAGTTCGTTCATTCTGGCTTCGGTGTTTTTCAGCATTTCAGCATCGGTCAGGATTTCAGCAGCCTGATCAGTACCGGTAGTTGTAGTTTGAATACCTGAAACAGAACCTGCATCAACACCTGTTTGGTTTTTTGCATTATCACCGCAGGTTGCACAGCCTTCCGTTTCCTGAGTTTTAATAGTAGCCGTTCCAACCGGGTCTTTGTCAGCCGGATTGTCGGTAACTACCGGTTTTTGAGGTGGAATAGCCACATTGAAACAGGTAATCACTTCACACTCTTTACAATTCCGGTCGCGGAACGTAAACTTAACGCATATTCGGGCATACAGAGTACAACATCCGATAATAGAAGGATGTGGCAAAACGAATTGCATATTCAGGGTTGCCGGTAATGTAAATCCACTGTAATTACCCCAGGTGGTTTCACGCGGATTTTGATGCGTATTGGTCAGCGTTGGCGTAAATTGCACCACGGGCGGATTGGGTCCCATCGTTATGCTGTCAGCCACTGCAACATTTGTATTGATATTCGAAGCATTGAAAATACTGCCCCAGGTGTAAGGTAAATTCTTGCAACTGATACATTCGTTTTCAAAACCACTTGTCAGACCGAAACTTACCACTTCGGCTCTTACCTCTGTAAACAGGGAACCTACAGGTGCTGTTATGCTAAAGTTTTGACTGAGTAACGAGTATTTAGGATTGGTATTTACAACCGATAGTGTTCCTTTGCCCGGTTTTACGCCCAGGTTGTATTCGCAGGGGCAAATCGGACATACGACTTTGAATTTAAATTCGCAGGTATCGCACACTTTATTTCCACACATTCCGGTAATAGTCACCGTGTAAATGCCACTAGTGCCGGTGGTGAAAGTGGCAGTATTGGTGTATGTAGTACTTGCACCAGCCGGATTTGTCACAACAATTTGTGTTGATCCGCATTGTGGTTTACTGCAAATGTAGTTGGCTGTGAAACTATATGTCTTATTGCATTCAAGCGTGATGGGTTCTTTTTGGCCACAGGTTAGTTTAATGGCATTGCCTCCAATGGGCTGACCAATTCCGGTATTGCCAACGTTTGCCGTTTTTCCGGCACTTGCATCTGTTGCTCCGGCTATTTTATTCATTTTATTTACGGCATTTCCACTGAAGTCGTGCGGATTGTCAATCACAATCGGGTTAGTGGAGATGGAGATATTTCCCCATTGACTTTGAGCGCAATCGCATCCGTCGTCTTTCACCAGTCCGATATCCAAATCGTTGTTATCCTGACAATTGAACTGGAATACGGCACTTTTTAATGTGCCCGGATTGATATCGCTGTTCAACGCATTGTTGGTGTTGTTTTGAACGGTGAGCATCAACCCCGGAGGAGGTGTAACCACCAGGTAATAAGAACCTGCCGTCAGGCCGCAGAACTGATAATAACCCGGCTGACTGGCCATATTAAAGGTAGAAATATGAGGTAATCCAATCTGATTATTGGCAGCATCGAAAAGTGTAATGGTTACGCCGTTAATACCCGGTTCGCCGCTATCCTGCAATCCGTTGGCATTGGTATCCATCCACACAAAATTACCAATGCAACCACATCCCGTATCAGCAACAGTCACACATACTTTTTTGGACTCTGCACCCAGGGTTTGTATTGTATTTTGCGAAGCAGTTGCAGCAAAACTATTCCATCCTATCATGCCCGGAGTGGCTCCCGGAGGAACCTGAGCCGAGAAGTAATAAGTTTCCGTTTGCCCAGCACCCAGTGAATAAGAGCCAAAATCAATTTTTATAGCCCGTTGATTTTGTATGGCTGAGGGAATTCCCGGTATGGATAAATAAGGCAACCACACTGCCGGCGAATTACATCCTACCGTGTTGTCGGGAATTAAGTTGAGCAATGCTCCGCGCGTTGGCGTTTGATTGGTGGAATACTCAATGGTGCTGGCATTTCCCAACGGTAAAGCACTGGTCAGGTAAATCGGCATGGTACTTCCCCTGCTGTTACAGTTTACCACATATTTATCGCCTATGGAAGGCAGTAAATCTATCAACTTGATTTGCGAGAAAGGGACGTTTCCGGAATTCTTAATTTTCAACCGGTAATACACCGACGAACCCGAACTAACGTTAACACAACTATCCCAGGTGATGTTATCCTTACTTACCTCTTTGGTTACTTCAAGCGGCACTTTCCGGGTGCATACGTAGATATGCGCATAGTTATTGGCTGCCGAATTGTTGTACGGATTATACTCATTTACCAGGATATTGGAGCCATCGTAACAGTCTTCGTGATTGGTGAGGATACCTGCCGGAGCTGCCGTAGTTACAACCGCTTTGAAATTGATTACATACCAGTCGCTTCCTTTATTACAATCGGCTGTAAGTGTTGGTAAATTCCATTGCAAATTGGTGGTAGATGAAGATTCCGCGTGTGCAACCGTCATTCCGGTTCCTGGCTGATTTGATCCATTGTATTTGGTATAAGCATTGTACTTCCCAAATGTAGTGCTGTTGGGCACATATTGTAAACCTACCGGCAACAC
Source organism: Bacteroidia bacterium (assembly GCA_009929445.1). Classification (GTDB taxonomy): domain Bacteria; phylum Bacteroidota; class Bacteroidia; order Bacteroidales; family Paludibacteraceae; genus UPXZ01. The sequence continues at coordinate 27,751 of SAAL01000013.1, forward strand.
ATCCCGGATGCTGCCACCGCTAAAGTTGGCAGTGCCGTAATTCTGTACGGCAATAGAATAATTAATGGTATCGTTCGGATTGACGCAAATGTAATATTGGTCATGAGGAGAATATTGGTAATGAGGAGGACAAATATCTTTTATTGTTTCAATTTTCGCCATTTTGGCGCTGGTAACAAACGAAGGTGCACAGCCAAAACTTCCATTATTTGTACTGTTATAGGCAGCTCCGGTCATGGTTACGGTAGTGCCGGCTGCAACCGGTGCATTGGTATTCCAGGTATTTGTCAGAATGGTAAAACCTAACTGCCCGAAATTAACAGCTGCGTTGCCTGTGATACTCAAGTTGGAAGTCAGCGCAAAATTGGTGATGACACAGGCTGATGGCAAACTGAATGGTGCTGCATAGAAATTGACCGTAGTGGCAGGCAATGGGCCTGTAAATGTTTGGGTATAGGTTCCGCAGGTAGTATTCAGTGTAATGGTTACAGATTTACCTGCCGGAATGGCCGTCATGGCAAACTCATTCACATGCATCTGAGGAGGAATTGGCGCATTGTAGCTGATATTATTGAGCGTTGTTGTGCTTGCCGCACATTGATTTGCCTGAGCCAGACTGATATTGAGCCACGCATTACAGCCGATGAAGTAATAATAAGTTGGCACATAATAGTACGGAGTGCCAAATGCACCGCATGTAGTTGTGGGCGTTGCACCTGTCAGCGTTATACATTCTGTGTTCGAATTGCTGGTTTTTGGCGCATTGGTACACACATTTGTTCCGATTAAAGTGGCCGAATTGCATTTTACGGTATTTAACTGCGATACCGGGAAAGTCAGGTGCACATAATAATCATAGGCACCTGTATTTACATCCAGTGTGTTCATTCCATTTCCCACGTTCCAGGTCACTGTTCCCGGACCAGTTGTGGATGGAATTAAATTCCCCGCGCTGGTGGGCCAGCCGGTATGAACACCTGCCACCGTTGCTCCGGCAGGCAAATTGTCGGTTACCGAAGCGTTTTTCAGATTGATACAGCCGGTATTATACACCCTGAAATGATAATAAACATCCACTGTAGTGCCACAAATGGAAACGGTATATTGGAATGGATTGCCGGTTCCAAATCCGGAAAGCCAGATATTATTACCATAAGCCAGGTATTTTGAAATTCCCCAGCCTTCGGTAGAAGCAGCAGTCAGAGTTAATCCTGCAGCAAGTACCGGAACCGGATGCTCGTTGGTGGAGATTTTAGCTGTTAAGGCGCCGGTCGTTCCGTTGCACGTCGTTCCGGGCTTAAATCTGATCTGATAACTTACGCTGTTAGCACTTGTAGGCACATTACCCAGGTTGAAAGTCAGTGTAGTGGTAGTCCCGACAGACGAGGCACTGGCACCACCGGAATTACAAATATCAAAAATGTTATTTGGAAAAGTAGCAACAACTGTTGTGCCTGTAGCTGCAACATTACTCACGGAATACTGAATGGAAATGGTATAATACACGCCACATGCGTTAGTGGGATTTCCCGACTGACTTTGACTTATTCCCAACGTGTGAGTTTGACCAACAGCTGAAATTGCTGCAAACCAGATTGGGAGAATTGTTGCAATATATTTAAATTTTTTCATTTTTTCTGAATGTATTGAAATAGTAAATATTCGTAGATTTTTATCTCATGAAAATTATTCAACCACTTTGTAAAGACCGGTTATTTCGGACAGCCCGTAATCCGGTATTGATAGCAGGCCAGGATGTTACACACCGTGCAATCTTCGAAAGTAAGCACATAGCGGATACAGAAATTCACTGTGGCATTGCAGCAACTCACCAATGGAGGTACACTAATGCTGAAATTAACGGGAATTCCACCGCTGATATCTACAGCGGTAAGTGCATCAAACTGAGCGCTGTGACCATAAGGCAGACTTCCGGTGAAATTGCTGTTGGTGGTTGATGCCGAGGTGAAATTGCCAAATGTTTTGCTGTTTTTGTTGCAAATCAGGCAGTTCTCATCGTCCGCTTTCATGTCGAAATAGACTAATTCAGCTCTTATACGCAGTACTTTTTGGGGACTTGAACTCACACTGGCCGTGAAACTTAATCCTCCGTTCGGATCGTATTTTATTTCACCCGTTTGGGTGGCGGCAAGTTGAATTTCGTCGCAGGCACTGCACGGACATTCCGGATATCGCAGGCTGTCAATTTCATTCCGCGAATTCCGATTGGCTTTATCTTTCAACGCATCGTTGACCAGACCGTAATAGGTGAACTGAACCGGTGTATTGGTGGGAGTAGTATAATCGAACTGAAAATTGTGAATGGAGTTGGGAGCCAGGAATGGCGGTGTAAACATAGACGCCGGCACGGGAGTTACGTTGCTGATGATGCCCGAACTTGCTTCAAGAATATCATTCATGGTAAGTGCGCCGTTGTAAGTTCCGGATTTCATGCGGATGTTATTCCGCAGATTAAGTCCCGTGCCGGGATTTGGGTTGGCCGGATAACCGGCAAATGCCTGATTATCATTGAGCAGGATATTATCCACACTTCCCGTGAGGTTGGCATAATGTGCCCAAATACGGTATTTGAACTGACTGTTTTCTTTGCCTAAACATACTGCCGAATCAATCTTGAATTCGGCATTGGCGCCACCCATTATTTTTAACTGGGGAGTATCTCCTTTCGTTTCTATACCAAACTGAGAAGCTTCACTCAGTCCGTTATTCCTTCCCAGGAAATTTCCTTTGCTGTCCACCGCCTGAACATTCCACACGAATTCACACAAATAAGGTGGTTTGCATGGGCCGGTATATAAATTGGTGATAACTGCCTGATTTTGATTCTGAATTTCTTTTGTAACGACAGGTTCGTTGGTAGTCATGGCCTGCGTGCCGTTCTGACCCTCCATCAGTTGCCACACTTTCAATCGGTAAGTTACTGCATCTTTGGGTTTCGGCACCACCGGGGTCCAGCGGAAAGTGATTGGTTTTCTGGCATCCACATCGCTTAAAGAAGATTTATCAGCCGGATTAACCGGTTGCGGAGCCTGATAGTTTTGTTGCACTTCTTCGGGAGCTTTGATAGTAAATGGCTTACATACTTCGCGGCTAATGGCACGAACGGCTCCCTGATCACCTCCGAAAACCTGTGCGCAGAGCTGGTATTCACCGGGTTTCAACGTGCAATCCTGACCCAGCAGGGCAACGGCATTGCTGCCGGTCCAGACCTTCACCGGAACGCTCCCGAATGAAAAAACGGAACCTTCTTTGGCTCCGCAGACATTCATATCGCCCTGTTTGATAGTCAACACAATGCGGCATTCTTTTAATCGTTTGATAAATTCGGGGGTAGAGTTTACTGTCACCGACAGTACGGGAGCACTGCTTGCCCAGGCAGCAGTATTGGCATCGGGCGATGCAGGCAGGTTAATGCTGATGCCGGTTACGGGGTATTCCTGTGCGAAGATTTGTACAGAAACAACCAACAAGAGTAAAGCAAGATTTTTTCTCATCTTATTATTTATTAGTTAATTGATGTCTCTTGATAATTAACTCAAATACGTTCACAAGACGCTTTACAGCCTCAAATTGATTGCTTTTTGTGCAACAAGATTAAAGAGCTTTTAACAAAGCTCAAGTGTAATTGAAATATTCTCCAATATATTCAATAAGTTCTAAACATATCATAATTCAAATAAGTTTAGGGGACATAAAAAACATCTAAACTTTTAACTAAACTTTAACATTACAAAAAGACACAATAAACGTATTTAACTGACAAACTGAAAGTTAATTTCTAATATATTTAACAGTTTGAAACATGAAATGTCGAAATATATTTCTCGGTACTGCTTACGGGAAAGGGAGAGTTCACTCATTTATCAGTGGGATTGTCGGGCAGTAGATTCGATTGAAATGACAAAACCAACATAAAATCAGAGTGATATATTACTATACCACGCTGATTTTGTATTTGAAGATGTGCCCTATTCAATAGAGTTTTAACGCGTTCTCGTACGATGTCTTCAAATCTTCGATTAAACTTTCAGGCTGGATCACTTTTACATTATCGCCATACGATAAAATCTCCATCAGGAAATCGTGGGTGAGAAAAAGCGTAAGTTTTATCAACAATTCCTCCTCATGATCTTTCAGAATTACCTGAGATTCATGCAGGGGAAGTGTTTTTATATATTTCCCCTGAAATGGATCGAAAGACAAAATTACTTCCTGCGGTTGATGTTCGTTCGGACTAATAATCCCAAAGCAATATTTATAATGTTCATTTACATCAAAATCAATCGGTAACTGAAATTTTTTCCTGGTTATTTCAAGTTCAGTCAACCGGTCCAAAGCAAAGCTTTTTACTTTATTATCCTTCAAATCATTGGCAAGTACATACCAGCGGTTTTTAAATTCTTTTAGCGCATAAGGTTCCGCTGTACGTTGGCTCATTTCATCTTCCCAGAATTTTTTATACGAAAAAGATATCTGAACCTTATTTTTTATGGCATGAAGTAATCCATAGAGGTTTTCAGTGCCTTGCGGCCGACGTTTTTCAAAGTGTATATAGTTTGAAAGCCTGTCAGTGATATTTAATGCATTAAAAGTGTCAAAAGCCTCCAGAATTCGTTCGTTTAGTTCGGGTTGTTCTTCAAGGTCAATAAAATAAACCTTTCGGGAGAAATCATAAACAATATCAATGTTGTAAAGTGAACGTATATCGTCAAGGTCCCGTATAAACGTACGTTTTGAGACATTAAAATTATATTCCTGCAGTTCAGATTCAAGTGAAAGATAGGTTGAAATTTGTTCAAAATCAGCCGGCTGCTTCCTTAACTTTTTTATAATCAGATTATAACGTGCAATTGATTCTCTTTTCGACATGGCAATTTATGATTTGGTAAAGCCCACTTTAATACTGTTGTTTTTTAGCAATAATTCCGAATTACAAAATTCAAGGATATTCTTGAAATCTACCGCAATACCGTTAATTATTTCATATATTTCATTTTTTCGGATGATATTATCTATTTGACCTCCGGAAAAATCATACCGGTTTGCAAGAATTTCACATTCAGTTTCGGTAAGAACAGGCAGCTTTGAACTCCATATTTTAGTTTTAACAGAGTTATCCGGCTTTGTAAATTCAATTTTGAATAAGAAACGCCTTTCAAATGCAGTATCGAGATTTTTTACCAAATTAGTAGTTGCCAGGAATATCCCTTCAAAATTCTCCAATTCTTCAAGTAGTATATTCTGAATGGTATTTTCTGTCTGGTCAATGCTGGAATTGCTGGTTTCTCTACGTTTCCCAATGATAGCGTCAGCTTCGTTAAATAATAAAATCGGTGTCAGTTCACAGTCCTTCGCAAACGATTTATAATCGGTGAAAATGCGTTTAATAATCTTCTCACTTTCGCCAAACCACATTGATTTGGACTGGCTGATATCCACTTTTATAATCTGTCGGTTTGTTTCCCTGGCAATCTGAAAAACCGTTTCTGTTTTCCCCGTACCGGGCAAACCATGCAACAAAGCAGTAATCCCTTTGGGCAAACCCTTGTCACTTAACCGGCTTTGAACTTCGTTGAAATTTGCATTCTGCAATAGTTGTTTTAATATCCCGAGCTGCTTTGCTTCCGGTTCATTAAAGAAAAGTGCTTTAGCTGCTATTTGAGGCGGTTCGATGAGGTTATTCGGATTAATTCTTTTTTTAGCCGACAGTTTTAAGCCGCATTCCTCAATCAGGTTGAACGACTTTTCTGTGAGTTTTATGGCGGTGTCGTTAAAAAACCTGGCCTCAACAATTTCAATCAGATTTTGGTTTATCAGCTCGTTTTCATTCGAAATTAATTTCTGCACATATCTCATTCTTCGTTTCGAAGAATCAAAAATTCCTTTTGTCATCGTTTCAATATCCACTTTCTCGTTCCCATTCAGGGCTTTCCAGATTAAGTAAAGATACACATAGCTATCATCAGTTTTGAATTTAAAGTCATCAATACTTTTTATCAGGGGGAAATGAAGATTGTCGGATATCAAAAGTATAGTCTGAGAAAAAAGCACAATAGTTGATATTTCATCAATACAACGCTGTTCACCTATGTTGTAAATTTTTTCCAACAAATCAATCACATCCGTTACTTCTTCATCCCTGAGCTGGGGCATGGGATTATTTTTCAGGATGGCCTCTGTTATTTTTTCATTTATTGAAATCTGATCGTTCGTCAATGCTATCTGAATCCTATGAGAAGATTTTTGTTTTTTGAAAATGCATTTTGAAAATAAAGCCTCAAAATCATCGCTATACATTAGCAATTGCATGGGGTTGCAACCAAAATGTTCCGTTAAATCATTGAAATCGACCGTATCGCCCCGGTAATTCAGTGAAAAAACCATTGCTACGAGCAGCGATTGAAACTCGGATATCCCGAAATAATCCGAAAGCACCTTCAGCTCATTCGCTGCCTTTTCAAAAAAACCGGGTTCAAGTTGACACTCATTTGATAGCTCATACACTTTGCCAATGCTATCCAAAAGCCGGTATTTAATAGTCTGTTCCATATCTTTGTGTTTTTGCTACAAAGATATGGAACAGGTATGACAAAGGGTGGCGGGGGTGAGCTTTGCTTAGCTTATTTATTGTTTTAATATCTCTCGAATCAATTCTTCAAACTTATTCATTAAAGCATCACGTTCTTCGCTAATAAAAAAACACATCTTTTAAAATTATATTTTAGTTTGTCGATAGAATTTAAAAGTTAATGTTGAATATAATGCATGATTCTTACAAGCAAATGATCTCTAATTATTATTTTTCAAAATCTCAAGGCTGCTGAAGAGATGTACGTGAGTTTGAAGAAACAAATCTAATTCTGTAAGTTAATCTTAGTTTTTTTGTTCCATTTTTTTATAGCATTGATAACACCATCACAATATTCTTGCTTATTAACTCTTGCACCAGGATGATAAGTATCTATCAATAATTTATCTTGATATTCATATATATTGGTATATCCATTTGGTTTTTCCGAAAGTGGCTTCTTCCCTTCAAAATAAACATCTGCAAAATATCCGAATGTTCCTCCAAAAATCAACACATCAGGATTGATGATTTCAATCTGCTCATGAATTAAGTCTTTATACTGGTTGTAGAAATTTTGAATTTGCTTATCATTAGATTTACTTCCACCTCCATATTTTTTTACATTAATATGGGCAATTCTTGACATATGTTTCACAACTTCACTAGCATTGCCATTCATAAGGGGAATGTCGATGTAATTCATTTCTTCAAATACTCCATACATCGCATAGGCTATCGGCCGCCAAGTATATCCCCATTCAGGATCAATATTATTATTTTTTTCATTTAATGTCTTAAGGCATGGTCGCATATCATCCAATGAATTTTCGTCTTGACTATTTGCTTCCTTTAAAATCCATAGGATTTTAATTGGTGCTTTCAAATATTCTGCAACTTCTACAATTCCGTCGCGAACAAATGCCATTTTTTCCCCTGTTTCTTCATTGAAATATGGCAAATCTACTGCATGTTCATACCGTTCTAACTGGTTTTCTAGTTGTTTTTCTAACTCTTCTTTTTTCATGTTTATTCTTTTTTTAATTGACTTTGAGAAATTAATCATATTATTTAGTTCTATAACTTTTGTTTTATTGTAATTTGTAGTTTACAAAGAAAACAGATACCTCAGCCAATCCGTGTCCTACTATTTATTTTCCTTCGACAATCGGTAGCATCCTTTTATTGTATTTGTTGGCATCACTTTCACATTCGTCCTAAACCAAACATTGTTAACTATTTACGTCATCTTCAGTTCTGATTTTTACGTCCTTTCGCTTAACATCTGTAAAAATATACAAATTTAATTAGCAGGAAATGTTATGATCGTTAAAGATTGTAAACATCGTCATTTTACTGATTTATGGTTTATCCTCCTGTACGTTGCTCGATTTATAAAAGCGAATGATTACGGGTCTTGAGTTTGCGCTTATCATACGGAACGATACGTTGATTATCAACAATTTATCAGGCAACTCAAGCTCAATTTGAAGCTAACCGGCAAGTTGTTTTGATTTTTTCCAAACACATAAATAGAATTACCTACAAATTAAACCCATACCCTACTCTGTTTGATTCAGTTTACTCTCGTCAGGTTTAAAACAACAACCGGCAATACGCGCTTTCACACGTATTGCCGGTTGTACAGCTTATAGTTGCTTTACGCTCAGATTTCCAGCGTAAGTCTTGCTCCGAACTGCAGGGGTTTGCCCTGCTGGAAGAATTTATTTCCGAACGACTCGAAATAAAATGCATTGTAAGTTGTATTCAGGAGGTTTTTGCCCCATAATTCCAAACCAAATGCATCCTTTTTGACTCCCAGTTTTACATCCACCAGGCTGTAAAAATCCTGAGCAGTTTCATTGGATTCCTGCCAGTAGATTTTACCGATACCGCTGTATGAAACATTTCCGTAAAATTGTGACAGGAATGAGTTCTCAAAGTTTTTCACATAATTCAGATAAACGTTGGCCGTTTGCTGTGGTGCGTATGGAATGTATTTTCCGGAATAATCCACCTCAACGGGCTTTCCATCAACTGTTTCAATCTGAGTGAAATGCCTGAAGGTGGCATGTGCATAACCGTAGTTCACACCTCCGCTGAATCCGCCTCCAAGTTGCATATCAGCTGAAAATTCCACCCCTTTGCTGGTTGAACTTCCGGCGTTGGTAAGCATTCTGCCGGCTCCACTCGCTACGAATTCGGTGAGCTGAAGTCCTTTGATATCCATGTAGAAAAGTGTGAGCGAAGTGCGGAGTTTTCTATCCAGAAAAGCATTTTGAATGCCTGCTTCGTAGTTCCAGCTATGCTCGGGTTGGTACATGACGGCATGTTTCACATCTGTTTCTTGTGCCGGAGCTCCCGGACGGGTGTTTTGCAATTTGTCTCTGACCAGGTCGGATATCATCTGAATATTGAATCCGCCGGTTTTATAGCCGCGTGATACACTCCCATAAATAAAGTTCATATGGTCCCACTCGTATTTCAACGCTGCTTTTGGCAGAAATTCCACGAATGTAGTATCGGCAGTTCCAACCAATTCAGCTGTTGCACGCTGTACTCCCATTACTATCGGGCCTCTTTTGGCTTCAATATCCAGGTACGAACTCGAATTGTAGTCCAGCGCCACTTTTTCAATGTCTAAACGTGCGCCAAGTGTAAGCGAAAGTCCTTCGACCCATATATTTTCGAAAGTAGACTGGTGAAATATGGCCCCTCCGCCACGTCTGGTATTGTAAGTTCCGGGAATATCCAGCGTCGGGTTTTTCACAGTCATTGTCATGCCGGCAGCCTGTCCGATTTTTGTAAACACCGGCTGAAGAATGGTACGAATTCCGTCTTCGCGGAAACTTACCGGAGCAGTTATATCAATCCGCTGTCCGTATCCATTCACGCCAACCAGCCAGTTGTAATTGCCCGTTGAAACGGATTTAAATACTGCTTCTCCGTTCAGCATGTTTTGTTTTTGATTTTGCTGCAGGGTAAATATGGATAACGGTGAAAAATCCTGATCGATGTTCATCTGATCGTCGAAATACTGGTGTGAAAGCGAAACCGTCAATATCATATCTTTATAAAAGTATTTGGATGACAGGCTGTTGTTCCATGTTTTGCGCTGATAGGTGCTCGCATCGTTGAAATTGGGACTGGCTACTGTATTGCTTTCCGCGTTGTACAGTCCGTAAGGGAATGCACCCTGATCCACATAATCAAAGTTGGTGGCATATTCCAGCTTTAATGTCTGCAAGGGTGTCCAGGCAAACTTCATGCGTGCTCCGCCCGTTTTCTCGACATCTACATTTTCGGAAGTAAAATCATTCTTATAAAAGCCATCGTGTTTTCCGTAATAACCGCCGGCCGAAAATCCGGCTTTTTCACCCAATTTGGTATAATACGATGCTTTAGCCTGCATCATACCGTAGTTTCCGGCAGTGACCGATGCCCGCACACCCTGATAGTTGAGCGGCGACAGGGTGTACATATTAACAATACCTCCTATGCTGTTTCGGCCGTAAAGTGTACCCTGAGGTCCCCGAAGTACTTCAATCTGAGCCAGGTCATACAGTTCGAAATCAAAGGCCGATTTCTCGGGATAAGGTACATTGTCCACGTACAAAGCAATGGACTGTCCGCTGTTGCGTGACCCCACACCGCGCACATACGGGCTGCACGACATGGCAGAACCGTAATCGGGAATGTAAAAGTTGGGGACTACGCCGCTGATATCTTTGATGGAAAATACCTGCGACTGGCTGATTTTCTCTGCGTCGAGCAGCGTGGACGAAACCGGTGCATTTTGAAGATTGGTTTCCTTGGGGCTATATACGTCCACCTGCCCCAGTCTAATTGTTTTGATGGTATCGTTTTCGAGAGCAAGCACAGAAATACTGAAACATACTAAAACCGTAATACTGAATAATATTTTTTTCATTGTTGATAGTTATTTTTTTACAAATGGATAAACAGAACCGTTTCCCTGCAAAATCATCTGCGGGAATAGTAACAATATGGAAATCAGAAACGAGATTTCTTTATTTATACAAAATTGTAAGAAAAAGGAGGAGGGCGCGTGAAATGTGCGAAATGAACCCGGGAGAGAATACGAAAATGCGTGACGAAGGGATATAGGAATTCCCTGGTGTCTTTGAAAAGTCCAATTCCGGAATGGTCAGGAGCGGATATCGATTTCTGAAAGTCTTGATAATCAAAGAAATGAGCTGTTGGACTTTCAACGGAACTTTCCACAAGAGTATCGGTGGATGTTGTTTCTGTTGTGAAAACTGATTGAGAATCACCGAATGATGAGAACAACGGCACAGTTACACACGAAATAAACCCCAAAAACATCAGTATTTGAGGGATGAACGTTGCAAACAGAATATTATCAAAAATCAGCATAACTCCTTTCTGAATTGGTTTAGCAAAAGTAATAAATAGTTCTGATATTTCCACCGATTTCGGTTCATGTCTATCCAAAAGATTGGATAAAGCAACATTTACGTAAGAAATAACCGGTTAAATTCATAAAAATAAAACGGAGTACTGCTCATGAAGTTGGATTTTATTCCGGAGAGAAAGCGGGGATAAAAATAAATCTGTATATTTGTTGAGTAAACGAATACAAGGGCGTATCATTCTGAAAAATATCGAAGAGAACTCACTGAAAGCCATGAATTATAACTATATATAAACCTTATTACAGAAACCACTATGACCGACAAAAATTCAAACAAAAAAAATCAAATCCGGCAGGAAAACGAAGAATTAAAAAAGAAGATGGAAGAAGAATTCGGGGCAGCAAGTCAATGGAGCAGCCCGGACTTGTCGCCTGAAATGGAAAACGATTTCTTAAAACACATTATGGAATTTGAAAACGCCTGGAAAAATACAAAGAAAACCACCGTTTACGAATTTCTTGGCAAACCGGTCTTCCGTAGGGTTGAGAACCTGCAACCGGAAGAAATCAGTGCGGAACTGGAGCGTATGTACACGTTGATGGAAAAAAATCAGATTAGTCTGGATACTATTTGCGAGGTTCCGGATGATGAACTTTACCGTTTTATTACTGAAGAATTATTCAACGAAGAAATTGACGACGTACGTATTGAGGGAATGATGTCCTGTTACACGTACGAAGAATTTCACCCCAACCACGAATATGATCTCAACCGCTACGCAAATGATTTCATACAATCTTACCTGGATAAAACTTCGGACGACTACCTGCACGAAATCAGCTCCGATGCTTCAAAAAGCGACTGGCACAAGCATTTCAGAGATGCATTCAGCCGTTTTGATGTACAGAAGTTTGAGATTGAGAGCCTGAATTATAACCTTGAGACCGCAAAAGCAGAGGTCGGTTTTGAATGCGACATTCAGGCAAAAGTAGAAGGTGAGTCGGATTTATTCCGGTTTGTCGGAAAAGGAAAATTCGGTTTTGTTCATCAATGGGATTTCTGGTATGTGGATTCGGTAGAATTTCCAAAACCTTACAACGAATCATCTGCCGTAAGAAATTGAATGAAATATAAAAATTTCTGAACAACACTTGCCATCCTGATGATATTTAAAACAAAAAAAAACATCATTTAAATCTCCATGAAAATACTACATACTTCCGACTGGCATTTGGGTCACCGCCTGCTCGACCAGTCGCAGCTGGAGGAACAGTCGCTCTTTCTCGAATGGCTGCCGGACTATATTGAAGCTAACTCTATCGATGTTCTGCTCATTTCGGGCGACATTTTCGATGTGGGAGTTCCTTCGGCCAACGCACAGAAACTCTACTATGATTTTCTGATACGGCTTCACCACAGCTGTTGCCGCGAAGTAATCATCACCGGAGGCAATCACGATGCGCCAAGCACACTGAATGCACCCAAAGAGTTGCTGAATGCACTTTCAATCCGTGTGGTTGGTAAAGCCACCGAGCCGATTAGCGATGAGATTTTCAAACTAACGCGTGATAATGAGGAACTTATAGTGGCGGCAATCCCCTACCTGCGCGATCAGGATATACGACGTGCCGTGGCAGCCGAAACGGCCGATGAAATCGTCAACCGCTACAAAACTGCCCTGATAAGCCATTTCGGTGAAGCAGCCGAATCATGTGAACGAATGAAATCTGCAAATACCACCGTGATTGGTATGGGGCATCTGTTTGCTGTAGGCGGGCGCACTTCAGAAAGCGAGCAAAGCATCTACGTGGGTAATCTGGGTGATATCGGAGCCGAAGATTTCCCCACTGTATTTGATTATGTGGCGCTGGGACACCTTCACCGTGCTCAGCGCGTGGGCGGCCGTGAGCACATCCGGTATTCGGGTTCGCCGTACGTGCTTAGTTTCAGCGAAACAAACCAGGAGAAAAAAATCATCCTCATCGAAACCGGCAAACCGTTAATTATTACGGAAACAACTATTCCCGTGTTTCGTAAAATTCTTCAGCTGGAGGGTTCGGTGGAAAGCTGTAAAGCACAGCTTGAAAAACTCGACGAGGAAAACAATTCGCTGACACCCTGGGTGGAAGTTATTCTGAACAACGAAAAAGAGGCAGCCACTGGTTATTGGGAAATAAACGAATTTGCTGAACATTTAAAATCCGAAGTTCTCAAAATTACTGTAAAGGACGAAAAAAAAATCGACAGGCTGAAAAGTCTGGTGGAAAATGCGCAGCACATCACAGGTTTTAAGCCGCTGGATGTTTTCAAACTCAGGTGCGAAGAACAGAACCTGGATCTGAATGAAAGACCGGAAATGCTCGATGCCTTCAACGAAATACTGCAGACCGCACTGAATCCGGAAAATCCCTGATTCCCGTACGAAGTAAGGGATTATTAACTGTAAACCAACCACTAACACATGAAGATACTAAAGATAGAACTGCAAAATATCAACTCGCTGAAATGCGAAAGCCCCATAGTGATTGACTTTGAGCATTCCCGTTTTGAGGATGTGGGTCTCTTTGCCATTACCGGACCTACCGGAGCGGGCAAGACTACGCTCCTCGATGCCATTACCATAGCACTTTATCGAAAGGTACCCCGGTTTGAAAAATCAGGATTCACCGGGAAGCTCGAAGATGCAGTGAGCTACGGAGCTGCCACCGCGCTGGCAAGAGTAACCATGGAAGTCCGTAACGAGCGCTACGAGGCACACTGGGACATCCGCACGGCAACAAACAACGGCCGGCAGCTGAATAAACCCGTGGAAACCGTCAGGTTGAAAAATCTGAGCACAGGGAAAATACTTGCTGAAACCAAAACAGGATGCGACGAAAAAATTGTGGAAATCACCCGGCTCAACTACGAGCAGTTTCTGCGCTCCGTATTACTCGCTCAGGGTGAATTCGCGGCTTTTCTCTCGGCCAGAAACGCCGAAAAAGGATTGCTGCTGCAGCAGATTGCCGGCGACGAAATATACCGCAAAATTGGAGAAACACTCAAGAACCGGATTTCGGTCGAAAGAAAACAGCTCGAACAAATCAAAAGCCGGATCAACACCGACGATTTGCTCAGCCGGGAAGTAACCGAACAACTGGAAGCAGAAAAAGTCCGGCTGGCTAAAAACTCGGAAGAACTTAACGACGAGCTAAAAAAAACGGAAGAACTGCTGAAATGGTACGAACAGCGAAACAAGCTTCAACTGCAAAAACAGAAGATTGAGAACGAAAGAAACACCCTGGAGCTGGAAAAAACACAACATGCAGCAGATTTTTATCTACTGGAAAGACATGAGTCGGCAGAACCACTGCAACCCACACTGATCGAAGTACTCAGGTTGGAAAAGGAGATTGAAATCAAAAAAAACCGGATTGCAGAAATTGAAAAGGTGCTGGAGGAACTCGAAACGAAGTTGACACAGGCTCAAAGGGAAGTGAAAAACTGCAAACTGCGCACTGCTGAGCATGAACTTTCAGCCAGGCAATGGCAGCCCAAACTGGAAAAAGTTAAAGAACTCGACACACAGATTAGCTCACACCTGAAGAATATTGAAGAAAAAAGAACCCGGAAAGAAGAAATAAACCGGACTTTACTCCAACTTAAGAAAGAGGAGGAAGCTAAGAATAAGGAACTTGCGGAGCAAAAGCTGTTGCTGGAGCAATACGAGAAGTACCTGCAAAACAATCCGAATATTCCTGCCTTTGAAAAGCAACTCGGACGCTGGAATTCACAGCTCACACAGCGTCAAAGCAACCTCCAAAGACTTACAGAACTTAAAAAAGACATCGCCGAATCGAGGAAAAACATAACTGAAAACACATCCGGAATAGAAAAAACCGGAAAATCGCTGAAATCAGAGCAGGAAAAACTGGATTTGCTGGTAGAGGATATAAAAATACTGGAGAATTTTCTGAAAAAAAACAACGTGGAAGAACTGTTCAGGGAAAACAACAAGCTCACAGAACAGAAGACTTTCATTGCCGAACTGATTACCTTTTCGGAAAACCACTGCGAACTTACCAAAAAGCAGCAGGAAGACACAAAAATAATCGCAGGTCTTCGTCAGAAAACAGATGAACTGTCCGGACAGCTTCAGTCCATTCAGAAAGACATCGAAACAGCCACTCTGCTGGTAACCGATGCTGAAACACTGTACGAGAAAGACCGCTACATAGTGAGCCTCGAGGCCGAAAGAAAAAAGCTGAAAAAAGGCGAGCCGTGTGCCCTGTGTGGTTCTACTGAACATCCGCTGGTGGAAAAATATGCCGAAACAGAAATTTCGGACAGCAAAAAAAGGCTCGAAGAACGCAAAACGCAACTCGTCATCCTGCAAAACCAGCAAATCAGGCTTGACAATGAATTAACCGAACACCGCACAGCCCATCGGCTGGCAGAAACTCAGTTCAACAAAACCAACGAAACACTCGAAAAGGTAACAAGACAGTTCACCGAAAAAAAACCGGATTTCGGAATTAATGAAAAAACGGCCATGACAGCCGCTTTGAATGAAACCGAAAAAAAACAGCAGGAGACATCTGCTCTGATGACCGAAATACAGAACTGCCTGAAACGCAAAGACGAAAAGTCGGTTCTGACAAAAAGCATCGATGAAATGATTACAGGCCTACAGAAAGAACAAATACGGCTTTCAACCGCTAATCAGGCTATTGAAAAACACATGGAGGAATGTATCAAAACGGGAACTGAAATTAAAAGCAGGAACGAAGAACTGGAGCAAATCCTGACAAAAGAGCTCAGCGAATCAGGATTTCAACTGCCCGAAACAGACCGCACAGCGTCATTTATACGGGAACTTGAAAATAAAGTAACAACCTACAACGACACTGCGAAAAAGAGATCAGATGCTGAAAGCAAAACGAGTCAAATCAACATCGAACTCAATAATATTCTCAGAATCACGTTAGAAAAATCAAAAGAGGCCGAAACGACCGAAGCGGAAATTTCCGGTCTTCAAAAAGCCCTTAGTGTTGATACCGAAAGCCGCAACGCCATTTTAGCTGCCGAAATTTCGACCGATAATAAACGGTTGCAGCTGCAGAATGCCATCGATTTATCAAAACAGGAAGAAGAAAACGCAGCGAAACAGCTGGATGAATTGCAGGTGGTTAAAACAAGTCTTGATGGCGAAAAAAAGAGTTTAAGGAATCAACATTCGGAACAGACCGCCGAACTCTGCGAACGGGAAACCGCACTTGGGGACATGATTGGAAAAAGTAATTTTGCCGACCGGAATGAACTGCTTGCCTCACTCCTCACCGACGAACAGAAAACACGCATTCTGAAAATACGAAACGGCATCAACGAGCGAACTATTTCGCTTTCCTCATTCGAAAAGGAAAACAACCTGGAAATGGAAAACCACGAAAAAGAGCTGATGCCGGCCCTTTCGGAAAATGAAACCGGTGTACGGATACATTCACTCAACGGGCAAAAAGAAGAACTGCAAAAGAAACTGGGCGAAATAGCCGAGAAATTCAGAAAAGACGCCGAAATAAAGGCGCGGAATGTACGCGTGGTGGAAGAGATAACCCTTCAGGAAAAGGTTTGCCTCAAATGGACAACCCTGATGAGCATTCTGGGTGGTTCGCAGGATGCATTTAACACCTACGTGCAGCGGCTTACGCTCCGAAACCTCATTGACCTTGCCAACCTGCACCTCTACAAACTCAATCCGCGATATTCACTCCAGCTCAACCCACAGTACAAATCGGGCGAAGAACTCAATTTCAAACTCGTGGATCATTATCAGGCAGGCGAAACCCGACCGGTGGACACCATGAGCGGGGGTGAAAAATTCCTTATCAGTCTTTCGCTGGCGCTCGGGCTGTCGGATCTGGCCAGCCAAAACGTGACCATCGGCTCCCTTTTTATCGACGAAGGTTTCGGTACGCTCGACAGCAACACGCTCGAAACCGTGATTTCGACCCTCGAGACCCTCAAGTCGCAGGGAAAAATGATAGGCATCATCTCGCACGTGGACAGTCTGAAGGAACGTATTCCCGTTCAGATTCAGGTGCTGAAAAAGAGCAACGGAGTGAGCACGGTTACCATAAGCTGATATTGTTTGCCTTATTGTCAGTTTCGGCAGTTGTCAAACAAGACATAAAAAAAAACCACCTGATATCAACGCAATATATCAGGTGGCTTTGTTTTAATAAATATTTTCCTCTGCGTTTTTCTTTTCAGAAAAGCGTCATCTGGCCTGTTATATCGTCTATCAGGCGCTGCTGGTCTATGGGTTCATCGCTGTTTGTTTCGGACGATTCATCATTTTCATTTTCTGTTTCCGGTTCATCAGAGGTCTCATCGGCATTTATTTCATCCGTTTCATCAGCCTCGTTTTTTTCTTCCGTTTCCTTTTCGGGTTTGAAACGGATGGGCTCCAGTTCGTTGATGGATTCCACCTCGAAAGTGGTCAACCGTTTTCCTTTGGCTTTGAAACTTTTCACACCGATAAATTCTTCGGCATCCACAACCAGAGCCTCTCTGAAAGCATCTCCTCTGCCGAAAACCACCTCGATGCGCGGATACGTTTTGCCCGAAATGAGCATCAGTTTTGATTCGGGATTTTCGCCCAGGAAACTCTGGAGTTTTGCCGAAGGCTCCAGCTGAAAACGTTTCAGATAGTAGAATTTTTGCTCAGCATCGTACAAAGCTACAGTCCACACTTTGTTCGGATCGAATTTTTTTATTGTCAGAATTTCAGTCTCAAAGTGATTGCTTAAATCAAAATTGGTAGTTCGGAATTCGCCTTTGGTTGTGATGACCAGAATCAAATCCTCACTTAAAAATTCACCCAGATAATCGCCCCGTTTATCATAATTCAACCGCAACACATCGCGGTCGAACCACACCTCGCGGCCGCCCAGCGTCGACCCGCCCTTGTGTTTGAGCGTGATGCGGTACACATCATTTTTCGAAAGGATATTACCCATGGACTGACGCCCCTTGATGGCAATCTCGCTGAAATCTTTCTCAATCACCAGGTTTTTGAGGCGTGGTTTTGGTTTCAGCGTTACGCGTATCACTTCTGCTTCGGCATTGGGGTTGGCGCTGAAGTAAAACACCCGGGAGCCCTCTTTTCCCTGCGAAATGTCGTATTCCTTGTCGCGGGTAATTCCTGTTACGGCAAAACGTTTGATGTAGAAAGGACCATTTTTTCCGTGCCGGTACACCACGTTGTAGATGGTTCGTTTATCGTTTTTCTTAAATACGTTCAGATAAAGGATGTTTTTTCCTACGAAAAGTTTTTCGGCCACTTTCACCACCTTGTATTTTCCGTCCTTGAAAAATACGATGATTTCGTCCATATCCGAGCAGTTGCATACGAATTCGTCCTTTTTCAATCCCGTCCCTATAAAGCCATCCTCGTGATTCACATACAATTTTTCGTTGGCTTCCACCACTTTAGCAGCTACAATGGTATCAAAGTTCCGGATTTCGGTCATGCGCGGGTAGTTTTTCCCGTATTTTTCTTTCAGGTTCTGGAACCAGAAAATGGTAAATTCCACCAGGTTTTCGAGGTTATACTCCAGTTCCCTGATTTTTTTCTGAATGCCGATGATGGTGTCGTCCGCTTTCTTAGTGTCGAATTTGGTGATGCGTATCATTTTGATATCCAGCAGTTTGAGAATATCCTCGCGGGTCACCTCACGGATAAAATCCTTCTTGAACGGTTCGAGGCGACTGTCAATGTGTTTTATTACGGCATCCTGCGTTTCGCTTTCTTCAAATTCCCGGTCTTTGTAAATCCGGTTTTCTATAAAAATCTTCTCGAGCGAAACGAAAAAGAGTTGCTCGAGCAGTTCATCGCGCTGAATCTCGAGTTCGAGTTTCAGCAGTTCTTTGGTATGGTCGGTACTGATGCGGAGCAGTTCGCTCACTCCGATAAAGCGCGGTTTCTTGTCGTGGATGACGCAGCAGTTGGGCGAAATGCTGGCTTCGCAGCCTGTAAAGGCATAGAGGGCATCTATTGTTTTGTCCGACGAAGCGCCGGGTGCCAGGTGAACCAGTATTTCCACGTTTTGCGCCGTGTTATCGTCCACTTTGCGGATTTTTATTTTCCCCTTATCGCTCGCTTTGATAATGCTTTCGATGAGTTTGGAAGTATCCGTTCCGAACGGAATTTCACTGATTATGAGTGTTTTATTATCAAGTTTACCGATTTTAGCTCTTATTTTCACCGAGCCGCCCCGTTCGCCATCGTTGTATTTGCTTACATCGATGCTTCCGCCGGTCTGAAAGTCGGGGTAAATAACAAAATCCTCTCCGCGCAGGTGAGCAACGCTTGCATCAATCAATTCGTTGAAATTGTGCGGCAGAATCTTGGAATTGAGCCCCACAGCTATCCCCTCCACACCCTGAGCGAGCAACAGCGGAAATTTGATGGGCAGCGAAATCGGTTCTTTGTTGCGCCCGTCGTAGGTGAGTTTCCATTCGGTTATTTTCGGGTTGAAAACGGTTTCGAGTGCAAATTTAGAAAGCCGTGCCTCGATATAACGTGGCGCAGCCGCGCCATCGCCGGTAAGGATGTTTCCCCAGTTTCCCTGGGTATCGATGAGGAGATCTTTCTGCCCAAGCTGTACGAGCGCATCGCCTATGGAAGCATCACCGTGGGGGTGAAACTGCATGGTATGCCCCACGATATTGGCCACCTTGTTGTAACGTCCGTCGTCCAGACGCTTCATGGAATGCAGAATACGTCGCTGAACCGGTTTCAGTCCGTCGTGAATTTCGGGCACAGCACGCTCCAGGATTACATACGAAGCGTAATCCAGAAACCACGTCTGGTACATCCCCGAAAGGTGATGTTTCACCGATTCGTCGTCTTTTATTTTCGGAATGATATAGTTGGAATGAGTTTCACCCGCATCGTACGTGTCAGATGCCTGCTCCGCATTCTCCGGACTCTCATCCGGGAGATCCTGATCCTCCATCTCGTTCAGTTCATCCTCTTTTGCCATAAATTTTTCGCCTGTCATCCCCCCACAGAGGAAACAACATATTTTAATTAACAGTGAATTATTATCGTGAACTATTACAAAATAATTTACAATCGACAAAGTTAAACATTTTTTTTTAAAAATAATAAGTACCTTTACGGCTGTTTGTGACGTAAAAAGACAAAAGTTATCAACAATCAAATCATTCTCCATGAAGCCAAAATTATTCATTCTGTTTGCTATTGCGCTTCTTTCTGTTTTTACAAAGGCTCAAACGGCTGAAAAAGGAAAAATCGGCCTGACTTACTCATTCAACGGCGGCACTACGGTCATGCAGCCTGCCCTCGAAGGTTCTGCAAGTCACGATGTAACGGATGCCACTGCAATCGGAATCATATACCTGAAGCCACTTAACAACTGGCTCGAACTGGAAACGGGAATCACCTATTCGCTCTGCAAGATTACCACTACATCAGCACCCACTCCCGAAGTCAATACCTACAAATCGAATTTATCGTTGATTGACATTCCTGTAGGTTTGCGTGCCGTTTTTTTGAAATACTTTTTTGTGAACGGGGCTTTGCTGCTGGATGCCGGATTGATGAACAACAGTTCCTAAAGCAGCCAGACAGGTATTGGCATGATGGCAGGTGTCGGCATTAAGTACGACTTCCGGTTCGGGGGCTCACTTTTCTTCAATCCGTACGGGAAAATACATTCGCTTGTGCCATTCGGCGGGTGGAAGCACCACGACCGCATACTGGAAAGCGGCTGGAAATTAGGGATTACCTGCGCACTTTGATGGAATGAGCAGGAATTGAATATTTTTTGTCCGGTCGTTCCGGTAATAAAACCTGAATGCATCCGGCACGGTATTACAAATCAGCGCCGGTGGGAGGATTAAAGCGGTCGTTATTCCAGGTGGTTACGTTGTTCTGAATAAATTCATAAATACGTTCCGGTTCGTGCTGACTGCAAATAATATATTCGCGGAAACGCGGTTGCCAAGCAAATTCGATGTTGTTTTCGCTTGCAAATCCGGTGACTGCAGATTTGAAACTACCAGTAACGTATGTCAATTGACCACTTCAAACCTGCTCCGGTGAGAATTAATAACCTAATCTGCATAAGACAATGATATCAATGGGAAATAAAAAGGAGTTATCACCGGAACAACGGGATGAAATAATCAGCACGTTGAAAGACCGTTTTGAGAAAAACATGAATCGCCACAAAGGTCTTGAATGGGGCGGACTACAGGCAAGGCTGAACTCCGGTACCCGGGATGAAAAACTGTGGTCGCTCAGTGAAATGGAAAGAACCGGTGGTGAACCGGATGCTGTGGGGTATGATGAAAAAACGGGTGAATACATATTTTATGACTGTTCGGCAGAAAGCCCTACCGGCCGCAGAAGTCTGTGTTACGACCGCGAAGCCCTGGAATCAAGAAAATCATATAAACCGGAGAACAACGCAATAGATATGGCTGCCGAAATGGGCATTGAACTTCTGACGGAAGAACAATACAGGGAGTTGCAAAAATTTGGTAATTTCGACCTGAAAACATCGAGCTGGGTGAAAACACCGGCGGAGATTAGAAAACTCGGCGGTGCACTCTTTTGTGATCGTCGCTACGATCGTGTCTTCGTGTATCACAACGGTGCAGAATCTTATTATGCCGTCAGGGGTTTTCGCGGGTCACTCAGGGTTTGATTTTTTATCACAGGCACCTGTACCTGATATGAACTACGAATCATCTTTTAAAAGAATTTGATAATTAATACAGGATTGACAATAAAAAATCCTGCCGCTGAATCCTGAAATTTACATTTCATAATTGATAACCCCGCAATAAGTTACACGCCTGGTTTTGCCGTATTAATCAATATTTTTTTGTAATTTTGCGGGCTGAAATATTATCCATC
>SAAL01000202.1 GCA_009929445.1 Bacteroidia bacterium
CCGTCCGTTATTGATATCGAAAAACTGATGTCTGTTCGTGAGGGTCACCAGCGGAATAAGAGAGATCCACACAACTACGAAGACAAAAACAGCAACCGTGATAATTTTCGTTCGCGTTTTCATTGTTGATACTCCCATTCTGCATCCATCTTGTTGTTTCTAAATTGCGGCCAATTCTCTTTGTCGGAGTGTATCAACCAATGAACCCACGAATTCTCGATAGGCCACAGGAGAGGCAACGTCCTGTTTCGGTACCGTGCAGCAAGTACGGAAGTTTTTGAACTGAGTAGCACAATCATACTCGCAGCATTGGAAATGAAAGTGATTGCCGTAAACCGGGATTATCCCCCATACCCATCGGGTTTAATAAGCATGGAGCCAAAAAGAGTTGAATATTTAATAAACAATAAATACTAATTATACTTTTTATTATTTCTTTTATTTACTTTATTTTTAATAAAAACAACAATAAACGGAATAAAAACTATTACAAAAATTAATATTATAAAAACAGGAGATTTAGGAGCATTGGTATTATTTTCTTCCAATAAAGTTTTATGAGTGAATAATTCTTTCCATTTTTGGTAGCTCTCCGTTCCAGTTAAAGGCCACACCTTATCGACTATCCTATACCCCATTTCTTCTTTTAAACCATTAAATCGGAAATCCTTCACCTCAACCAAGGGGGAGTCAATAGGAGGAGGGAATAAACTTTTCATATCAATACTGGTTTCTACAGTTAGCACCTTTACCTCTGTTTTTGTCAGCAAATCTTGACTTTTACATTCTCCATCCAAGCCATACCTATGGGGACTATACATTAGAAGCGTTGACTGTTCCGGATATGAGGTCGAATTAAAATGACCACTGGAGCTAAAAACGCACTGTTTCCATCTATTTGTGCCACTGGAAAGGGACAATGGAATTGAAACCATTATTGTCTTAGAACCGAAAATATCGTATACCCTGCTTAGAGATAAGTTTTTAACCGATGGAGGAGCATGTTTCTCAAAATCTAATTCAGAAATCAAGCTTTCTTCCGGACCGTTTATTTCGAACCCACGAAGCAAGCCCTCTCCAAGGTCATCATAAATTTCGTTTTCGACAATTAAGCTGTATATATTGTAAGGGTCAAATCGCATCGGGTACGTAAAAATGATTCCGGGAGGACACTTGGAAATACTGTTTGTCATCGCATTCCGATTGGCACAAAGTGTCAACCAAACAGCCTGAAGCATTGAATCTGCACAAAGTGGATATGGAATCGAGCTAATTGAGACTATACGAGTATATTTCTCAGGGGATGGCATTATACCCGTTAAAGCTTCAGTAGGCGCATTTTCGACAATTGTATCTACTAAATCGCTATAAGCTTCTGACATAATGTTCGTTTGTTCGCTAACTAGTCGTATTGAATACCAGCCATCTTGATTTCGCAAGACGGAGTACTCATATTCCCTTGTTGAATTTTCAGGCAAGAATCTTGTTTCTGTTACAATCCCCTTGATGAGTGTATTTATCTTTAAATATTGATCACTCGAAACATCATTTAAAACAGAACCTGATTTATCAAACCCAAAAATACTTCCTTTGGACAAATTATTTTTATTTGTAGTATTATTTGCAGAATGCACTTCAATCGAAGTCATTAGAAGAAACGCACAAAATACTAGGTAGAGACCGAAAAAAGAAACGGCTCGAAGGATGGCAAGCTTCACCCTTGTGCCTCTTACAATCATTGGTGTTGAATTATCAGTGTTCATAAAACTTCCAACGTTACTCTGCTTCATGGCAAATTAAACATTCCTTCCTCGTTACAGCGACTTCTTTCCAACTTCATAAATGAAAGCACCATCCATCTAGGCCTCGACATTAACCTGACAGATGTAATTACTTTCTTCTTCGCTATGCCAAAGACAGTCATAATCCTGTGCCCTACATTAGAGATATTACCCAATACTTCTAGACGACTGATATCATACTTTTGAAATTATGCAAACGATTTTATTATATTTTTTCACTAGCCGCATTTTCCTCATTTCTTTTCAATGCGCATTTTTGAGGCAAAACGTAAATCAGAAAAAAATACTGTTCCGAACTCACCCGGATATTTGCATCCGTGGTTTTTCTTCCGAAGATGATATGAGAAGGGTAATGCAGGGAAAATTGAAGAAATGGTGGGCCCAGAGGGGTTTGAACCCCCGACCAAGCGATTATGAGTCGCCTGCTCTAACCACTGAGCTATGGGCCCCCGAAAAGGCAACGC
>SAAL01000014.1 GCA_009929445.1 Bacteroidia bacterium
TCCGTTGATCCAGTATTCCAGTGCAGTGATTTTTTTTACCGTTCCGGTGCCGGCTGCCGTAGTTTGCTTGAGGAAAAAATGACTTTGCACCGTGCTCCACGCTCCGAATTCATCCCTGAAGCGGGCGTTAAACGAGTTTACCCCATCCGGAATGGCAGCATAATCGAGCAGTTCTTCCCAGTTGTAGGTACTTTGGGTAGTCAGAGTGCGGTGAGTGCGTTCAGTTGAATTTCCGTTGATCCAGAATTCCAGTGCAGTGATTTTTTTCATCGTTCCGGTGCCGGCTGCCGTAGTCTGCTTCAGGAAAAAATGGCTCTGCACCGTGCTCCACGCTCCGAATTCATCCCTGAAGCGGGCGTTAAACGTGTTTACCCCATCGGGAATAGCGGCATAATCGAGCAGCTCTTCCCAGTTGTAGGTATTTTGGGCAGTCAGTGCGCGATGGGTGCGGTTAGTTGAATTTCCGTTGATCCAGTATTCCAGTGCAGTTATTTTTTTTACCATTCCGGTGCCGGCAGCCGTAGTTTGCTTGAGGAAAAAATGGCTTTGCACGGTAGTCCACACTCCTTCGTTGTCACAGAAGCGGGCATTGAAGGTATGCACTCCGTCTGACAGTGTGCTGAAAGGCACCAGCTCTTCCCAGTTGTAAGCTGCTCCGGGTGTTACATTCTGTTGGGTACGCATCTGTGCGTTTCCGTCGGTCCACCATTCCACTGCCCGGATTGTTTTTTGAGCTGTAAGCGGCGGAGGCGACAATACCGTTAATACCAGTAAAATTCGAATTATATCAATCGATTTCTTCATGGTGTAAGTTTTTTTATGAAAGTAAATTATCGTATAAACAAAACCCTGTGCGTGTGCTACAGGTATGAGCCATTTCCGAATAAAAAACTGATTGTCAGGAAGTGAGCTTCTGTCACGATTTTTTTAACGGTTTCTCGCTTCTACTTTCATTTTAACGGAAAGTTTTCCGTCCACCACGCTTTCGGCATTATCTATGGCTGTAAACCGCGGAGCATAAGTGGGTACCAGGAAAGGATAATCGGTACCGTAAATACCAACCTGCTTGCCATCAGTAGCCATGGTGAACGCCTGGGTAAGCGTGGGTTTGATGCGGTAATCGCCTTTGCTTTCATCTACAAAAATATCAGCCCTGGGTATTCCGAAAATGTTGCCGGTCATGGAAAAAGAAGGAATGGAGAACTCTCCTCGCACAAACAGGTTGTTTTTTAAAGTAAATGACGAACTACTATATAAAAAACCAAATCCATTAGTACACAATATAATTGAGTTTTGAATAATTAAATTAGTTATACTCGACATAAAATAATTTCCATCAGATAATAAAACACAATTCTTTATCATCAGATTATTTGTTTTATTGCCACCTTCAATCTGGCCACCAATAATACATCTTTCAATTAATGCGTTAGTGACCACATCGTTAAAGTTTCTGACAACATCCCGGATTACACAATCGCCAAAATAAACCTGCGAAATGGGTGTTGCTCCATTGGTTACTTCTACATACTGCATATTGCACCTTGTAACCGTAATAGAAGAATCCTGAACCAACACTCGTCCTTCTGTCCTTACACCTGTCATGGATGAGCCTCTGCTTTTTTTGGCAAAAACAACTTCTCCTGTAACTTTTGTAATGCCTGTAACCTTTGATGTATCCGGGTGATAACCGGCACCGATGATGGCTACCCGTTTGTTGATGGTTAAACTGGCGTCAATGGGCTTGGGAGGGAGGTAGAGCGTGTCGCCATCCTGAATGCTGCCCATTACATTGGTCAAAGCGGAGAAAAACAGCACCCTGCTTCCGTTTTGGAGTACATACACATTCTGAGCTTCAGCCCTGTTGGCAATTGAAATAAAAATTACCAACAATACGAACGAAATAATAGATTTTTTCATGGCAATCGGTTGTTTTGTAAGTTATAACTTGAAATATTTTTTTCAAAAATAGCAAATAGTTATGTTAATCAATTGTCAAATCGTAAAAATATGTTGTCAAATCGTAAAAACTTTTTTAAAACAGGAAAAATACATATATTTGTGAAATATTAATTACCCATATGATAACTGCAATCACTTCTACCCTGCCAATGTTTGTTTGCCTGTTTTGGGTAATGCTTTTACTGATCGACAGGCAGCAGATGAATTTATCGAAACGGTTTCTTGTCTTTTTTTTAAGTGTTTCGTTTGTAAATTATTTTTCTCACACAGCCTATTTCAATCACCAATACCAGCTATATACTGTTTTTGACAGTATTTGGTGCTTTACTTCTCTATCCGTATTTCCGTTGTATTACCTGTATATACGTTTACTGACTCTGGATGCCCGCGTAAAGTGGAAATGGGCACTGGTGCTTATACCTTCGCTGTCGGTAGCGTTATTGTCTGCGGTTATCTATTTATTAATGTCACCCGATGAAGTCCAGACTTTCGTTCACGGCGTGTTGTATTCGGAGCCGGGCTATGAGCCTCCATACTCGTCGTTGATTCGTTTGCAGTTGTTCCGGATGTCGCTTTTCAAAGTGGTTTTTGTGATCCAGGTTTTAATTGTGATATTTTTCGGTCTCAGACACATTATGAAGTACAACGCCAGAATCAAAGATTTCTATTCGGATACTGAAAAGAAAGACTTAACTCCCATAAAGTGGCTTCTGGTAGTTTTTATTTTCGCCTCACTTGTTTCACTCATTTCTTCGGGTATAGGTAAGACGTATTTCATCAGCCACGACTGGCTGTTGTTCCTGCCATCAGTCACACATTCCCTGTTCCTTTTCGGCGTTGGTTATGCCGGTTACAAACAAAATTTTACCATTGAGCATTATCAGCAGGATTTGAATCAGTACGAATTACATCCGGCGGGAGTTGCACCTTTGGCTCATGAAAAAATAAAGAACGAAGATTACCCTGCTCAGTTGATATATTTGTTGGAAAAGGATGAAATCTACAAAAATGCCGATTTGCGCATTACGGATGTGGCCAAAATGCTCCATACAAACCGTACGTACACCTCCAGACTCATGCATGATGTTTTTCAATCTAATTTTGCAGATTTTATCAATAAATACAGGGTAAAAAAATCGGAAGAACTGATCAGAAATGATATCGAAAACGAATACTCTCTGGAAGATATCGCTACCTTATCCGGATTTTCAAGTGAAAGCAGTTTTTATCGTTCGTTCAAAAAAGAAAAAGGAACAACACCCGGTGAATTCAGAAAAGGTCTGAAAAAGTGACCTTCGGTCTTTGGAGTGTTTTCACAACTCCAATGAAAAAAAAGTAAACTATTATTTCGTCCCATTTGTTTCAATATCCTATAAAAGTACCGATCTATGAAAATCAAACTATTATTTTTTGCACTGATTGTTTTTTCTGTTTCTCTTAATGCCGGAAAAACCACAAAAATTGTCATTTTGCACACCAACGATACACACAGTCAGGTGGAGCCTCTCGGAAGCAATGATATGGGCGGATACGCCCGGCGGATGGGTGTAATCAATCAGATACGCTCAGAAGAAAAAAATGTGTTACTTTTGGATGCAGGTGATTTTCTGCAGGGAACGCCTTATTTCAATTTTTACGGCGGAAGGGTAGAAGGTACCGCGTTGAAAATGATGGGATATGATGCTGTAACGCTCGGTAATCATGAGTTTGACAACGGCATCGACTCGCTGGTTAATGTACTGAAAACAGCAAAAATCGATGTGGTAAATACCAATTTCGACTTCAGTAATACACCCTTGCAGCCGCTCGTTCAACCCTACAAAATTATTAAAAGGGGAGGCGTGAAAATAGGAGTATTCGGACTGGGAGTAAATCTGAACGGACTCGCATTTCAGAAAAATTTTGCCGGACTCACCCTCAAAGAGCCCATAGCATCAGCACTTCAAACTTCGGATTACCTGAAAAAAACCTTGAAATGTGACCTGGTGATCTGCCTGTCGCACCTGGGTGTAAGCAGTCTTGACAGTACACCTACCGACTACGATCTGGCAGCAGCATCCACCAATATCGATGTAATCATCGGAGGGCACTCACATAAAATGCTGGTGAACGAAACTGCCCAAAATGCCCTTGGAAAACCGGTAGTGATTGCTCAGATGGGTAAAAGCGGACAGAATCTCGGCAGGATTGATGTGACAATGGAGAAAAAACCGAAGAAATAAATATTTTCAGTAATTATTATGAATGAGTAACGGAACTTTTTGAATCTGTTACTCATTTTTGTCAGATCCCGGTGCAATACCTATTAAAACGCTTCCGACAAGCATGGGTACCACAAAATTTACCAGCCAGATAAGTATGCCGGTTAACAAAATCCCGACATCATCCGGGGAATAGACGCTGAAAATAAACACAGCTGCCGACCCGCGGATGGCCGGTTCGGCGGCTGCCAGTGATGGGGTGAACGTGATAAGCAGATACATGACCGGAATGGCCGCCAAAGCCTGAAGCGGGCTGATTTCGATATTAAAAAACAGAAGCATCAGGTAAAACTGAAGACAAAATACGCAGTAGCGCACTGCTGAAATCCCTAATACCGCTGATAATTTATTCCGTTTGATTGCTGCGAGCGAGTTTACTGCATTTCTTAGATTTTTGGACCACCTGTCTGTCTTCAATTTGCCGATAAACGACGGAAATAAAAAATAAATCAAAAGCGTTATTGAAATAACCGAAAATAGAATTATCAGGTAGTTCTTCAGAGTAAGGTTACTGTAGTGTTCTGAAAAATATACCACAGCTCCGGCCAGTCCAACTACCACAATTATGATATTCTGTGTCACGCTGTTGATTACGCTCATGGCCACACCCGCGGGGCGGTGAGCCGGAGGAAGCAGAAGAATTCTGCCTGCAAATTCGCCGATGCGGTTGGGTGTGACAAATCCGGTGTTAAGACCTGCCAGGACTGATTTCAGCGCATCGCCGAACGATTGTGAAACTGTTCCGGAAAGTAAGAGTTGCCATTTGGCTGTTTCGATAGCCCAGTTGAGAGGCATCAGAAATAAAATTGCCGCGAAATATACAAATCGTTGAATTTCAGGATTTAGGAAAGAGATCTTCAGTTCATTCCAGTATTCGACATGTGCCAGCTTATACACCAAAAAACTGTAAGCTGCCAATAAAACAAGCCATTTTACAAAAATAAAGATCCTATTTTTTGTCCGGTGCATTTTTTATACGGAATGTAAATTTCTTTTGCGAGAAATAGCTGAACAAGGTTGTGATAACCGTAATAATCATCTTGGAAGCCAGCGGCCACAAGCCAAGCACTCCGTTGAGAATTTTCAGGCCGGTGTAGTTTATCACCAGATTGAGCGCTACTACAAGCATATAACGCACAAGCTGCTTGTGACCTCTCATTTCAGAGGCGGTGAAAGTGACGTATTTCTGAAGCAAAAATCCGGTAAAAAGCGTAATCGGAAAGGTGATAAAAAGAGCTGCAATGGGCGAACTCAGGGTAACAAGTCCGAGATTAAGCATTTGTTTCTGAAGCACCACATTGTATACAAACGAATACAAAAGCCAGTCAAAAACCATATTACCCGCACCCGAAACGCCATATCGAAAGAATTGCAGGCTGAAGTACCTCCGGAAAGGCGGATAGAAGAAATCAATGATGTCACTGATAAATTTGCCTGTGAGAATAAATACTTTTCTCATTTCAATAGAGTGCGAAAAAAATCGTTTTTTTAGGATAATTGAATAATTTTACCTACTTTTGCCGGACTTGCAAAAATTACAGATGCAAAGATACTAAAAAACCGGCAACTCTGTAAAACAATTTTTATTACAACAATTTCTATTTGAACTGAATATGCCTGACGACTATCACCAATATGGCACAAGTACGAGCAAAAAAATACCTGGGACAACATTTCCTTCGGGATCTGGAAATTGCCCGACGTATTGCGGAGAGTTTACCTCTTCGCGAGGCTATGCCTGTGCTTGAAATTGGGCCCGGTACAGGCGTTCTTACCCGCTTTCTCCTCGAAAATCCGCTGATTAACTTAACTGCCGTAGAAATTGACCGCGAATCGGTAGATTATCTGCACATTCATTATCCGTCACTCAAACTGATTGAAGGAGATTTCCTGAAAATGGATTTAAATGAGCTCTATGACGATAAATTCTGTGTTATCGGCAATTTTCCCTACAATATTTCGAGCCAGATTTTTTTCAAAGTGCTGGATTACCGCGATAAAATACCCTGTGTGTGCGGAATGCTCCAGAAAGAGGTGGCAGAGCGAATTGCATCAAAACCCGGGAAAAAAGCCTACGGAATCCTGAGCGTTCTGATCCAGGCATTTTATACGGTCGATTATCTTTTCACCGTGTCTGAGCATGTCTTTGACCCTCCGCCGAAGGTCAAATCGGCTGTTATTCGCTTTACCCGAAATGAAGTGCAACATCTCGATTGCGACGAGAAACTCTTCAAGACAGTAGTGAAAACAGCCTTCAACCAGCGACGCAAGACCATGCGCAATTCTTTGAAACCGCTTGTAGGAAAAGAAAATCCAATGTATGAAGATGCTATTTTTGATAAACGTCCCGAACAGCTGGATGTTGAAAGCTTTGTATACCTGACTAATCTGGTGGAAAAAGCACTGAAAATCTAACACTTCTTCAATCTACGCATTCAGCGCAAAAGGTCTTAAAATTCTCATTATTAATTATCTGCAAAGCGAAAGCTTACAAGAAAGGAGGTAAATCATGTCGGAATTGAGACTTTTTTATCACGAAGACAATAAAATAAAAATTGCCAAAAGTCTTGACATCTTAACCAAAATAGATGTGAAGAGCATTATCTGGATTGATCTGAACAATGTGGCACTGGATGTGGAAACACGCCTCGAACAGTTTCTGAAAATCTACATCCAGGAAGACGAAGAAATGGAAGAAATTGAAATCAGCTCCAGGTACATAGAGACCGACGACAGTCTGGTGGCAAACTCCAATTTCCTGCTCGATAATTTTACCCTTGAGCCGGTCTCATTTATCCTCAAGAACGGATTACTCGTTTCCGTGCGTGATGTTGACCTGCGTTCGTTCAACGAAACGGTAAAAAAAATCTTTGCAAACTCCAAAGCATTCCCCACCGGTTTTCATGTGCTGGTAGCACTCCTCGAAACCCGCGTGGAATATGACGCCGATGTAATTGAGGACACCACCGACCTCATATCAAATCTCAGTAAGTCGTTGAATGCCGTAGAAGAACCCGACGAAGATGTGCTTATACGCATCAAGGATCTGCAGGAAAAAGTAATGGTTATCCGCCAGACCATTATCGATAAGCAGCGCATCGTATCCAATATGCTCAAGAGCCGGTTGTTCCCGCGTGAACTGCTCCCACGCCTCACCATGATTATCAAAGACATCAGCTCGCTTTTTGAATACACACGGTTTGGATTTGAGCGACTGGACTACCTGCAGGACACATTTCTCGGTATGGTCAACATTCAGCAGAATAAAATCATCAAAATTTTTACCGTGGTATCAGTCATTTTCCTCCCACCCACACTCATCGCAAGCATGTACGGCATGAACTTCAAATTTATGCCCGAACTGGACTGGAAACTCGGATATCCATTCGCTATCCTGCTCATGGTGGTCTTTTCGGCAGCTGTTTTACTGTATTTCAAGCGGAATAAATGGCTTTAGAACCCATAATAATTAGTCATTTTCATTAAAATGAATTATTGAAAATTCGGGAAGTATTTTATTATTACCGTTATTTTTGTTAAAAAGCAGCATTTTGTCATAAAAATGCTGTTTTTTTTGTTTTATGTATAGAGGGATGTATTTTCGATTAAATTACCTTAATAATACCTAAAAGAATTAATTAAACTGTAAAATTTTTGTATTTTCGGAGATTGATAAATGAAAAAGTATCAAGTGTAAAGTAAATAATAATATTATTATGAAGAAATGTTGTTTCTTAATGCTGAGTTTTTTTCTTGCATTATCCGGTTTTGCACAGCAAACCATTACCGGCACAGTAACTTCATCAGAAGACGGATTACCGGTGATAGGAGCTTCGATAGTGGTGAAAGGAACCTCACGCGGAGTATCCACCAATTTTGACGGTGCTTATACATTATCAGCTTCAAGAGGACAAATCCTGGTTTTTTCCTACGTTGGAATGATACCCCGGGAAGAAACGGTAGGTGAATCGAATGTTATCAACGTGACACTCGAACCATCGGCAGAGCAGCTCGAAGAAGTGGTAGTGACTGCTATGGGTGTACAGACAGAAAAAAAGAAACTGAATTTTGCGGTGCAAAGCGTGGGAGCCGATGCGCTGACCGAAGGACGACAGGCGAATTTTATTAATGGATTGTTGGGCAAGGTTTCGGGAATCAACGTGACCAATTCAGGCGGATCGCCCAATTCAGGTTCTCTGCTCATAATTCGCGGTATTTCATCTATCAATCCTTCGCAATCAAACGCTCCATTGTATGTATTGGATGGGGTAGCCATTTCGGGTGGTGTTTCTGATATCAATCCCAATGATATTGAGAATATTACCATCCTGAAAGGAGCTGCGGCTTCGGCTCTCTACGGACAAAGCGGAGCAAACGGAGCTGTATTAATTACAACAAAACAAGGAGTAACCGGAAAAATAACTACCAATGTTAACGTAAGTGTTCAGACTAATCAGCCCATACGCACACCCCTACAACAAACGATGTATGCACCCGGAGCGCTGGGATTTTACAAACCCGAATCCAGCGGAGGGTACGGTGGTTGGGGTGCCCTGCTGCAACCCAATGAACCCCGTTACGATAACATAAAGAATTATTTCCAAACCGGATTGTATCAAAAATACGATATAAATGTAAGCGGAGGAAGTGAAAAGGTTAAAGCCTATGCTTCCGCATTTTATTCGAGAGATAAAGGGATTGTTGTCAATGATTATTTAAATAAAGTAGGTATACTTGCCAAGGGAAGTTACGATATAACTAAAAAACTATCGGTATCAGCCATGGCAAATATTGTTAATGATGTTTCCAGAGGCGCAGGAGGAGTATCTACAGCCTATACATGGCCTATAAATGATGATATAACCAATTATATGGAAGGTGGAAAAGTCCGGTATCGATACATCAGTGAGAAACTGAAATCTGCTTCACCGATAAGTCCCCTTTTTTCGAGATATATGGATTATGGTAAAAATGACAACTTACGCGCCATAATGCAGGGAGCTGTGAATTACAAAGCATTTAAGAACTTTGAAGCAATTGGACGGGTCAATTTCGAAACTAACAGTTATCTTTACGATGGTTACGCTGTTCCCCGGTTTGATGATGCTGTAATTCTGCCTGATCCGCCCAAAGCCGATCAGTATGGCGAAAATACAGACGCTTATGCAAAAGCATTAGCCGCTTATAATACGATGTATTATCAAAGTCCGTATTTTAATCAATCCGATTACGCAAATGTGGATAAAGATATACTTGGTAACTATGCCCACTCAAATTCCAGAAGCCAGTTCTTGACTTTAATGGGGATACTAACCTATAAAATAAATCTGTCAGATGAAATTTCGCTGGATTTACTGGCAGGAGGGGAAGTTAAAACCAGAGCCGGAATTTCATCCTCCATTGCAGGAAGAGACTTTATCGTTCCCGGCATTTACAGCCTGGAAAATGTAAAGGAAATTCAAGGCGTCAATGATATAGGAGTTTCACATACGCAAAGAAGAAATGGAGGCATATTTGATCAGGCAACACTTGATTACAAAGGAATAGCATCAATCAGTGCTACTACCCGCTGGGATTGGTCATCAACACTTAGTCAGGAATTCAGCCCCTATTTTTATCCATCAGTTACTGCCGGGGTTTTATTTTCCGAACTTTTTAATATTAAAAATGAATGGTTTAATTATGGCAAATTGAGAGGAAACTGGGCACAGGTAGGTAAAGATACACCGGCTCCTTATCTTTTCGACAGAAAATATACTCAATATCCAACCCTGCCGGATGGTGGATACGGAGTGGATCCTTCCAAATCGGTAGCCAGCCTGTTGAGACCCGAGATGTCAGACTCATGGGAAATTGGACTTGAAACGCGCTTTTTCAATAATAAAACACATTTTGATTTAGCTTATTATTCTACCTATGTGGATAATCAGATAGTTACCGTACGTGTTTCTCCCGCTTCAGGTTATATATTACAAACAAGAAATGAAGGAACGGTAGAAAATCACGGAATGGAATT
Source organism: Bacteroidia bacterium (assembly GCA_009929445.1). GTDB lineage: Bacteria > Bacteroidota > Bacteroidia > Bacteroidales > Paludibacteraceae > UPXZ01. The sequence goes on from SAAL01000014.1 coordinate 10,240, forward strand.
TCTTTGGGATCAGGATATATTATCACAGCGTGATTTTTCCTGGAAAACGTCTTTGACCTTTGGGTTCAACCGAGGAAAAGTGGTAAAACTTCCGGATGATATTATTGAAATTCAGGGAACTCAATACACAGATGTATTCCCTACAGCTTATCTAAATGGCTCTACTACTGCTATTTCGGGTAAGGATTATCTCAGAACGGAAGGTGGAGAAGTGATAGTGAATGCTGATGGTTATCCGAAAATCAATCCGACAAAAAGTGTATTGATAGGTAACCGGGAACCGGATTTTCAAATGGGATTGAACAATACGTTTTATTTCAAAGGGTTAAATTTGGCTTTCCTGATTGATGGCCGAAAAGGTGGAGATATATATAATGCCACGAGTCGTGGTATGTGGTCAAGTGGTCAGCACAAAGATCTTGAGTTTTACAGAGGAAGACAAGTGGTTTGGGATGGAGTGGTACAGCAAACTGATGGTTCATACGTTAAAAATACAACACCGATAGTTCTCGACAGTAAAACGATAACTGAATATTACGCCGGAGTAAGTTCTAATTTTATTGAGGATGGATCGTATATCCGTTTGAACTATCTGACAATAGGGTATGATTTCCTTTCGCTGTTGAAGAAAAAAACGCAATTTACAAGCTTGAAATGTTCTCTGACAGCTTCTAATCTATTGCTGTTAACCAAATATACCGGTTCTGATCCGCAAATCAATGCAAATACAGGCTCAGGTGGAACAGGAGGCATGGGAATTGACTCCTATCCTGTGCCACCCACCAGAGGAATAAATATTACAGTATTAGCTACTTTTTAATCCGAATCGCAATGAAAACATACAATATATATTTTGTAATCATCTTCAGCAGTATTTTAATATTAAATAGCTGTCAGGATTTTTTTGATATAAATACAAGCAAAGACACCCCTTCGGAGGTTTCACCCGAACAGTTATTGCCTGTTTTGGTGTTTTATTCATCCCAGTTGTGTTATGACCATGCCGAATACGGGGTTTATCTGTCGCAGGCGCTGACTACCGGAGGACGAAGCCAAACCAGTGCATACGCTTACAAATCAGGTTGGGAGCTTCTTTCAATGAACAGACACCCGCAATGGAGACGTCATTTTTACGATATCGGGGTAAATGCCGATGCTTTGATAAAAGGAGCTGAAAAAATTGATTCAAGGAATTACATCCTTATTGCAAGAACCATCCGGTTACAATCTACCTTATTTACAACCGATGCTTTTGGTGATATGCCGCTTACTCAGGTTTATCAATCCAATTCACCAGCTTACGATACGCAGGAAACTGTTTATGATTGGATGAATAAAGAAGCAGATGAATTAATCAGTCTTTATGAAAATCCGGAATGGATAAGTTATAAAAATAACCGAACTATTTCAGTGCTTCAGGACCGATTGTTTGGTGGCGACATGGAGAAATGGCGCGCTTATGCAAAAGCCCTGAAAGCCCGTCTTCTACTTCGAATGATTCCAAACTGGAAAAATACCCCTGAGAATTGTCAAAAAATTATTGATGCTGCCGATGCTGCGTTGAATGATCCTTCATATACCGATGCACTCTATCGGTATGAAGGGGGGTCGACCGAAAAAAACTGTCCCTGGGGACCAGCCCAACCCAAACTAAATCTGGGATGGGCTCAGGCTCGTGAGAATCTGCTTACTGATGCCATACCCTCTAAATTTTTCGCTTATGCACTTTTAAGTGTTTACTCAAGTCCGCGACAAACAATTGGATTGTCACTTGACCCACGCGCCGAACAATTGATGACACCGCGTCTTGATGATAAAAATGTAAATACAATCCGATATATCGAAAATAACATAGGAATGCCTGCTACCATGAAAATTACCTACTATCCGGATTTGTACGCTTTACAGGGTGGCAACCCCTACACAAAAAATAACGGTTATATCATGCTGATGTCAAAAGAAGAACTTCTTTTTATTAAAGCCGAAGCACAATACTGGAAAGGGGACAAAGAAGGAGCATATAACTCAACTATTGATGCTGTGAAAATAAATATGAGACGGGTGGGGGTGAAAATGGATGACATCAATATGAAACCTTTTATTGATCGTTTCTTTTCGATACGGTTACCCGGCGTAGCCTCTTTTACCATTGCTGATCTGATGCAGCAAAAATATGTGGCTATGTACCTTCAGCCCGAGCAGTGGACTGATGTAAGAAGATACAACTACAGCAGCAAAAATAACGGAATTGCATATGAAGGTATATTTGTTTATCACGTCACACGAATTCACGATGGAACCCGGAACGTAAATCCAACCAATTTCAGCCAGGAATATTCTCTAACAAGACCTTTTAATCTGTATGCAGCATATTGGATTGACAAACCGGATAACTTCGGTGTAAATGCAAAATTTTCGCCCAATGCATGGATTACCCGTTTAAACTATGACCCCGAAACCGAAGATAAATACAATCGTAAAGAACTGGAACGATTGGGGGCTTATAAAAATCCTGACTGGTTGAGAAAAAGAATGATATGGGCTTACAAAAATAATAGTTTCGTAACTTCAGCCGATCCCGATATTGAATGGAAATAAACCTCTAAACGAAGAAAATATGAGAACAAAATACAAGCTGATTTTCTTAATGGCAATAAGTCTGCAGTTCATTGCCTGTGAGAAACACGATATGATGGACGATGATGTGATTGTGGGGCAAATGGCACCACAGGTATATTGGGAACCTGCCAGCAGTACAGTCAAAGCCGGAGAAAATGTACCATTTAATGTTCAGTATTACACAACCTCCACCGAAGATATAGATCACCTCGAGGTTTGGTACAATATAGTAGAAGATGAAACAAAAGCGGTGTCAAGTCCCTGGATGTCGACATTTACATACAGTGTAACCTCCAATAAGTCATTGGAAAAAAGAATATCCCAAAAGATATCAGAGTATGCTCACCATCCGAATTCATGGAACGATTCGGTACGGGCATTTATGTTTAAATCCACTTTTCCGACAAGCAATACGCTGGCATCGGTCACATGGACAAAACCAGCGACTTTCGATAATGAAAAAATGATAAAATACTTTGGAAATTCATATATGACACAATTCAAGGATAGCTTGTTCAAATTAATGAAACCCAAAGACTTCCAGAAAATGTATTTAGGATTAAATTTGCTTGATAATTTTAAGGCATACATCGATTCTGTTAAAAATGAGAATACCGGTGGTTGGGATTATGTGTTTCCAAAAGATTCACAAGGTAACAGAACCACACCTAAAGTACTCGTTGATATCTATTCAACCATTCCTTTTTCAGATATAATTTTTAATAAAACCACCAATGTGTATGATGTGGACTATTCCCGTTCATACAGAATAAATGCAAATATGAAGGCATTTGACAAAAAAGGAGTTGCAGGACTTGGCATTGTAAAGGAAATTTCACTTAATTAAAAAAAAATCAACGGTCATGAAAATATTCAACTATTTACTAACAATATTCACAGCGTTGTTTCTTTATTCTTGTGTGGATAATGACCCTGTTATTGAAGAATTACCAAATCCCGATATAGCCTTTAATTACTCGGTGATTGATGCTGAATATCAAATAGACTATTACGTGGGAGCCAATATCGAATTTGTTAGTACCTCAGTCGCTGCCGGACAGTGCACCTGGGATTTTGGCGATGGAACACTGGCTACCGGCGAAACGGTGACGCATAAATACAAAAAGGCCGGTACTTATACGGTGAAACTGACCATAGCCGATGCTGGCTATCAGTCAAAACCCATTTTGATAAGTGATATTAAACCCATCGTATCGCCCAATAAAACCGGTCTGATAGAAGTTATCTCCACTTCCGTGGGATTTAATGTCGAATTGCCCAATCCGGAGAAATTAACAGAAGAATATCACTGGATTTTCCCCGAAGGAACGTTGGATGCTGCGGGCAAACCCATTGCCACTTTCGATGGCAAAGATCCGGGAAATGTAACATTTAGCAATGTAGGTTCTCAGGTAGTAACACTTCAGGTAAAACTGGGTGGCAGACAACTCGAAGACGGTGTCATTAAAGTTCCTGTGGCTTATAATTTAGCAGTTCCTACACTTTACTATGCCGTAAAAGGAGGCAATATCATGGCCCTGAAACTGGCAAATAATCCTCCTTCCGGAATGAAAATTAATCCTTTTGATATGGGAACAAAATCCGGTCAACATCCATTGAATATTTTATTCAACGACACTTCGCTCTATGTGCTCGATTGTGGGCGTCAGTTTACTTACGTTGACGACAAGGACGGTAATTTAGGTGACGGACGGATTATTGTCATGTCGAAGGACGGTGCCAAGGTAGAAACCATGATGACCAACACGGGTGCAGCTTTCAATGACCCATACTACGGATATATTGAAGGCGGACAACTTTATTTCTCCGACAGAAATACTGGATTATCGACCATTGGATTAAAAGAAAGAAACAAGACTTTGAACCGTACCGATTATCCATACTACGTTCAGAATGCTACATTGGGTTATTATGGGCAGGGTCTTAGTTACGGAGCTATGAATGCTTGTTTCGGCAAAATAAACGGCGTGTGGTACTGGTGTAAAACCTATAATGGTAACGGTATTTTCCGCTTTACCGATGCCGATATACTCAAAATCGCAATTACAGGGAACGGTGTATTGCCAACATCAGGCATAGCTCTCGAAAGCATGACCCCAAAATCATTTGTTTGGGACGCCAAAAACAGTCTTGTCTATTTCACATTGTACGATACAGGATATGAAGGCTTGTATCGGTGTACGTTAGCTCAACTGAATGAAATTGGAAGTAACAAGGAAAAATTAGTGCCATACAGGTTGAAATTAGCGAATGGAAAAACAGTTACTCCGGTTACCGAAACCGGAAAAGGAGAAGGATCAACCGGAGAATTCATTGCTATTTGTCAGTTAGCTCTTGATGAAAATGATGGCTGTGTGTATTTCGGACTTCGTTCGGGCGATGCTGCCGTTAAATCCGGACTGATGCGATACAACCCGGCATCCGGTTTTATCGAATATGTGATAGAAGGAGTGGATGTGTATGGTGTAGCAGTCAATAAAACAAAATCAAAATTATTCTAAAACAGATGAAGAAAATTCTTTTGTATTCAATATTTCTATTCTTTTGCTTTAGTGGATTGGCTCAATCACCTAAACGAGAGTTTCGGGCTACCTGGCTTACAACTGTATGGCGCAATGACTGGCCAAAAAGCACGGTAATTACCTCAACCGGAAATTCGGGAGAAATTCAGATGCAAAAGAATGAAATGATAGCGATACTGGATTCACTAAAGAGAATGAATGCAAACTCAGTATGTTTTCAGGTGCGTTCCCGGTGCGATGCCATGTATAAGTCATCCTACGAACCCTGGTCATCGGACCTGGTGGGCACCAGAGGTATGGACCCCGGTTACGATCCACTGGCATTTGTAGTGCAGGAAGGACACAAACGGGGAATTGAAGTTCACACCTGGATCAATCCATACCGGTTCGAGTCGGTAACCAATCAGTGGTCGGGACTCCCGGGTGATTATCGCAGCACACATCCGGAGTGGCTTCTCACATACCCCGCTACCAATAATTCCATACTTAATCCGGGACATCCGGAAGTATTATTGCAAATTAAAAAAATAGTAGCGGAAATTGTAAAAAACTACGACATTGACGGAGTTATTTTTGACGATTATTTTTATGTAAGCGGCACTACCGATGCCATGGACGATGCTCAGTACAAGCTATACAATCCGGATAAATTATCACGCGGTGACTGGAGGCGTCAGAATGTAAATAAAATGGTACGAGGAGTACGTGATACAATTAAGAGCGTAAAACCGTATGTAAAATTTGGAATTAGTCCGGCAGGTGTTGCTGCTTCCAGTCAGACGGTAGCCAATAAATACGGAGTGACACCCTGTCCTGGCAGCGACTGGCAATATAACGACATATATTCCGATCCACTGGCCTGGTTGAGCGAAGGTACCATTGATTACATCTCCCCGCAGATTTACTGGACAATCGGCTCTGCGAATGATTATGCCAAATTGTGTACCTGGTGGTCTTTTGTGGCCAATAAATTCGGCAGGCATTTTTATTCCAGCCATTCTCTTTCGGCCATGACTGCCGGAGGAGCTTCTGCACCCCGGATGATGAAAGTTGCGGGGCAGCAGACTGACTTATCATCCATGTCGGGAATTGAAAGAAATGCCGTTCAGTGGAATTCAGGTATTTTCTATGCTCCCAGTGCTACTAATTTTTATGCTTCCGAAATTGGCAATCAGGTGAACCTGAACCGTCAGGGAGATCTGAACGGAGCGCCCGGAAGCATTTTTTTCCCCACAAAACCGGTTCAGAATATTGCCGGATTTATCAGTTACATACGAAAATATCAATATACTAATCCGGCTCTGGCACCGGCTGTCAATTGGGGTCAAAATCCTCATTATGGTTTGGTTACAGGAATTTCTCTGACCGGCAATGTACTTACATGGACTAATTCAGAAACAAACGTCAGGTATATTGTATATGCCATTCCGAATGATAAAGTGAATCTTAGTGGAAATTTCAGCACATCAGCTTATTTTACAGGAATTTCGTATCAAAATTCATTTACAGTTCCGGCAGGTATTTCAACAACCACCAACACATTTGCGGTAGCGGTACTCGACAGATATGGGAATGAATATCCACCACAAGTAATGGGGCAATCGCCCGGTTCTCAGATTACACCGGCACTGATTTCTCCTTCTGATAATTCGTTGGTTTATCCCCCGATAGATTTCAAATGGAATGCTGACCCGACTGTTGAGTATTTCACTTTCGAAGTGGCCGAAGACCTCAATTTTACAAAAATTATTTACAGACGCGATATAACCACTAACACATTCCCAAGTTCAAATATCAACTATCTCAAAGATAACGGCGTGTATTACTGGAGAGTGAAGTCTCGTAAAGCAAATACACTCGACGGTGTTTCAGATGTGCGGTCGTTCACGCTGCATAAATTTGCAGTCATTTCTCCCACGAACGGAAGCACCGGAGTTTCGCTTACTCCTACTATCAGTTGGGACAATGTGAGCGCAACGGCTACATATACATTAGAATTGTCAACCACTCAGTTGTTTACAACCATTTTATATTCATCCACGCAGTCAACCGCAAGTGCTGTTATTCCCGAAAATGTATTAAACGGAAGTACCACGTATTATGTAAGGGTGAAAGTGACGGATGGTAATCTGCAGACAACAACGGATGCCGTAAGTTTCACCACAATGATACTGCCGGTGCCCGTTCCGGAAATTACAAAACCGGTTAATGGTGATTTCCTCACGAATACCAGTCTGGAAGTCTGCTGGAAACCCCAAAATTCGAACGGGTTCAGAGCTGAACTTTCTGAGTCAAATACATTTCCACCGAGGGGAACAACCGTGAAAACCGTTGATGCCAATACTAACTGCGTAATTTTCACCAATCTGGTTACCGAAAAAATCTACTTCGTTCGGGTGTTTGCACTCACTACTACCGGTATGACGGAATCATCAGTTGTAGTAACTGTAAACATGAATACTTCAATAGGTCAAAATAGTGCTGATGGGCTTGATTGTTACCTTAAAACAAGACCTGACGGGGTAAGTGAACTTATAGTGTGGTCATCTGAAAACATAAACGCACAAATTTCACTTTACAACCTAATTGGAATGTTATTATTTGATAAAAATTGTAATATTTCACAAGGGATAAATGTTATAGATTTGAATATAGATGGATTTAGAAGTGGAGTTTATCCGCTTTTAATCAGAACAGAAAAAAACAAACAAACTATAAAACTGAAGAAATAAAGTTTCGTAGATATTCAGCAACTTTACAATAAAATATTTAAACAATTAAAATTTCAATCATTTTAAAAATTTACAATCATGAAAAAAACATTACTCTTTGCCGTTGCAATCCTTTTGGGTGCAATTTCTTCAAGCAGTTATGCTGCCGAAGTAAAAAAAGATTCGGCTGTTTATGCAAATCGTTCCGGTTATAAATTGGAAAGTAAATGGATGTATTCCGCCGTTTTGAACAATTACAATTCTGCTCCCGATAAACTGGGTGCAGCCGGCGCTGTACGCGGTTTGACAGCAAAGGATGGAAAAATGTATTTTTGCAGCCGCACCACGGTCAATCAGATTTTGGTAGTGGATGGCGCCACCGGAGCTTTATTGGCACCAATTAATCTGGCAAGCAATGTATTTACTTATCTGGGAAGAAACAAGGCGAATACGGCTGATAGTACGTATTTAGCACCTCTACCCAACAATGACATTCAAAAAGACAATGCCGGTAATATCCTGGTTTCAAATTTGACAACTTCCAATGCCGGACGTTTTCAGGTTTGGAAAATTGACTTAGCTACCGGAGCGGGTACGGTGCTTATTAATACAGACATTATTACTCATTATCCGTTGTCTAAAACCGGAACACGATTTGACGCCATCGGAGTATGGGGAGATGTAAACGGTAATGCCGTAATTATGGCAGCTAACGCTGAAGCTACAGTTACTGAAGTGTACAAATGGACAATTACAGGCGGGGTTGTAAATCAAAAACCAACATTAATTGAACTGGACAACAGCGGTCAATACTGGTTTGGAGCATATACCGCCGGTACTAACTCATTTGCTCCTTTAGCCAATCTGGGTTCTGCTCCACGGGTACTTCCTTTGGACGATACATTTTTCTATGTAGATGGAAACACCACATTCCCAACTTTATGTGATCAGGATGGAAACGTTATAGATGGATTTTTTAAGATATATAATCCCGATGGAACTACGCTGGATGCAACTGCATACGGATTACTTACTGACAATATTACAGATCCTGCAAATACCTGGGTGATGAATCAGGGACATAACGGTGTAAAAGAGTTCCAGATCGGCTCAGATTATTTCTTAATCATGGCAGCTTCTAATACAGCAGCAAAACCCTTCTCTTCTTTCAGAATGTTCAAATTCAAAGACGCTTTAAAACTTTTCGAAGAAATGACACTTATGTGGACATTTCCACAGGCAGGTATGGGTGCAGTATCTAATACTGTACGTACAGGAATGCCCGAGGTAGAAGTTACTGGTAATTCTGCAAATATTTATCTATACACACATGAAAATGGTTATGGAGCTTATACAATGACTATTGCAACCGGAGTAAACAATATCAATGCTTCAAATGTGGATATTATATTGAGAGGCAGACAGATTGTAATTTCTGAACAGGTGAAAACGGCCGAAATTTACTCTGTAAACGGCCAACTATTGGCAACTGCCAATAATATAAATGAAATGGCAGCTCCCGGCCAGAAAGGTATTTATATTGTAAGAGTTACCGACAATTCCGGTGCTCAGAAAGTTCAAAAAATTGCTGTGCAATAAGCGTATTTTTGTAAATAGACTGAGTGGTAGAGCGCCAACTCATTTATTCTTATCAACTTTGCCAAGGTTCTTAAACTTTGGCAAAGTTTAATTTTAATTTCCTGTTCTACTTATTTTCCCGTAATAAATAAATCAAACACCAGTTATGAGAAAAATAATTTCTGTATTTCTCTTTCTGTTCTTTATTTCGGCTATGTTTGCCGGCAATATTGTCATTGACGGAAAATCATATACCATCGATACAGTGGCTAACTTCAAAGCCGGTCCCGGAAGTTATTATACAGCGGTAGAACTTCGGGGTTACAAACGGTTAAATATTTTTTTTCTGAAAGTTGACCTTACCAATCCCTACATCACCTATCGTACCGCCCTTGGCAGAGATTCTATTTACGGAACTGAAAGACCTACCGTAACAGCCAACCGTAAATCAAAACCCGGTGCAGTTTATTTTGCCGGAACGAATGGTGACTTTTATGATACGGGAACCACGTACAACGGCATGCCTACAGGTGCCAGTATGTTCGGTGGGGAAGTTGGCACCCGACCCATCAACTATCCGGTGATGGCCTTCGACCAAAATAAAGTTCCATATATCGGCACGCTCACTTTTAGCGGAACAACTTCCTGCAAAGGAGTGGATTTTGCTATAAGCCATGCCAACCACGTGAGAAATACAAACGAACTGGTTCTTTACAATCAATTGAATGGAAAATATACCCATACCAATGCTTTCGGCACGGAAGTACAGATTCAGTTGCAGCAGGGTGAAACCTGGGGTGTGAATAAAACCGTGAAGGCTACGGTAACCAAGACAGAACAAAATAAGGGCAATATGCAGATACCGGCCGGTTATGCTGTCCTTTCGGGACACGGAACTGCTGCCACGTATCTTAACACTTTTACCGTGGGCGATGAAGTAACTGTTACTCAAAATGTAACTATCAATGGTGCGGCAAATCCCTATTCGGAAGTGGTGGGCGGTGATCATCGCACCATGATGCTCCGGGATGGTGCTCCTACTACTGACCAGATATGGACTGATCTGCATCCAAGGACAGCATTCGGATATTCAAAGGACAAAAAAACAATCATTCAGTGTGTGGTCGACGGACGAGGTATTTCAGTCGGTGTGAGTACCAAAGAACTGGCAGAAATAATGCTTTCAGCTGGTGCTTATGAGGCCATCAATCTGGATGGCGGCGGTTCGAGTTGTTTATTCCTGAAAGAATTCGGACCGATGAATACTACCAGTGATGGCTCCGAACGGGCAGTAGCCAACGGAGTTTTTGTAGTTTCAACCGCACCGACCGATAATGCAATAGCCGATATACAACCTTATGAAACCACTATTCGTTTGCCACATTACGGCGTTTTTCGTCCTAAATTTCTGGGCTACAATCAATATGAAATGTTGATTAATAAAGATGTTCAGGGCGTTGTGCTTTCCTGTGCGCCGGAGTTGGGATATATTAACAGTCAGGGTGAATTTGTTGCATCCGGAGGCCATGATGGCATTTTAACTGCTACTTACAATGGAAATATCACTACCAAAGTCAATATTCATATAGTAAAAGATGCACAAATATTTATGCGGCTGGATTCGGTGCTGATTGATAGCCGGTTCGAATACCCAATAGAAGTTCAGAGTGTTATTGGTCTGAATACCATGACAGTTTATCCGGCATCACTTACCTGGACGGTGGCTGACCCCACTGTTTGCTCCGCTACTGATGGGGTATTGAGAGGATTGAAAAACGGTACAACGATGGTGGTTGGTAATTTGGGTACATTCAGCGATAGTATCAAAGTAACCGTTGAGATACCGGAATCAGGAAGGATTATTTTTGATACATTCGAAGTAGAAAACTGGACCCTGGATGCTTCTTCGGCTTTGAGCGCAAGCTTATCTACAGCCAACCGGGCTGAGGGCTGGGATCATGGTTCGGTAGTTAATTACACATTTAAAACTACCCGGGCACCATATATTAAGCTGATCAGAAAAATACCCCTGTATAGTATGCCAGATACGCTGAAGCTTCGATTAAATTTGGGAAATATCACACTTACTAAAGTTGTTTTCACGTTGCGTACTAATAAATCTACGCAAAATGTTTCCAAAGAATTTACGGTCCTTCAGAATAACGGGGATACCGAAATTGCATTTCCGCTAAGTTTGTTTTTTAATACCTCAGATATTTCGAATTTTCCTGTCTGGTTCGTAAATGTGAACTTTTATCTCGGTACGCAGACCGAAAATCAGACCTATTCGTTGGCCGTTAGGGATATTATATTATGTTACAAAGGCTACGAAGTATCTTTCACTTCGCCCGAAAAACTGAGTCTCTTTCAGGTGTATCCGAATCCGGTGAAAGATGGAAGTCAATTCACTTTACGTATCAACGATGAGATGAAGAACTCGGATTTAAAAATAAGAATTTATAATGTGAGTGGTCAGCAGGTTTTTTCAACTGTATATGGAGTACCTCAGACAAATGAATTAAATGTACTTGTCAGACAAACTCCGGGTACGTATTTTCTGGAAGTCAGTTCGGGAAGTAAAACCGAAACAATAAAAATGGTCGTTCGATAGAGGAATGAAAATTTGATTTTTTTTTTGTAAAAGAGTTATTACGGTATTTATCACTTAATATTTTTCGTTATGAAACATAAACTCATCGTTTTGTTGTTAACCTTTTGCTTCGTTCTTTCTGCTCAAAACATACGGATAATCTCGCAGTATGAACTACCGCTGAAAAACATCAAATCGGCACATTACCCAACGTTAAACGAAGATGGTAACCTGCTTCTTTTTTCTTCCGAAAGTTACCGTGGGCTGTATCTCTGCAATCTCGAAACAAAAGAGGTGAAAAATATTTCTGAAGATCAGAATGCTGGTTATCTGCCTGCATTCAGCAACGATAACTCCAAAGTTTTCTTTAGAAACACAACTTTCGAAAACGGCAGGAGATACGATGCACTCGAAAGTGCTGATATCAGAACCAACTCCAGACAGCAAATGATCAAACCGCAGCGCAATCTGCGTGCAGCACGCAGTTATCAAAACGGTGCTATCGTACTGGCAGATAACAAACTTTACAAGACCACTTTTGGACGCACTAAGGCTGATATTCCGGTGTATATCAGTTCCGAGAACCTGAAGATTTACGTGTACATCAGCGGCAGAAGAACGTTGATTAATCCCCTCGGAGGTGAAAATACAAATTATATCTGGGCATCGCTCTCGCCCGATGATACCCGAATTCTGTTTACTGCAACGGGTAAAGGAACATATATCTGCGACCTGAAAGGTAAAATAATCTCCTCGCTCGGTTACCTGAATGCTCCCGTGTGGTACAACGATCGGTTCGTTGTGGGAATGCAGGATAAAGACGACGGTCAGTTTATTACATCCTCGCAGGTTATCATGATATCTGCTGATGGAAAATTCAAAAAACCAATCAGCCATCCCGATCACATAGCCGTGTATCCCACGGCTTCGTCAAAAGCAGGCAGAATCATTTACGGTACTCCAGAAGGAAAATTAATTGTTACTGAACTTTCTGTCAATTAAATCTGAAAAAGTTATGAAAAGATTTTTTATTGGTGTGTTATTTATCATTGTATGTACCTTTCCGGGTTTTTCGCAGGATTTATCGGGAGTCAGAATTTTCATCAATCCGGGTCACGGAGGCTATGACAGCGACGACAGAAACGTAGTCATAGCACCTTACTCGCAAGGCGACCAGAATGGTTTTTGGGAGTCAAAAAGCAATCTTGATAAAGGAATGTATCTGAAATCCATGCTGGAAGCTCGCGGTGCCACAGCGTTTATTTCGCGTGTCACAAATACTACGGCCGATGATTTGCCCCTTTCGCAGATTGTAGCTTCTGCCAATGCCTCCAATGCCGATTTTATGCTTTCCATTCACAGCAATGCCGGTGCCGGGGTGGCCAATCATGTGCTGATGCTCTATTCAGGGGTGGATACGGGCGATACGTATGTATATCCCACGCCCACACCTTACTCAGAGTTGAGTAAAGCCATCAGTACCGAAATAGCTAAAAATCTGTATGCAAATAAAGTTACCAACTGGAATTCGACCTATTCAGTCCGAGGTGACAAAACTTTCGGACGTATCGCTATGGGCGGATGGTCCGATGGTTATGGAGTTCTGCGCGGTCTCACGGTGCCCGGAGTGATTTCCGAAGGCTCCATGCACGATTATATTCCAGAAACCTACCGGCTTATGAACAGGGAATACAGGTGGATGGAAGCATGGAATTTCCTGAAATCTTTCTCCACGTATTTCAAAACAGCGAGTCTGCCGAAAGGCAACATTGCCGGAACGGTGAAAGATAAATACCTGCTTAACCAGGCCGGATATTATAAGTTACCGAATACACATGATCTTTTACTTCCTGTAAATGGTGCAACGGTCACTCTGCTGCCGAAAGACACAACTTACACGGTGGATAACCTGAATAATGGTTTTTTCCTCTTTAAAGACCTCGCACCGGGTACTTATACGCTTGTAACCAGGCATCCTGAATATCACAGCGACACGGCAACGGTTGTAGTGGAGGCAAATCAGATAACATTTGCACAAGTGAGACCCAATAAAGTTCGCAACACACCTCCCGCTGTGGTGCAATACTCTCCAAAAGCCCTGACTCCTGATACGGTGATGCTTGCCAGTTCGGTCATACACCTCAGATTCAACTGGGATGTTGATCCGGAAAGTGCTCGAAATGCATTCTCCATTACACCGGCTGTAAAAGGTCAGATCGTGTTTAAGGAATCCAACTTTGTAATGGAATTTGTGCCCCAAGTTCCTCTGGATACATCTACGGTTTACACCGTGATGCTGGCAAAAACACTGAGGCATTTCGACGGACTGACCATGGAAAATGACTTTTCTTTCCAATTCAAAACTGCCAACCGTAATAAGCTGGCATTACTGGCTGCATATCCACTCGCCGGCGAAACAAATATCGATTACAAATCGCCCACATTTACTTTCGTATTTGATAAGAAACTCCAGACCTCCGAACTGATTGACGGCATTCAGGTGTATGATACTCAGGGAAATAAACTGACCAAAAACCTGCGATCTTTGCGTCATAATACCGCTCCCGAACCGCTTGGGTCAACCTCGTTTACAGTCGGACAGAATCTTACACCAAACGAAAACTACATCGTAAAACTGGCCAAAGGAATCAGGGATGTGGATGGAGTTTTTCTGACTGATACGCTCGAAATTCCTTTCCGGGCATCTGACGAACGGATTACGGATAAACTCGTAGCCGAAACATTCGAAACAGCCGGAAAACTCACCGTGGATACACTTGCAGGCAATTTTATGGCTACAGCGACGGCTCAGACTTCTTCTTCTGTAAAATTATTCAATTCCTACAGTTACAACCTGCGCTATACTTTTAGTGGAAGTGACGCCGGAAGTGTGGTTTACCGATTTATTGAACCGAAAGTAGAAGTAACAAATGATTCTGCGGTGGGGCTTCACATCTTCGGCGATTTGTCAGGAAACGAAATGAACCTTATTTTCGAATCGGAAAACGACACGAAAGAGGTGAAACTGGACAGTATTCATTACGGTGGATGGAAATTTGTTGAAGTTGCCCTGAAAGATTTACTGCCCGGAAAGACCTACAAATTAACCGCTTTCAAATTCTTACAGAAACACGCACCACTTTCCAGAGCCGGAAATGTGTATATCGACAATTTACTCGTCTTTGATAAAAGTCAAACATCAGTGAGTACGGAAAATACGATTTATGCAGGTATTTATCCCAATCCGGTAAATGATGTGCTCTACACGACTGTGAACGCAGGTCAGAATATCGAAAAAATTGAATTATTCACACTGAACGGACAATTAATCCGCACCACGCAAAATGATTTTTTGCGTGTTTCCGATGTTGTTTCGGGAACATATCTTGTGAAAATTAAGTTGAATGAAGCAGTCGTGACCAAAGTGCTGATCATAGCGCATTAGCTCACGTGCGGATTATTTCATTTTTCAAAACCCTGGTTGGTTAAAAAAATAATAAATCGAATATTTTTCATTAGAAAATTTGGAAATTCAATAACTTCACTACCTTTGTATGTGTGTTCAATCTTATTTTAAAATAATATCATTATGGAAGAAAAATCTGAATTTAAACAAAAACTGGATACTCAGCTAAATGAGTTGGAAGCTCAGGTAGATAAATTGAAAGCGAAAGCCAAAGAAGCTACCGAAGAAGCAAAAGTAAAATACAATGAACTGATCGATGAACTGGAACCAAAAATTGCCGAAGGAAAAGCCAAACTGAAAGAACTGGCCGATACTGCCGACGATGCCTGGGACGATGTGAAAGAAGGCGCTGCATCCATTTGGGATCAGATGAAATCGACTTTCAGCAAAGTAGCTGACCGGTTTGACAAGGACGATGAGCCTGAAGTAACCGCCGAACCCGACGTTACCGAAGAACCGAAAGCCTGAAAATGAAACAGGCACAGCTCAATAACGAGCACATTACAACAGAAGCCCGGAAAATCAGCATTTCCCGGGCTTCTGTTATTTTTATCCGTTCGGTTTCTTAAAAACGATACCTAACTCCCAAACCAATGGCATAAAGCGAATTATAGTTATGCCCAGTAGGAATAATGGTAAATCCTGGACGATAATCCAGTGATATCTGTACCGGTATGGAGAGATTGTATTCAATACCCACCTGGCCTGCAATTCCTAAAGCTATGTGTTTTCCGTTATGGTCAAGTTTATCCCAGAGTCCTGCCTGCGGTCCAAGGCCAGCATACCAGTTAAAACCTTCCTGAAGCTCGAATACCCATTGGTAAATGCCGGTAAGTAATACCGTGTTTGTACTATAAATTCCAAAATCCAATTCAGCACGGGTGGAATTTCCGAGTGGATTTTGAAATGAAAACTCTCCCCCGTTGGTGATACGTACACCGATGGATTTTTCCATGGTTTGTGCCTGAGTGAATAAAGTCACTCCAATAAAAAGCGAAATAACCAGCAAAAGTTTCTTCATGATTTGATTTTTTCAGGGTAAATATTTATTTTGTAGAAAAAACGGACATTCGTGAATGATTATGAAAATTGTTTTTCAGAAATGTTTGAGTCAAAATCTGTAACGGATTGCAAATGCCGCCGTGTCATAAGCTCCTCCGAATGCAGGAATTATATACCACGCCGGACGATAATCAAGCGACACTTGTAATGGAATTGAAAAATTATATTCGATACCAATTTGCCCGGCAAATGCCAGTCCGAAGCCGGAATTCCATACACTGTTTTTCTTGTATGATCGCGATCCCAGTTGTCCTCCAACTCCCACGTACCAGTTGAGGCTTTTTTCAAGACCGAAAACCCATTGATGAATTCCTGATAGAATAAAACCACTATGATCGTCAAATCCGTAAAGGCCTAAATCAAGTTCCACCCGGGTACTGTTGCTAAGCGGATTTTGAAACGAAATTTCAGCGGAATTATCTAATCCGCGAATACCGATTGCTCTTTCGTTCGTTTGTGCAAAGGTTACACAGTTTACTGTCATAGTGAGCGCTAAAGCTAAGAATAGTTTTTTCATCTTTCTCGTTTTTTTAAGTTTAATATTACAATAATTGTGCTGGTAATTCTCCGGTGAAATTATCAGAATATAGGTATTAGTTCACAACACCGCTTCTTTCCAGTCGCCATTTGCCTTAATCAGGTCAATCAGTTTTTCAACTGCTTCTTCGGCTGGTACATTTTTTTCTACACATTCGTGTTTTTTGTAAAGGCTCACTTTTCCCCGCGCCGCACCCACATACCCATAATCGGCATCGGCCATCTCACCGGGTCCGTTTACAATACAGCCCATGATGCCTATTTTCAGGCCTGTAAGATGCGATGTCTTTGCTTTGATGCTGGCTATGACGCCCTGAAGCTCAAACATCGTTCGACCGCATCCCGGACACGATATAAATTCAGTTTTACTCACCCGTACGCGGGAAGCCTGAAGTATGCCGAACGAAACAGACAAAACATCTTCGACTGAAACAATTCCTTCGTTATCCAAAAAGATGCCGTCAGCCAAAAAGTCTACAAAAATCACGCCTAAATCTGTAGCAGACTTAATCTGAAGGGCTTCAAGGTCGTTTTCTCTGTATTTTCCTGCTGCAATGACCGGAGTTTCGCACCTTTCGGCCATTAGTGTATGGATAAATGCCAGCTGTTCACCCACCGGATTGGGGTGGCTTGTTTCGAGCAGGATTACGGTTTTTTTGTTGTTTTTCAGCCTTGAAATTATATCAGTATTGAGCTCGGGATATGACATTTTCAGAAATACGATATCTTCTTTCGAAGTCAGGAAATTTTCAGGAGTATAAATTTTAAATATTTCACCTTTAGAACTGACAATTGTCTCGTTCTGCAGAATATAATCTGCTTTTAATGAAGCATGATTTACCGGTTTAGAAATTACAACCGGAATATTTTCACCACCGATGTTCCCAATGGTATAGGTCTTGCGCCTTTTGTACAATTCTACGGAAAAAGGATTTGCCGATTTTAGTTCAATCCGGGGGTGATTTTCGCGCTGAGTGATGTAATCTGCCAGGAGTTTTGCCACCGGAATTTCAGCCTCCGGCTCTTCGCTCAGCGAAACGCGGATGGTATCGCCTATCCCTTCGGCCAGCAAAGCTCCAATGCCCACGGCTGATTTTATTCGTCCGTCTTCGCCATCGCCGGCTTCGGTAACTCCCAGATGTAAAGGGAAATGCATATCTTCGCTCTCCATTCTTTCAACCAGTAATCTCACAGCCTGAATCATCATCACAGTATTTGAGGCTTTCATAGAGATGACTACCCGTTGAAAATCCTCTTCCCGGCAAATGTGTAAAAACTCCATGCACGATTCCACCATACCTTCGGCTGTGTTTCCCCACCGGTTGAGCATACGCTCGCTCAGCGAACCGTGATTGACACCTATCCGGATAGCTGTATTGTTGGCTTTACAGATATTCAGGAAGGGAATAAAGCGTGCCCGGATCTTTTCATACTCAAGTTTATATTCTTCGTCGGTATAATCGGTTGTGAGGTCAGATTTTATTCCACTAACATAGTTTCCGGGGTTTATCCGCACTTTCTCCACATGCTGTGCCGCAAGATCTGCCACATTGGCGTTAAAATGAATGTCTGCACTCAACGGTATGTGACAGTTTTTTTCGCGCAAAGTCTGGTGAATTATTTTCAGGCTTTCCACTTCTTTCATGCCCTGCGTGGTAAAACGCACCAGGTCTGCGCCTGCATTCACTATGCGCAGGCATTGATCTACAGAATTATCTATGTCGTTGGTGTTGGTATTGGCCATGGACTGAATCCGCACAGGAAAGTTACCGCCCATGATCAGATTGCCGATTCTTACTTCAGCAGTTGGTCTGCGTTTGTAATTGTATGGATTTGATTTCCACATGTTTATATGTTTTGTACTTGTTGTTTTGAAATGAAGTTCTGTAAAATGTTTCGGTATAATGTTTAACGGAAATAACATTTTTTCAGTACCTTTGCATACGTTTTTTTTGAAGAAAATAAGTTCTCAGATTGAAATAAAACAATCGGAAGAATAAAAGGTTTTACACATTTTTGATAAATCAGCCCTTATGAAAGTTTTTGATCCGAAAATTGTATATACATTAAAGCATTACACCAAAGAACAATTTTATTCCGACCTCATGGCCGGTATTATTGTTGGTATTGTAGCTTTGCCACTGGCTATTGCGTTTGGTATTGCGTCGGGTGTATCGCCCGAGAAAGGTATTTTTACTGCCATAATTGCCGGTTTTATCATTTCCTTGCTGGGCGGCAGCCGGGTGCAGATTGGCGGTCCTACCGGCGCATTCATCGTAATAGTGTATGGAATAATTGAGCAGTACGGGGTGACAGGGCTGGCTATTGCCACCATTATAGCCGGCCTGATGCTGGTGGCAATGGGTGTGCTTAAACTGGGCACCATCATTAAATTTATCCCTTTTCCGGTTGTGGTAGGTTTTACAAGTGGTATAGCCTTAACTATTTTTGCCACTCAGATCAAAGATCTTTTTGGTTTGCAGATTGAAAAAGTGCCGGCAGACTTCCTGAATAAATGGGTGGTTTATGCTCAGAATATATCCTCTGTTAACTGGTGGACTCTCCTTATAGGTTTGCTTTCAATAGTTATCATCAGTGTCACTCCCCGGTTTTCGAAAAAAATTCCCGGTTCGCTTCTTGCCATCATTTTAATGACTGTGCTGGTCTATTTTCTGAAAAATAGTTTTGGAATTCAGGGTATTGAGACCATTGGAGATCGCTTTACCATCAATGCATCCATTCCTCAGGCCAATACTTACAACATCGATTTCGATACGGTGCGTACATTATTGCCTGTGGCTTTTACTATTGCCATGCTCGGTGCCATCGAGTCATTGCTTTCAGCCACTGTATCAGATGGGGTTATCGGCAGCAAACACAATTCAAATACCGAGCTTATAGCTCAGGGTGTGGCTAACATAATCACTCCCATATTCGGGGGCATTCCGGCAACCGGAGCCATTGCCCGCACCATGACCAACATCAACAACGGCGGCAGAACTCCCGTAGCAGGCATTATTCACGCCATTGTGCTGGGGCTTATTCTGTTCTTTCTTGGCGGACTCACCAAACATATTCCGATGGCTTGCCTGGCCGGAGTTTTAATGGTGGTAGCCTACAACATGAGCGAATGGCGTACTTTCAAATCGCTGATGCGAAACACAAAATCAGACGTTACCGTACTCCTTGCCACATTTCTGCTTACTGTGATATTTGACCTTACCATTGCCATTGAAGTCGGTCTGCTGCTCGCTGTGTTGCTTTTCCTGAGAAGAATTTCGGAAGTATCTACCGTGTCTGTTATTCAGGATGTGGTGGATAAAACGGACTATGTAGAAGAAGGTATCGAATCGGAGAAACTCAAAATACCGAAAGGTGTATCGATTTATGAAATCGAAGGTCCGTTTTTCTTTGGAGTAGCCAATAAGTTTGAAGAAACGATGAAACAGGTGGGCGGATCGTCGAAAGTGAGAATTATCCGAATGCGTAAAGTGCCTTTTATCGATTCTACAGGTGCTCACAATCTTGAAAACCTGATAAAAATGTCCCACAAAGATAAAACCAGAATTGTACTTTCGGGTGTGAACGACAACGTGCGTGAAGTACTTCAAAAGGTGGAAATTGATAAACTTATAGGAAGCGAAAATATCTGCAACAACATCATTGAAGCACTCGAAAAATCAAAACAATTGTTAAAGGAATAGTTCTTATTTATCTTCATTTGAATTAAAATTAAGCAAATTGTTTTTTTTATTCAAAGCAAAACCTTATTTTTGTGGAGATTTAGTAAAAAGTATGGAAAACCGATATGCAGATCTCATCAGGGAGTTTGAATCGAATATACGAAAACTGATTTCTGAACAAAAAGCTCTTCGGGAAAAGAATGCTACCCTTGCAGCCGAATTGGACGGAAAAAAGAGAGATTTGATGGAAGCTCACAAAGAAATCCTGGATTTGCAAAAAGAATACAAACTTTTACAAACAGCAAACGGATTAGGCGGTTCTGATGAAAATCGCCGTAACTCCCGTCAGCACTTGAACAAAATAGTGCGGGAAATTGATAAATGTTTGGCGCTTCTAAGCGAATAAACGTATGGAAGATAATAAAACTTTTACAATAAATATATTACTCAACGGAGTCAGAATGCCGTTGAACATACGTCGCGAAGACGAAGAAATATACAGAAACGCCGAAAAGATAGTAAATAAGTATCTCGAACAATACAGAAAGCAATTCAGCCAGCGAAGCATGGAGGAAATTCTTACACTGACGGCATATCAGCTGGCGGTGATTGTTGCAAAACAGGCAACAAACCAGGATCAGGCTCCACTAGCTGAGAAAATAGAGGAACTCAACAAGGAGTTGATCCGCCTGATGAGCTAGTACTTACTCTCTTTCAATGCATTTTTATTCAGGTTACCGCATTAGATTGTGCATTCATTTTCAGGAAGATATCTTGCTGGAGATTTGTTAACAATGTGATGCGATTTTTATTTTTAAAATAAACTACTTATAAAACAAAAAAACAAATATGATTTACTACGTAATAATAGCAGTAGTAGCTCTTGCCCTCGGATTTCTCGGCGCATACCTTATGCTCGGAGTATTCAATAAGAGAGCCAAAAGAGAGCTGGAGGCTGAAGCCGAACTGCTGAAAAAGAAAAAGGAAATAGAGGCCAAAGAGAGATTCATAGCTCTCAAAGCCGAACATGAGCAGCAGGTACAGCAAAGAAATGCCAAGGTACAGGCAGCCGAAGTGAAAATACAGCAGCGCGAAATGCAACTCAGTCAGCGCCAGAGCGAACTTCAGCGCAAAATGAACGAAGTGGAAGCAAAATCCGAAAACATCGAACAACAACTTACCGCCCTCGAAAACAAAAAACGAGAAACAGAACACCTCAATCGTCAGGCTAAAGAACAACTGGAAACCATCTCGGGGCTTTCGGCCGAACAAGCCAAAGAAAGACTGGTAGAAACACTCAAAGAGGAAGCTAAAACTAATGCACTGTCATACATCAACGAAATAATGGATGAAGCCAAAATGACAGCCAATAAGGAAGCCAAAAAAATTGTTGTACAAACCATTCAGCGCGTAGCAACCGAAACTGCCATCGAAAACTCAGTCACCGTATTTCATATCGATTCCGATGAGGTGAAAGGACGTATTATCGGGCGTGAAGGACGCAATATACGCGCACTCGAAGCTGCTACCGGTGTTGAAATAATAGTGGATGATACCCCCGAAGCCATTGTACTCTCGGCGTTCGATCCGGTAAGACGCGAAATAGCACGCCTTTCGCTCCACCAGCTCGTTACCGACGGACGCATTCACCCTGCCCGCATCGAGGAAATAGTAAATAAGGTACGCAAGCAGGTAGAAGAAGAAATCATTGAAACCGGCAAACGAACTACCATCGATTTGGGTATCCACGGTCTGCATCCGGAGTTGATCCGAATGGTAGGAAAAATGAAATACCGCTCGTCGTACGGACAGAATCTACTTCAGCACTCGCGCGAAGTAGCCAATCTGTGTGCCACTATGGCATCTGAATTAGGCCTCAATCCGAAAAAGGCAAAACGCGCAGGACTTCTTCATGATATCGGAAAAGTACCCGACGATGAACCCGAATTGCCACACGCACTGCTCGGTATGCGATTGGCAGAAAAATACAAGGAAAAGCCCGAAATATGCAATGCTATTGGCTCTCACCACGATGAAGTGGAAATGGAGACTATGCTGGCACCCATCGTTCAGGTGTGCGATGCCATATCAGGTGCCCGCCCGGGTGCCCGCCGCGAAATAGTAGAAGCATATATCAAAAGGCTGAATGACCTCGAAAATCTGGCACTCTCGTATCCCGGAGTAATCAAAACGTATGCAATACAGGCCGGACGAGAGTTGCGTGTGATTGTTGGGGCCGAAAAACTGGATGATAAAGAAACGGAACTTTTGTCATTTGACATTGCCAAAAAAATTCAGGACGAAATGACATATCCGGGACAGGTCAAAATTACCGTTATCCGCGAGACACGTGCAGTAAGCTATGCTAAGTAGTTTACATACAATGATATAAAGCGTAAAAGTAAAAATATGTTCAGCTTGTGTTGAACATATTTTTTTTAAAATTGTTTTAATCTTTGAGATTTTGGCACAAGAATTGTTAATTTGTTATTTATTCCAAAAAAGCGATTTTGGGGCTGTTTGGTTTTGACAGCAGGCAGAAAAGGTATGTAAGCATGTCGAGCGTCGGAATGCCGGCTCGTTAATCCCGGATTTCAAAACAATAACTGGCGAAAATAATTACGCTCTTGCTGCTTAATCGAATAAAGTAGATTAAACTTAATCCAGATACAAGGTATCAGGACGAGACATCTCTCAAATGCCCTCTCCCCGAGGCGATTTGATACAGAGGTGCGGACAAATCGGGGATAGCTGGTCGTAGCCTTGTACGGGCAGCGAAATAACAAAGGATAAGGCAGCAGTTGGTAGCTTTGGTCTTGCTGCAGCACGAAAATCAAAGCAAAGATAAGCATGTAGAAAGCATATTGTTTCCTTGTTTGGACGAGGGTTCGACTCCCTCCAGCTCCACTTTCTGTTGAATTTCTGACAACAAATGAAAACATTTCTTAAGTTCATTTGTTTCTGTTGTAACGATACGTAACCAGAATAAAATCTGAAAGAGAGATTTTCTCTGCATTTTTCAAATTATTCGGGCATTATTTTCGTTATTCTAATCTTAGAGCTGATACAAATATCTTATTTTCTTAAAGTTTCATCAAAATGGACTTTTACAAACGGAAATTTATATCAATTTTGTTCCTTTAGTTCACTTTTGATTAAAAAAATTATTCAAAAATGAATTTAAGTTAAAACTTATTCGTATTTTTGTGAATTATTTGAAAACAACACATCATAATTTATTTTAACTGCTAATAAAAAAACAAAAAAAATGAAAAAACTTTTTTTAACCGTAATGATAATAGCAAGTGCTATTACTTACACATCTGCTCAAACTGATGCTGCTCATTGGTCTTTTGCTCTTAAAGGTGGCGTTGATTATTTCAACATCAATCCCGCAGGCGACGATTTTATTGACAATGCAAGTTGGGGGGCCGGTGCTGCCCTCGAATACACTATCAACCCGATTGTAGGTGTTGGACTTAATCTGGACTATCTGAACTTCAACCGCTCAACAATCAAAGGTAAAACCATTGATCCTAGTTTCTTCACTTCAGTAAATCTTTCAAACCTGCTTTTCCCGAAACGTAACAGTGCAAAACTCAACTTCTACGCTAACTTTGGTGGTGGAGTAAGTCTGCCGAGCTATTCTGACTATGTTGCTCCGACCACAACTTATGCAAGAGGAATGTCAGCTATGCCTACCAAAACCAATGCACTGGCTTACACAGGAGCTTCAATGGAATATAATTTAGGCAGAGTTGTAGCTCTTGGTTTGGATTACACCTACCGCGGTTACATTACACCGTTAACAAATGTAGTTGAATACAACGATGCTAACACGCTGATGGCTACTTTGCGTTTCAAACTTGGAACAGGAAGCAAAACTCACGTACGTGATATGACTACTGCCGACTACTTCCCTGCACCAGCTCCTGTTATTCAACATGTTGAAAATGCATTTGACCCATCTGCTATCAACAGCCGTCTGGATGCACTTGACAAAGCCGGTATGGATATTCAGAACCGTCTGAAAAATCTGGAAGATGCTGTGAAAGGATTGAAAGATAAAGAAGAAGGTTCAATGATCAGTGCATCTTTTGACAATATCGAATTCGATTTCAATTCAGCAAAACTTACCGATGCATCATTAGTTATCCTTGATAATGTAGCTGCAATTTTGAGAGACAATCAAACATGGAGCAAACTGAACATCAACGGTCACACAGACAACGTAGGTCCGGATGCATACAATCAGACCTTGTCCGAAAAACGTGCAAATTCTGTTAGAGATTACCTGGCTAAGAAAGGTTTATCAATGGCTGCCATGCTTACTAATGGCTTTGGCGAATCAAAACCAATTGCTGACAATGCTACAGTAGCAGGTCGTCAGGCTAACCGTCGCGTTGAATTTGAAATTACAAAATAAAATTTCAACCATTAATCTGTTCTGAAATTCAGAAGATTGGATTAAAATAAACAAACAAATCGGGCAAAATCAGATAGAATTCGATTCTAAAGATTTTGCCCGGTTTTTTATTTTATATTGTTTGATTCTCAGTAAAAGAAGCAGCAAAGAGTGTTCGCAGACCTGTTAGAAGTTAAAAAACAAGCTGGTTGGCACGATTTTTGGAGTTTACAATCCATATATTTTTTTAAATCAACTAAATAAGAAAAATTATGAAAACAAGTAGAAAAATCTCTTTCGTATTATTAGCTGCCATGTTATCAATTGGTTTTGCAAATGCTCAGTTAGGTATTCAGGCCGGATACAGCAACTCAAAAGATGCAAATTCCGATGCTGCCTTGAATGGATTTCATGCCGGTTTGGTTTACAATTTGCCAATTCAGGGTCCCGTGAGCCTCCAGTATGGTTTATTGTACAACTATTTAACCACAAATAATGATTACTGGGGAATAGCTAATTCAAGTACTACGGCTCACAGGCTCGATTTACCTGTACGTTTAGCTGTTGATTTTCCGTTGGGAGGTACAGTAAGTGCATTTGTGTTCGGAGGTCCGAATTTTAATTATGCATTATCTCAGTCAACAAAAGTTGAAAGTGGATTGGGAAGTTTGGAAACAAACAATATCTATAAAATGGAAATGTCAAACGGTAAAAAACATTATTCTCCCTTTGACCTTCAGTTGGGTGCAGGTGCAGGTCTCAAGTTCAATCAGCTTTCTGTGCGCTTCAGCTACGACTGGGGAATGCTCGACAGAAATAATTCTGATGCAATCTGGAAAAACAACGACATGAAAGTAGGTATCGCTTACCATTTTTAAGAAATATAAAACTGAATTTTTAAAAATGAAATCAGCCGGATGTGTCATCGCGGCTGGTTTTATTTTTAAATAGATAAACAACTGTTTCATTGAAAGCTGTTAATTATGTATCTTTGCATACGAAAACATAAAAAAAACATATGAGACTTATCAAATTTTTAGTACCGGTAGTGTTAACGGCATTACTTGGATTTAACGCTTACGCTCAGGATAAAAAAGTTGAATTCGGCATTATGGCAGGATATGGCTATACAATGCCAAAACTCAAGGATTCAAGAAGTATCAAAAATCCGGCCATCAATTCGAGCAACCTGAATGGATTTCATGCCGGGCCTGTCCTGAAATTCAACTTCAGTGAGAAGGTTGGACTTCAAACCGGATTGCTTTATAATTATTTCAGCGGAGTGGATTTATTAAGTTCTTCAGCCTTAAAAAAAACCGGAGTCTGGAATCAGAACCGAATCAAACTCACTGCCTTTGATTTACCTCTGAAAATAATGTATTCAATGCCACTTGCAGATGAATTCTACCTGCAGATTTTTGCCGGACCTAACTTCAACTATTCGATCAATAAGGTTACTGATTACGAGGCATATTCTGATAATAAACTCAATGTCAATCTGAGCAAAAAAGGTACAAATATATATCAGGCGCCGAGCGATTTCAATTCGTTGGATTTTCAGATGGGTGCAGGCATTGGCGTACAGTTCATGGGCTTATTTCTGAGAGGAGGCTATGAATGGGGCATCTTGAATCGTACAACTCTTACCGATGCTAAATTACGGTCAAACGATCTGAAAGTATCACTGGGTTACACGTTTTAGAGTTCGCCGGGTAGCTGCTAAGTGGGAGAAAATATCAATTATTACACATCAGTAGGCATTCTGAAAATAATATTTTCAGAAAAACACCAATGTTAATAAAGGTTTTGAAATGACGTTCATGCAGCTATTTTCACTACTTTTGCAAAAATTTATTCCAGTTTCTATTCAAAAAAAAATTCACTATATGAAGTTTAGAATTGTTGTTTTTTTGTTTTTTTCTGTAATGATGATGAACCTGCCTGCTCAGACAGAAAAAAAAGATACGGTCAAATCAGAAAACTCCGGTCCTGTGTTCAGGGCTGAAGCCGGATATGGTCAGAATTTCAGATATGGAGATTATATCGTTACATCTCCTTATCATGTGCTAAAGGGTGGAGTGAATGTTGAATTTCCGATGAAATGGGGCTTTGGAGTGGAAACAGGACTCCGGTATTCGTTTGCTTTTGGTAATCGCGAACAAATCTATGCGCACAGTGATACGGCATTTTTCAATTACTCAGGTCATTATATAGATGTTCCGCTCCGTATTACCTATACCTTGCCGATTTTCTGGGGGATGAAGTTGTTTGCTTTTGCCGGTCCTGATTTCAATATCGGATTAGCACAAACACAAGACGTAAAATTTACAGCCACAGTACTGGATCCGGCACCTTCCAACCCATTAAATTATCCCGTGAGTGGCACTTACAATTTATATGATAATGACTTAAGACGCCTGAATATCCAACTGGGAGCCGGTGGCGGGTTACAATGGAAAAATTATCGTGTAAAAAGCGGATACGACTGGGGAATTAATAACATCAGCCAGAATAAAAACCGTTCGCAAAAAATGAAAGGCTGGTACATCACTTTTGAGTACGAATTCTAATCCATCCGAGGAAACTAAACAGAAAAGCGGTCGGTTTTACAGCAAGTGAAACCGATTTTTCTTTCCTTGTAGGATCAACTTGATGAATTCTTATGAAATTATCCGGAAAAAAATTATTCATTTATAAATGCTTAAATACGAAATGTCGGAATTAAAGCAAACAGAAGATAGTAAATTAAGTACCCTGAGTGTAGGCAAACTACTCTGGATGTACTCACTTCCTGCTATTGTGGGAGCAATGGTGTCTTCGCTCTATAATATCATCGACCGCATGTACATTGGTCTGGGAGTAGGTCCTATGGCTATTTCCGGATTGGCACTTACGTTTCCTTTTATGAATTTTCTGATGGCATTC
The DNA here is from genome assembly GCA_009929445.1 of Bacteroidia bacterium. Lineage (GTDB taxonomy): Bacteria > Bacteroidota > Bacteroidia > Bacteroidales > Paludibacteraceae > UPXZ01. Next base: position 38,359 of record SAAL01000014.1, read on the forward strand.
AGTATGCTGGTTGGTGCCGGAGCTTCTTCACGCATTTCTATACGACTTGGCGAGGGCGACCGTGACCGGGCCGAACAGATTCTCGGAAATACACTTACTCTGACCATACTGGTTTCCGGAACGGTAATTCTGTTTTCGATGTTATTTATGAATCCGATACTCATTATGTTCGGAGGCAGCGAAAATACCCTGAAATATGCCAGAGAGTTCATGCAAATCATCGTTCCGGGAACGATTTTATCCGCTTTGTTATTTGGCTTCAACAGCATCATGCGAGCATCGGGGTATCCGAAGAAAGCAATGATAACCATGATTATAAGCGCTTTTGTCAATATCACACTGGCTCCGCTTTTTATTTTTGTGTTCAAAATGGGAATTGCGGGTGCTGCACATGCCACCAATATTGCATTTTTCGTCGGTTCGATATGGGTAGTGTTACATTTTTTCGACAAAAAAACAAATATTCGTTTTCACAGAAAGAACCTGAAACTGGATCGGCAGATAGTAAAGTCAATTCTGAACATCGGGATGTCGCCATTCAGTATGCAGATAGCTGCAAGTGTTACAGTGGTGATCATCAACCGGGCTTTGATCAGATACGGAGGAGATTTGGCAGTAGGTGCTCTGGGTATTCAAAATGCGATAGCGACACTTGTTGTCATGTTTATCATTGGTCTTAATCAGGGTGCACAGCCCATTCTCGGTTTCAACTACGGAGCCCGAAAATTCGACAGAATGTTTATGGCGTTGAAAAAAACAGCCGTAGCAGCGACCCTGGTTTCTACAGCAGGATTTATTTTAGGAACATTTTTCCCTCATGCCCTGGCAAGTTTGTTTACGAGAGACGAGGAATTGAAAGAACTTGCTGCCAGAGCCTTACGAATTTCGGTTACTGTTTTTCCACTCATTGGTTCCCAAATTGTAATAACCAACTTTTTTCAGTCCATCGGCAAAGCCAAAATATCCATGACACTGAGTTTGACCCGTCAGGTGCTTTTCCTTATTCCGTGTCTGATATTTTTGCCGCCCATTTTCGGTCTGGATGGTGTGTGGAGCTCAATGCCCGTAGCCGATTCATTATCAGTAATCGTCACAACATCTACGCTGGTGTTTTTCATCCGGAAATTCAAAAAGAGACAAAATTCTGCATTCATATAAATCTTGTAAAATATGTACGGTAGTCTGTCGAAATTTGAGTATTTTTGCTTTGCGAAAAATAACTTCATTTATGCTCGGAATTAAGAAAATTGATACATACATTGTAAAGTCATTTCTGGCTTATTTTTTCATGACTTTCTTCATCTCCATGCTCATTCTGCTTATGCAGTTTACGTGGAAGCACATGGCTGAATTGATAGGCAAAGGGGTAAGTTGGGGAGTTTTGGCCGAATTTTTCTGGTATGCAACCTTACAAACTGTGCCTATGGCTTTACCATTAGCTATTTTGCTTGCTGCATTGATGAATTTTGGTAATCTGGGCGAACACTTTGAACTTACTGCCATGAAATCGGCCGGCATTTCGCTTTTCAGGATGATGAGGGGGCTTATCGTTTTTATTTCGATAATCAGTGTCCTGGCATTTTTCTTTTCGAACAATGTACTCCCGATGGCCCAACAAAAACTCTGGACGTTAATTTTTTCCCTGAGGCAGAAATCACCCGAATTTGACATTCCCGAGGGAGAATTTTATACCGGAATAAATGGTTACAACCTGTATGTAAGGTCAAAGGACCCGAATAAAAAAATGCTCAGGGATCTGATGATTTATGATTTCTCCAAAGGATTTGACAATGCTTCGGTAACCCTTGCCGATTCCGGACGAGTACAGTTTACAGCGGATAACAAGTACCTGAAATTTTCGATGTATTCCGGCGAAAGTTTTGAAAACATGAGGCAGCAAGGCTCAAGATACAATTCAAGCAGCATACCTTATCGTCGCGAAACATTTCAGACCAAAGAGCTGCTGCTTGATTTTGATACAGAATTCAATAGGTACGACGAGTCGATACTGAAAGACCAGCATGTGAGTAAAAATGTGGTAGAACTTACCCAAACCATTGATTCTGTGTCGAAAATTGTAAAGGCACGGGGCGATGAGCAGGCTCGCGAAATGATATCCACCCAGTTTCCCGAAATCAGAGAAACTGTAAGCATCGATGAAATTCCGATGATGACCGATGAAGTATCTGAAGAACAGGTTGTAACCGAAGAAGAGCCGGTGAAGAATTACGCTGCCGATTCGCTTTTCCTGAAACTCAACCAGCAGCAAATGGAAGAAGCAGTCTCAGCTGCCCGTCAGAGCGCCCAGGCAATGAAGGATAAAATTGATTACAACAGAATAATGCTTGTGGATCCCACCATGACGGTACGCCGTCACCAGATTGAGTGGCACAGGAGGTTTACCTTGTCATTTGCCTGTCTGATATTCTTTTTTATCGGAGCACCCCTGGGTGCCATTATACGCAAAGGTGGACTGGGATTTCCCATCGTGATTTCGGTGGTGTTGTTTGTAATATACTACATCATTGATACCACCGGTTATAAAATGGCTCGCGAAGGTTTCTGGCAGGTTTTTGAAGGCATGTGGTTAAGTTCTGCCGTACTTTTCCCGCTGGGTTTATTTCTGACCTGGAAAGCTGTGACCGACGCAAGCTTCTTCCGAACAGAATCTTACACACGGATTTATGACAACATGAAAGAATATTACAGGAAAAGAAGAAACAAATCACGGAATTAATTCAGAAAAAGTAAAAATTCGTACGCAGATGATGTGATTCAACAAAAAAAAGAACTATGAAAGAAAAACTTGATAAAATTGAAGATGCCATTGAGGATATCCGAATGGGCAAATTTGTAATTGTGGTAGATGATGAAGACCGTGAAAATGAAGGTGACTTTATCTGTGCTGCCGAAAAGATTACACCTGAAATGATTAATTTCATGCTGAAAAACGGACGTGGAGTTCTTTGCGCACCGCTTACCGAAGAAAGATGCGATGCGCTGGAACTGGAAATGCAGGCCGAAGTGAACACATCCATTCATTCAACACCATTCACCGTGAGTGTAGATAAGCTGGAAGGATGCACAACCGGTGTTTCGGCAGCCGACAGAGCTGCCACGTTTCGTGCGCTGGCCGATCCTGCTTCCACTCCCGAAACATTCGGACGACCGGGACATATTTTCCCGTTGAGAGCAAAATCCAAAGGTGTTTTGCGCCGTGCCGGTCATACCGAAGCCACTGTAGATCTGGCTCGTCTGGCTGGCCTAAACCCTGCCGGAGCACTCATTGAAATTATGAACGAAGACGGAACCATGGCACGCTTACCTCAACTGTACGAAATAGCAGATGAGTTTGGTTTGAAGATAATTTCAATCGCCGATCTGATTGCTTACCGAATTCGTACCGAGTCACTCATTCAGCGTGGTGTAGAAGTTGATATGCCAACTGCTTACGGACATTTCAAGCTCATACCATTTCGTCAGCTATCAAACGGGTTGGAGCATATTGCATTAATCAAGGGAACCTGGAAGCACGATGAAGCCGTTTTGGCCAGGGTTCATTCATCATGCATGACGGGTGATATTTTCGGTTCGATGCGATGCGAGTGTGGAGAGCAACTTCACAAAGCACTTGAATTGATTGAAAAAGAAGGAAAAGGAGTGCTTGTTTATATGAATCAGGAAGGTCGCGGAATTGGATTGATGAACAAAATAAAAGCCTACAAACTCCAGGAAGAAGGACTTGATACGGTAGATGCCAACCTTCACCTGGGCTTTAATGCCGACGAGCGCGATTATGGGATTGGAGCACAAATTCTCAGAGAAGTGGGAGTAACTCAGCTCCGTCTGATGACCAATAATCCTAAAAAAAGGATCGGACTGGAGTCTTACGGCCTGTCGGTAGTGGAAAATGTGCCGCTGGAAGTTGAACCAAACAAATACAATGCATTTTACATGCAAACAAAGAAGGAAAGGATGGGGCATAAATTGAAATACGTCGGTAAGTAATTTTTTTCAGTAAACAGCTAACGGACAGAAAACAATATAGATATATGAATACAGCATTAGTTACAGGAGCTACCTCGGGATTCGGACGTGCCATTGCACTCAGACTTGCATCGATAGGTTATAATCTGGTCGTTACCGGCCGACGAAAGGAGTTGCTGGATACACTCATTCAGGAAATTAACCAGCAATATAAAGTAGAAATCCACGCGTTGAATTTTGATGTGCGCGATAAAAACGCCTGCGAAAAGGCAATGAATTCCTTGCCCGAAAGATTTAATCAGATTGATTTGCTGGTGAACAATGCAGGACTTGCAGCCGGAGCATCTCCGTTTCAGGATAGCGATCTCGAAGATTACGAAAGGATGATTGACACCAATGTGAAAGGACTCCTCTACGTGACCAAACTGATTGTTCCGGGTATGATTGAACGGAAATCCGGTCATATTGTAAACATATCTTCCATTGCAGGCATTGAGGTGTATCCAACCGGAAATGTATATTGCGCTTCGAAACACGCTGTAAATGCCATCACAAAAGGATTGAGAATTGATCTGGTAAAACACGGAATACGTGTCAGTTCCATTTCGCCCGGAATGGCAGAAACCGAGTTTTCCGTTGTGCGCTATCATGGCGACCGGGAGAAGGCAAAAGCCGTTTACAAAGGACTCCAACCGCTTACAGCCGAGGATATTGCAGATGCACTGGAGTTTATCGTTACACGCCCGCCTCATGTGATGATCAATGACATTCAGATTAATCCTTCCCAACAGGCAAACACCTATATTTCCCACAGGATAGATACAGTAAATCAATAAAATAGTAAAAATCTGTATTTTATTTTAAAAAAAAGTCTTACTTTTGTCTCTGTTATATGGTACTGATGTCCGGAGTAGAAATTCCGGAACTTAAAAAATGAATGAAAATGACCTCAAAAGACTCTCTGAAAGAAAAGGAAAACCTGAATAATCAGATTTTACCCGAAGAAATGTTACAGGAAAACAAAACTGAAATCGAAACTGTTGTGCCTGAAACAGAACAAAATACAGTTACAGAACCCGAAACGCAAACAGTTGCAGAAACAGTAGCAGAACCGAAACCGGAAATAGCAGCCGAACCATTGGTTGAAACCGAACCGGAAGCTGAAGCGGAAACGGAAACCGAACCTGAAGTTTCTGAATCAGAAATACCAGTTCTTGTACCAATACCTGTATTAAAATCTGAAGACGAATCTGAAGAAATAAAAGCGTCCGATGTGACTGAAATGTCAAAAGAACAATTGATTGAAAGGCTTAAAGAGCTGATTGAACAAGAAGTGGAACAAGTCAAAGAGGAAGTTGAGGAAATCAAACAACTATTTTACAGAAAAAGCAAAGCAGAGACAGATTTACAACGTGCATCCTTCATTGAAAACGGTGGAATTGAAACAGACTTCATACCCGAAGCCACCGAACTTGAAAATGAATTCAAGGAATTGCTGGCAGAATACAAGAATAAAAAGGCAAAAATTACCGCCGAACTCGAAAAGGAAAGAGAAAACAATCTTCTGAAAAAGAACCACATCATCGAACAGATGAAGCTTCTCATTGACAGTAAAGAAGATGTGTCTGCCAATATCAATACTTTCCGCCAGCTTCAGCAGGATTGGAAAAATACCGGAAAAGTACCTCCATCGGCCAATAATGATCTCTGGAAACAATACAATCAGTACCAGGAATCATTCTGGGATTTGATAAAAATCAGCAACGAACTCCGAGAATACGATTTCAAAAAAAATCTTGAAGCCAAAAACAAACTGATTGAAGCAGCTGAAATACTTGCCAACGAAGAAGATGTGGTAACTGCATTCCGCCAATTGCAGAAATTGCACGAAGACTGGCACGAATTAGGGCCCGTAGCACGTGATCTGCGTGAGCAAACCTGGGACCGTTTCAAAGCTGCCTCAACCGTAATAAACAAAAAACATCAGGCTCATTTCGACGATATCCGGGGTCTTGAAGAACAAAATCTGGCTGCAAAAATTTCATTGTGCGAACGCATTGAAACAATCGATGTGAGTTCTCTGAAAACCTATAAAGAATGGGACGAGGTGACCCGTCAAATTCTTGATTTACAGGAAGAATGGCGCACAATTGGTTTTGCTCCGCGCAGAGCCAATCAAAAGATATTCGAACGCTATCGGAAAGCCTGCGACAGCTTCTTTACAGCAAAAGCAGATTTCTATAAAGGTGTAAAATCAAACCTGAATGAAAATCTGGACAAGAAAAAAGCACTTTGCGAAAAAGCCGAATCACTCAAAGAAAGTACCGACTGGAAGAAAACCTCCGATGAATTTGTGAAAATGCAGAAAGAATGGAAAACAATCGGTCCCGTTCAGAAAAAATATTCCGATGAAATCTGGAAACGATTTATTAGTGCCTGTGATTATTTCTTCGAACAAAGAAATAAAAATGTGACGGGTCAGAAAAGCGAAGAAGTGCTGAATCTTGAGAAGAAAAAAGAGTTGATTGAAAAAATAAAATCCTTTAAAAAAACCGATAATGTATCCGAATCGCTCGCAGCATTACGTGCACTCGCTGCCGAATGGAACAACACCGGACATGTACCTTTCAAGGAAAAGGATAAAATTTACAAGGAATACCGGACTGTATTAGATGCTCAGTTTGACTCACTGAATATTGATGCATCACAGCGCAGGCTCGAATCTTTCCGCTCCAACCTGAAAGATATGAGCGATAAGGGCGAGAATAAACTTTACCGCGAACGCGATAAGCTGGTACGCGCTTACGAACATCTGAAATCCGAGATTTCTACTTACGAAAATAACATCGGTTTCCTCAGTATTTCATCCAAGAAAGGCGGCGGAATGCTGCAGGAAATGGAACGAAAAATTGAAACACTGAAAGAAGAATGTAAATTGCTGGAGCAAAAAATCAATCTGATTGACGAAAAAATTTAAAATTAGATTTGTTTAAAACAGAAAAAGCGCTGAATTTCAGCGCTTTTTTTATCCGGCTCTCGCCCCCGCTGGTGCGGATTTATTTACAATCCGTGGCAATACAAATAAGAGGTTGAAATTGGCACAGGTCACAGACCTGCGCCTGCTAGCGAAGCAGAAAGTAAAAGTTTATAGATTGAATATACTGGTTGACCACACGATGCAAAAGTGCGACAGCAAAGGGTGATGTAAAATTAGAAGAAGTAAAAATTTAAATAAACCATTCGTTATTATGACTATTTTAAGAAAAGCTATAACCTGCGTGTTATTCTGTTCGTTTTGGTTTGCAAATGCCCAAAACACAACTACCGATTATCTGAAACACCATGTCTTCACACTTGCCGCCGATTCGTTAAAAGGCAGAAAAGCAGGTTCGGAGGAGAGTACCCGGGCTGCCCGATACATTGTTGAACAATGGCAGGCTATTGGCATACAACCGTACAAGGACAACGATTATTTTCATTCATTCGATAAATACAAAAACATCATCGGCATCATTGAAGGCGGGGATGAAAACCGTAAGAACGAATACATCGTTATAGGCGCACATTACGATCATCTCGGATTCAAAATAAAAGATAACAATACCATTATTTACAACGGAGCGGATGACAATGCTTCGGGTACAGCTGCGCTGATTGAAACTGCCCGTTTGTTAAAGAGCAGGCAGAACGAGCTAAAACGAAGTGTTATTCTTGTTGCCTTTGATGCGGAAGAAGTTGGTTTGGTTGGTTCAACGCGCTTTGTCAACGACAACCTGTTTTCTTCGGCCAGTATAATGCTAATGATGAGCGTGGATATGGTAGGATGGTACGGTACCAACGGAGCCGTTGAATACTCGGGAACAGGCAGTTTCAGAAACAGCGAAAGAATAATGAATGAAGCGAACGATATTCCCACCGGTTTGAAGGTAAAAACTGAAGCTTTCGAAAAAAACATGTTCGTAGCTACCGATACCCAGCCCTTTGCCCGGGCCGGTATACCTACGTTAGCTGTCACTACCGGATTAAAATCACCTTACCATAAACCCAAAGACGACGCGGATCTGATTGACTACGTCGGTATGACATTAATCACAGAGCACCTTGCCAACCTGACTATAAAACTATCGCAAGAAGATGAGATTACCCCGACAGGGAAAGTAGCCGATAAACACCTTTCAAGTCGTAAACTTTTTCAGATGGGCTTTACGGGCAACATAGGTAACAATCACCACTATTATACTGATGGCGCGCTGGATGGTAAATCCTCGTTCGCCTATGGTATCGGTCTTACCACACAATTGAATCTGGGTGCGTTGGCTTTCCGTCCTGAGGTTTTTTTTGAGGATGTTTCGGCTAAATATCCGGGAGGCAATATTCACTCGAATAACATAACCATTCCGCTGAACCTTGTTTTACAAAGCAAAAAACCTACCGGAGGCGTTGATGTATTTGTTGGTTCTTACTATACCTATCGTCTCAATGGAAAACAGGGCACAGAACCGCTTGATTTCAATACCTTCAATCGTTCGGAGTGGGGTATTAACTGGGGATTTAGCTTCCTGGCAGGACCTGTGAAGATTGGTTATACTAATCGCAGTGCGCTCACGAATTTTACACAGCAACCAAACGACGACAACGCGTACGTACGAAACAGAGCAGGATATTTTACTCTTGGGTGGATGTTTTAAACTTTTTTTGAAAAGAAAAGAAACCCAAATGACCCACTGCTGCCACGCTAATTTAACGCGTAGTAAGTCAGATAAATATGTTATGAATATCCGCATGATGACCTGATAATCCATTGCCACGCCTTTCAGAGGCTTGGATTCAATGGATTTAAGAGATTGGCTTCAGCCAAAGTTTTATATAAGTTAGGCTAAAGCCCTTAAATCTTTTTTTCTACATACCCACGCCTTAAAAGACGTAGCAACTAAAAATGTGTCAGGACGCTTTGCAGTTGTATAATGGATGATGCGGGAAGTAATGGATAATTGGACATTGTGTTCATTTGAGGCTAGTAGACGAGCGATAAAATCGCATCGTTCTATCACTTTACAGCAGCGAACGAAATAAGCCCCAAAGCGCTTCGATTAACAATAATTAATAATTGTTGTTGAAATTTATTGCTTGAGTAATATTCAAATCAGTTATTTTTGTAAAGGTAAACTAAGAAATGGTGCCCTTTTTCAGCAAAAGTGCCGGTTTTATGCAGAATTAGTATGTTTTTAAAAAACATAAGGACTTCCTGAACAAAACATACGGTCTTTTTGAATAAAACATACGGACATTTTTTAAAAACATACGGTTGTTTTTCTGAATTTTATAATAAAAAAAAACGTCCACTGCCCCGGAGGGGTCATTGAACGTTTAATGAACCTTTTTTGATTACCGCTTTCTATGCACAGATGTACAAGTGCGCTGCTATCTTTACGTGTACTTTTGCTTTTCCTGCTTATCTTGCGCCAACAAGTTAAACGATTCAAGGCAAAACATCTATCCCGGCCCTTATCGGAGGGCTCAACTGCTCCGCTTACACTGTTTTTAGTGTAAATCTCAGCGCTGCCAAAGCATCGGAAATGCGACGACCCGGACGAAACTTCACGCGAACACCCTTTACAAGGTTGCGTGAAGTTTCTTCTTCTGTAGCTGCTCCGTGACTAAGTACACCAAGCTGAAATGAGCCAAACGATCCGAAACGGACAATTTTCCCATCCATCAACTGCTTGGTCATCTCTGAAGTCAGAGCAGAAAGCACCGCAAGTACATCCGGCTCGGTAATGGTGCATCTTTCAGAAATGTTCACAGACATTTCCTCCAAATCCACACTTCCCGTACTCGAAGCACTTACGTAGAACTTCTTGGGTGCGTCCTTATCCAAAGGATTTGGGCGCTGAATTTTGTTCAGTACTATCATTTTTTCAAAAAACAATAAAATGAATAAATTCGGTAACCAGCCCTCGCTATCACGTCGTTGTGAAGCATGAACTAAAGCAAAGATACCAATTAAATACAATTGTTAAAAGTAATATTTTCGTTTTTTTTCAACAATTTTCACGTTATAAAGGCAAACCCCTTTGTGAGTGCCTGTGTGGACGTATTAAAATAAAAAATTAACATTATTTAAGTATGCTGGTGCCTGAAAAGTCGATTTTAGGGATAAAAAAGGTACTAAAAATGACTGCAAATGACTGCAAAACGCCTGATTTTTGAACATTTCTACAAAAAAAAATGTGAGAAAAGTGCTTTTTTACACCATTTAATCATCGAATAAGTCAGCGAGCGGGTGTGTCTTAATTAAATTTATTCATTTTTTGTATTAAAATTATTGGTATATTTGTCGGGAATAGCTGAGAGGCTGTGCCCACTGCTTCCGCAGGTTTACCCCCGCTGCCGCGCGATTGTATCGCGTGGCAAGTCAGATAAGAAGAAAGTAATTCAAAATAGTAAAAGTTACAACGTGTAGAAATTATAAATTCAAAAATCCGGAAGGAGTATATTTTGTTAGCTTTGCAGTTGTGGTATGGATAATGCGGGAAGAAAAGGATTATTGGATATTGTGTTAATTTGAAACTTGTAGCCACGCGATGCAATCGCGCGGCAGCGAGGGGTGGACGAGAAGTACTGGATCAAGCCGTGATGTTTTACTGC
>SAAL01000103.1 GCA_009929445.1 Bacteroidia bacterium
ATCCCGATGAAGCACTTACATTCTGGCAACGAATGACAGCTGATAATACACAATCCTCATCGGACTTTATGAGTACCCACCCGTCGGATGATAAACGTATTGCACAATTGCAGGTTGTGATTCCCGAAGCGAAGAAATTTTATAAAACAGGGCTGGTTCCTGTTTTGCAAAAAAAATAACAGGCTGTATGTTACAACAAAAAAGAGAGAATCGCTTCTCTCTTTTTTGTTTATCACAGTTTCTCTCCGTAGGCAAGATCTCCGGCATCGCCCAGTCCGGGAATGATGTAGGAGTGTTCGTTCAGCCCCGGATCAACAGCGGCAGCCCAGAGCGTAACATCGTCGGAAAAATGATTTTTCATGAAATCGATGGCCGGCTGGCTGGCAATGATTGTAGCAATAATCACTTTTTTCGGTTTGCCTTTGGTAAGCAATGCACCGTGGGCCAACTCCATCGAACTGCCCGTAGCCAGCATCGGATCGGTAATGATGAGGGTTTTACCGTCCAGTTTCGGAGAGGCGATGTACTCTATGAAAATATCGAATTTCAGTGCATCTTTGTATTTTCTGTAGGCCGATACAAAGGCATTTTCGGCAGTATCAAAGTAGGAGAGAAATCCCTGGTGAAATGGCAGTCCGGCCCTGAGTATGGTCGAAATTACAATTTTTTCGTCGAGTTTCATCGATTCAAGCGTACCGAGCGGAGTTTTTATCTTATCGGGCTTATAATTCATGGTTTTGCTTATTTCATAAGCCATTATTTCACCCATCCGTTCCATGTTCCGGCGAAATCGCATGGAATCTTTCTGAATATCCACCGAACGGATTTCTTTGAGAAACTGATTCAGAACTGAGTTCGTTTCTGATAGATTGACTACTTTCATTTTGAATGGTATTATATTCTTTTGTATTGATTAACAGAAGAGTTTATATGATTTTTTGAACTACTCAGCCCCCCAACCCCTAAAAAAGGGGAGTTTTGGCGCGACAAACAACATTTATGCATTTGAATTTGGCAGTTCTATTGTAAATATTAAAATTTTTGCATCTGCAATTGTTCTGAAAATGCTAAATAAATTACTTATCGATGTGCTGAATAGTTACGATTATTTGGCAGCATTATCCTTTGCCCTTATCTCTGTTCTCCGGATTTTCCCGCTGATTGTTTTCGGCAGTTCATCTACAAATTCGATGATTCGCGGATATTTATACGGTGCCGTGACCAGTTTTACATGATCCTGAATCTCTTTTATCAATTCATCGCCTGCTTTGTCCCTGTAATTCTGAGCCAGAATGATGGTGGCTTTCACCACCTGCCCGCGTATCTCGTCGGGAACGCCCGTGATAGCACATTCTACCACTGCGGGGTGGGTCATCAGAGCACTTTCCACTTCGAACGGACCTATTCGGTAACCGGAACTCTTAATCACATCGTCGGCACGCCCCACAAACCAGAAATAGCCGTCTTCGTCTTTCCATACCACGTCACCTGTGTAATAAATGTTGTTGTGAAAGCATTCATCCGTCAGCTGTTTATTTCGGTAATACCCTTTGAAAAGCCCAACGGGATAAGATTTATCAGTTCGGATGATAATCTGTCCCTCCTCACCTACTTCAGCGGAGCGTCCGTCGGGTGTCAGTATATCAACGTCATACTGCGGGCTGGGCAGTCCCATGGAACCGGGTTTGGGCTCCACCCAGGGCGTGGTAAGCACCGAAAGTGTGGTTTCGCTTTGTCCGTAACCTTCACGCAGTTTAATTCCCGTAAGTTTATAGAACTGATTGTAAACCTCCGGGTTCAGAGCTTCGCCGGCTATGGTGCAGTACTCCAGCGACGAAAGATTGTATTTCGTCAGGTCTTCGCGAATGAGAAAACGGAATATGGTAGGTGGTGCACACAGGGAGGTTACCTTGTATTTCTCAATTTTACGAAGTATATCTGCCGGTGCAAATTTTTCGTGATCATAAACAAATACACACGCCCCCACTATCCACTGTCCGTAAAGTTTGCCCCATACGGCCTTGAGCCAACCGGTATCGGCTATGGTGAGGTGCAGACTTTTTTCGTGGAGGTTGTGCCAGTATCTGGCCGTAATGATGTGCCCGAGCGGATACAGGTAATCCAGTGTTACCATTTTCGGATTGCCGGTGGTGCCTGAAGTAAAACTGATGATCATGTTGTCATCATTTTTATTTACCCGGGGATTCGGTACAAATTCAGGTGCGTTTTGTTTTCCTTTGTGAAAATCTTCCCAGCCCTGCGGAACCAAAGGCCCAATAGAAATCAGGTGTCTGATGGTTGGAGATTCGGGCATTGCATCGTTGATGGCGTTCAGTATTGGCTCTTCGCCTACAGCTATGATCGCGGTAATGTCGGCAGCATTATTTCGGTACACGAGGTCCTTTTTGGTAAGCAAATGCGTTGCAGGTATGATGGTTACCCCGATTTTGTGGAGGGCAATGATGGTAAACCAGAATTCGTAGCGCCGCTTAAGAATAGCCATGACGATATCGCCTTTTTTAAGCCCCAGTGTCTGAAAATAAGATGCTGTCTGATCGGTGTGTGTTTTTATTTCGCCGAAAGTAAACTCGCGGCATTCGCCCTGATCGTTGGTCCAAAGCAACGCTTTTTTGTCCGGCTCCCTGGCAGCCCATGCATCCACTATATCGTAAGCAAAGTTGAACTGATCGGGCACAATCAGCTTGTAGTTAGTTTTGAAATCTTCAAAACTCTCAAAATCAGTTTGTTGTAATAATTTCTCTATCATGATTTTTTGAAATGATTAGAGTATAACAGCCAGAAATACTACCTTTTCGCCATTCAACGCTTTCATGCCATGAGGTTTTGAAGCGTCGAAATAGATGCTGTCGCCTTCGTAAAGCACCAGATCATTGCCGGCGATGTGCAGCTGCATAGTTCCCTGCAGGACGTAGTTAAACTCCTGACCAGTATGCGAATTGAGCGAAATTGCCTTATCACCGGGTTCTACAGTAACTTCAAAAACTTCCGATTTGTTTCCTGTAAAACCGGCTCCCAATGCCTGATATTTGTATGCTTTTCTCCTCTCCACACTTATCCCAGTACCTTTTCGGGTAACAAAAAATACCGAAGCCCGGGCAGTTTCACCCGCCAGAAGTTCGGTAGTGTCAATTCCAAAAGTCTGAGCCACTCCAAAGAGCAAACTCATGGGAATATCAAAGTTGCCGCTTTCGTATCGTTCGTACTCGGTTTGATTCACTCCTGCTCTGGTGGCAAACTCTTCGGTATTCATTTCGAGGGCTTCGCGCAAACCCCGAAGCCGTTCGGCAATCTGCCTGATTTGATCATTCATATTTTTTTATTTGAATAAAAAGTTATAAACTATTACCGGAATAAAAACGCATGCGAAACCCAGAAAAAATCCTCCAATGACCTGCGATAGTGTATGGGCTTTGAGTAAAATGCGTGAAATGGCAACCAGACCCGCAATGATTATGGCTGCTGTAATAATCCACACCGGATTAATGGCCGCCACAAAAGCTACTCCAAAGATGCCCCCGATCAAACCTCCCATTCCGGCAGTATGGGCGCTTATTTTCCATTTCAGGTTGATAAAAACCATCAGCACAACCGACACGATGGAACCGATGGCAAGTAAAACAAATTCCATGGGAAACTGCAGCGTACGCCACAGGAAAAGCACCCAGAAAATATAAGCCAGCAGCGAAAACAAATAAGGCATGGTACGCTCCTCCCGTTTAGAAATGAAAATATCACTTATCTGCCGGTTTTTCATCATAAAAAGTATAGGCAACGATGGTAATATGCACGTAAAAAGCACTGTCCCGGCAATGGCAAATAAGCGATAAGAGGTGGGAAACAGCTGAAAAAGAGAAAGTTGCATGAGAAGGATTATTCCGTAAGTGGGAATGAGAAGCGGCTGAAAAATATAAGTGATTATTTTGAAGAATGTATTCATTTCGTTTTTTTTATTTACCCTTTGGGTATTTAATTAGTGGCAATCTGGCTGTGTAATAGCTGGAAAAATGAAAAAAATGAAATTTTTCCGGATATTTTGATTCAAAAGTACACGACGACTATTGAAAAATTATGAAATCAACCGGCAAAGCCGATTAAGAAATTAAATTTCTTTACGCAGCCGGGCTACCGGAATGTTGAGTTGCTCCCTGTACTTGGCTGCAGTGCGCCTGGCTATGAGATACCCCTTCTCTTTCAGCACCTCTACCAGCCGGTCGTCGTTGAGCGGGTTTCTCTTATCTTCTTCATCAATGCACTCCTGCATGATTTTTTTTATTTCTCTGGTTGATATTTCCTCGCCCGAATCGTTTGTCATTGATTCAGAGAAAAAGAATTTGACGGGAAATATTCCAAATTCTGTTTGCACATATTTGCTGTTGCTTACACGCGAAATGGTAGAAATATCATATCCGGTTATATCGGCTATATCCTTCAGTACCATTGGTTTGAGGTAAGTTTCATCGCCTTCCAGAAAGAATTCGCGCTGAAAATCCACAATAGCAGTCATGGTAGTGAGCAGTGTTTGCTGCCGCTGCCTGATAGCGTTGATAAACCAACGGGCGGCATCAATTTTTTGCTTCACAAACATCACGGCGTCTTTCATTTCGCGAGTCTGATTGGATTTATTGTTCGTGTAATCTTCAAACATTTCGTTGTACGTGCTGTTAATTCTCAGTTCGGGCACGTTTGAATTGTTGAGCTGTACGGAAATGACTCCGTTGTCATTTTCAATAATAAAGTCAGGTACGATGGTCGAAAAAGATTTTTCGAGCACATTACCGCCCCACGCATTTCCGGGTTTGGGGTTGAGGCGTGTAATCTCTGCCAGCGCATCTTTCAGACTTTCTTCCGTCATACTCATCGAGCGTATGATTTTGTCGTAATGTTTTTTTGAAAATTCCTCAAAGTAATCGCTGATAATTCTTCTGGCATTTTTTACCGGTTCGGATGGTTCCTTCCTTTCGAGCTGGAGCTGGAGGCATTCCTGCAGATTGGCAGCTCCCACACCGGCGGGATCAAGTTGCTGTACAATTTTTATCAACTGCTTCATCTCATCGTCATTTGTTTCCACGCCGGCCTGAAATACTATATCATCTGCCATCGACCCGGCATCGCGACGCAGGTAACCCTCTTCGTCGATGTTTCCGATGATGTATTCCACCAGTTTTCGCTGCTGGTCGTTCAGATGCAGAAGCCCCACCTGATCAATTAGGTGTTCATGAAAAGTAAATCCGGCTGAAAAAGGAATGTCCTCATGTTTATCATCACGTGATACATTGCTTGCAATGAGCTTATAATCAGGTATATCATCGTCCGACATATATTCATCCAGGTCAAAATCATCGTTTGAATCCGCTTCATCAGCCTGGTTTGTATCCTGGTCATCGTTCGTTTCGGCATTTTCGGAGCCTTCTTCCAACACCGGATTTTCCTCTATTTCCTGGCGAATGCGCTCCTCCAGTTCAAGAGTAGGAATTTCCAGCATCTTGATTACCTGAATCTGTGCCGGTGAAAGTTTTTGCTGTAGTTTCTGCTGTAATTGTTGTCTTAACATAAAAAAAAGTAAACAAGTTAACGAGTTGACAAGTTAACAAGAATTTAAGATTGCTCTCTGTCAATCCGATTAAATCGTACAAAGATACATTTTTTCATTTAAAACTGAAGTTTGAAAGTTAAAAATAAAACAAATCTCGTGTGTTGCGGTTCACGAAAGAGCCGATTTTTGTTGAAAACTTCTCAAAGCTTTCAGCTTCTCATCTTTGAGAAAAAGAATTTATTGAGTAGTTTTGCATGTTGAGAAATCAAACTCTGCTACTGATTCAAACTCAGGCAAAGCGACCATTCAAGTATGTACAGCAAAGACGAACTTAAACAACTTAAGAAAGATTTTTGGGAAGGATTTGGTCTGTTCTGTGCCAATCATCCGGTTTTGGGTAAGCGAAAAAGCAAATTTATGCTTTACAATACCAAAATGAAGGGGGTGGAATTGAAATTCGATGCCAACAGGGAAGGTGCTTTTGTTATTTTGGAATTCAATCATTCAAGCGAAACCGATAGGCTTTCGAAATACGAGCAGTTTGAGCGTTACAAAGTGCTGATGGAAGAGGAATTTCCCGAAGGGCTGAATTGGGATTTTGCTTATCGGCTCGAAACAGGAAACGAAGTTTGCCGGATCTACAGCCAGAAAACCGGAATTGACATACACCGCCGAATTCAATGGATGGAATTTTACCGGTTTATGGCCGAAGATATGCTGAAACTGGAAAGGGCGTTCCGGGAAGTGAAGGATGTGATTGATTAGACATCATCTCTCAGAAAAAAGACAGAAAAATGGACCATTTGCTCAACCAAATCGAATTTATCCGGGAAATTGATAAACTTAAATACATTTTCCGCAAAACGAAACTAATTAACAGCGACCGGCCGGAGAATGATGCCGAGCACAGCTGGCACCTGGCAATGATGGCGTTTGTTCTTGCCGGGCACGCCAATGAGCCGATAGACCTGGAAAAAGTGATGAAAATGGTGTTGATTCATGATATCGTGGAAATTGACAGCGGCGATGTGTTTGCGTATGACACGACAAAAAGCCACGATAACTTTGATGAAGAACTGAAAGCTGCCCGTCGTATTTTTGGAATTTTACCTGAAGAACAAGCTGAAGAATTTATTAATTTGTGGATTGAATTTGAAGAGATGAAAACCCCTGAAAGTAAGTTTGCCCGCTCACTCGACCGCCTCGAGCCCTTGCTCCAGAACGCATCCAACAACGGCGGAACCTGGCGTGAATTTGATGTGAAATACGATAAAGTGATTGAGAAAAAAAAGGCAATTAAGGACGGATCAGAGGAACTTTGGAAATTTGCCGAAAATCTGATTGATGAAAGTGTAGAAAAAGGTATTTTGAGCAGCCCCCTAACCCCCTAAAAAAAAAGGGGGGGGGAAGGAGCAATTTTCAAATGTTTTCTAAAATTCAAAATTGTGTTTTTTAAAAGTTATATTTTTTAGATAAAACTGTGATAACCGACAAATTCCCCCTTTTTGGGGGTTAGGGGGCAGATTTGATTGACCAACTTACCATAGACCGGATAAACGACGCTGCGCGCATTGAAGACGTGGTGGGCGATTACGTTACGCTCCGCAAGCGGGGTGTGAACCTGCTCGGTCTGTGTCCGTTTCACAATGAAAAGACTCCGTCGTTCACCGTATCACCTGCAAAGGGCATTTTCAAGTGTTTCGGCTGTGGCAAGGGGGGAAATTCCGTCCATTTTATCATGGAACACGAGCAGCTCTCGTATGTGGAAGCGCTGAAATACCTTGCCCGCAAATATCACATCGAAGTCGTTGAAAAAGAGTTGACTCCCGAAGAGGAAGCTGCCCGGAATGACCGCGAAAGCATGCTGCTTGTCAACGAATATGCTCAGAAATACTTCACCAATATCCTTCATAATCATATTGACGGAAAAGCAGTCGGTTTGGGATATTTTCGAGAAAGAGGATTTCGCGATGACATTATCCGGAAGTTTCAGCTCGGTTATTGTCTCGATGAAAAGGACGGTTTTACCAAAGATGCCTTGAAAAGTGGTTACAAAAAGGAGTTTTTAGTAAAAACCGGTCTGACTATCGAAGGTGAGAATAATTACGTTGCCGACCGTTTTCGGGGCCGAGTGATGTTTCCGGTGCACTCCCTCTCGGGAAAAGTGCTGGCTTTCGGCGGGCGCATTCTGAAAAAGGACGAAAAACTGGCGAAATACGTCAATTCGCCCGAATCGGAAATTTACCATAAAAGCAACGAACTTTACGGCATTTTCTTTGCCAAACAAGCCATCGTCAGACACGACCGTTGTTACCTGGTAGAAGGCTACACAGATGTTATTTCCATGTTTCAGAGTGGTATCGAAAATGTGGTGGCATCCTCGGGCACTTCGCTCACTCCGGGCCAGATCCGGCTCATTCACCGCTTTACAGAAAATGTTACGGTACTGTACGATGGCGATCCGGCGGGAATCAAAGCTTCAATACGCGGAATCGATTTGCTGCTCGAAGAAGGATTGAATATCAAAGTGCTGCTGCTTCCGGACGGAGACGATCCGGACAGTTTTGCCCGCAAAAACAACGCTTCGGATTTCATCCGTTTTGTGGAGGAAAATTCGGTTGATTTTATCCGTTTCAAAACTTCGCTGCTACTCAACGAAGTGGGAAACGACCCGATAAAAAGGGCAGGTTTGGTGCAGGATATTGTGCGGAGTATAGCCATCATTCCCAACCAACTTATACGCTCGGAGTATGTGAAGGAATGCAGCACACTGCTGGATGTAAACGAGCAAATGCTTTATCACGAAATCGCTAAAATAAAAAACAAACAGCTTGAAAGTAAACTAACTCCGAAAACTGAAACCGAAACAGCGGCAAATCAACAGCCAAAACTTGAGCAAAGTGAGAAACCAGGACAAACGGCACAAAAATTTGAAAATGAAGAACGTAATATCATCCGGGTACTCATTAAGTACGGTTCATACCTGCAATTTATATCCACCGATGAAAACGGTGAGAATAGCACCCCGGTTACTGTGAGCGATTATATACTTCACGAACTGGAAACGGATAATCTGAGCTTGCAAAATCCGGTCCTTGATACCATTCTGCGCGAATACAAACTACTGCCAAAAGATTCAGCAACAGATGTGGAGAAACATTTTCTGAATCATCCGGATGTAGCTGTCAGCCAGCTGGTTGCCGACCTGATAACCGAGAAATACACCCTGAGCAAAATACATTCAAAATTCCGCGAGCTCGAAACCGACGATAAGCGGCTGAATGAACTCGCACCACGATACATCTACGAATATAAGCTGGCTCTGATTATACAAAACAGAAAAGAAATGCTGCTCAAAATGAAAAAGGCAGCCGAATCCAACGATGCTTCGGCGGTAGGGCAAATAATGAAAGAAATAGAGCAAATAGACTATTTCAAAAATATACTGTCGAAAGAGTTGGACCGTGTGCTGAATTTATTATAGCATATCGCCAGTGGATGTATTCCTGCAAGAATTATTACCTGTAAAAAAACAACGTGTTCAATATACACTGAGTTTAAAAAACTGATTACAGTTTTCATCAAAAAAAAAGAATGAGTATGAATGTCAAAAATACCAATGACTGGAAACAAAAGGCGGTGACTTCTTCCCGCTCCCTGAATTTGGTTTCAGACGAACGGAAAAACCTTTTCCTGCTATCTTTAGCAGATGAAATCGATAAAAATTGCGCTCAAATTCTAAAAGCCAATGCCTATGACCTGGCAGGAACGGAGCCTGAAAATCCACTTTACGACAGGTTGAAACTTACGCCTGAACGCATTTTTGCAATTGCTGAAGATGTACGTAACGTGGCATCACTCCCCTCGCCTACGGGCAGAATACTGATGCAATCCACACGGCCAAACGGAATGAAAATCACTAAAATCTCGGTTCCTTTCGGAGTGATAGGTGTAATCTATGAAGCCCGTCCCAACGTAAGTTTCGATGTGTTCTCGCTTTGCTTCAAGTCCGGCAATGCCTGTGTGCTCAAAGGCGGTAGCGATGCTTATCATTCCAATTTTGCCATCGTAGACCTGATAAAAAAAACACTGATAAACAGCGAATTGGACGAAAATATCGTAACATTGCTTTCTGCAGGACGTGAAGCTGCTTCCGAGCTGATGAATGCCACAGGCTACGTAGATGTCATTATTCCACGCGGCGGGAAGGGTTTAATTGACTTTGTAAGACAGAATTCTCTGGTTCCGGTAATTGAAACCGGAGCCGGCGTGTGTCACACTTATTTTGATGAATACGGTGATCTGGAAAAGGGAATAAACATCGTTTTCAATGCAAAAACACGCCGTGTAAGCGTGTGTAATGCCCTCGACTGTCTGATAATCGATGAGAAACGACTGGCAGACCTTCCGCAGATTTGCAGGAAAATGGCCGAGAAAAATGTTATCATTTATGCCGACGAGCCGGCTTATGAGGTTTTGGCCGGCAATTACGCCGAAAATCTGTTGAAAACGGCCGATGCTGAAAGTTTCGGAACTGAATTTCTCGACTATAAAATGGCGGTGAAAACGGTGAAAAATATCGGGGAAGCTATTGATCATATCACAAAATTCAGTTCCGGTCATAGTGAATGTATCATTTCAGAAGATGCTTCAAACATTCAGATTTTCATTTCACAGGTTGATGCTGCCTGTGTATATACCAATGTTTCTACGGCATTTACCGATGGGGCTCAGTTTGGTTTGGGCGCTGAAATTGGTATCAGCACGCAAAAGCTACACGCCCGGGGTCCGATGGGACTGGAGGAACTTTGCTCTTACAAGTGGCTGATTGAAGGGGATGGACAGGTGAGATAAACCCTAAGCAGCCCCCTAAATCCCCCTCAAGGGGGACTTTTGGTTGGCGCATAAGATGAATAATGGTGAAAATCTTTACATTAACCGATATGATAATTCGATTTTGTATTTGAAGTTATCTTTACTTTCTTAAAACAAAAGAAAACATAGAATAATTTATACTTATTCTCTTATTTTCGGAAACATCCGCCAAAGGATGTTTTAAAATTCGAGACGAGTTCTATTTATATAAAACCTGATAAATACTCAAAAAGTCCCCCTTGGAGGACCTGTCTGCCTTTGGCAGATTTAGGGGGCTGCAATTATGACCACACTCGGCAATATAATTTGGATAGTATTTGGCGGATTTTTTATCGCCTTCGAATATGTATTGGCAAGCTTTACACTGATGATAACAATCGTTGGTATTCCGTTCGGGCTGCAAACTTTGAAACTCGCCGAACTGGCCCTGTTTCCTTTCGGGAAAAAAATTGTTCAAAACGATACTTCTTCGGGGTGTATTTCGGCATTGATGAACATTATCTGGTTTTTTGTGGGCAGCCTGCCAATTGCACTTACACACCTGGGACTCGGACTGCTTTTTTACATCACAATTATTGGAATTCCATTTGGTAATCAGCATTTTAAGCTTATGAAACTGGCTTTTGTGCCTTTCGGGAAAAAAATAGTGTAAATGGTGGCATCTCATATAGCCAATAATTTAACTGACAACGAATTAAAGTTCAAATATTTATTTTTTTGTTTGTTGATTCAAAAAAAATGTATTTCTTTGCTGTGAAAATAGTTGGTGTATTTTTCGTCAGGTTCTAAATCAGTCAATTCTCTTCGGGAATTTCATTATTTGAATGAAAATTGTTTTTTAAGCCTTCCGCATTCAATACTCTTTCTGTTTTATCAAATCTGTTATATTCAATCTTTTTTATTTTTGTAATTATGAACATTTATTTTGGAAACCTGAGCTATAAAGTTCGGGAAAATGACCTTCAGGGTGTAGTGGCTGAGTACGGTGAAGTAACTTCATGCAAAGTGATTAAAGATCGCGAAACAGGCAAATCAAAAGGGTTTGCTTTTGTGGAAATGACCGATGATGCTGCTGCAAAAAAAGCAATCGAAGAACTTAACGGCGCAGAATTTGACGGTCGCGCAATGGTGGTTAAAGAAGCTAAACCCCGCGTTTAATTTTTTTTTCAGGTAAAGGGTATTGAAAATCTTCTGACTCCTCGCCGGAGATGGAAGATTTTTTT
>SAAL01000203.1 GCA_009929445.1 Bacteroidia bacterium
AAGCTTCGAACAGCCATCCCGGCCGAGTTTACTCTGAAACGTCCTGCCATTGGCGTCTAAATTCTCAAACATATAGTGAAAATGCGGCGTGGTCTCATCGGTGTGTAAGGCAACCCAGAGCACTTTTATTTTATATTTCTCACCAACAGCTTGAATCGCTTTTAATCCGTATTTCCACAATTCATCTATATCGACGGTATTCACCAGTTCTGAAAAAGTCAGGACTCCGGAACTGAACGGTTTTGTGTTCACCTGCCAACTTTGATGCTGCTTATTTTTTCCGCGTTCCATGCTTTCAAACCGTTCGTGCATTTTCATTTCGACGTCCTGCAGATACTTCTTCAGGCCGTCTTTTCTTTTTTTAAGCCTTTCAATATCCTCCCCCTTCAGTTCGACAGGAGTTTCTTTCCCGACCACCCCAGGAAAATAAAGGCGAACCGCCGGATCTTGAATGTAGTCCGGCTTTCGAATCCGAAGATCATGGAACAGCTGAGAGACCGCTGAAGTTTTTCCGGCGTTTGTATAAAGCGACTTAAGTCGAACGGAAAGAAAATCCCTCATAAAAAAGCTCCCCTTCTTTTTTCTTTTACAGGTCTCGGGCGGAGCCTGAGCCTACAGCGCCCGCAAGGGTGCATAGTAGGTTACTATCCCTTGCAAAAAAGAATATATAAGGCGAGCTTTTCATTTCCCACGAAAGACGCAAGGCAGCCGTCATCTCGGCTGCCTCGTCTCTTTTTGTGGAGTTTATCGGTTTTTGGCTGAAGAGAAAAAAAGGGGAGTTTTTAATCTTATAATGAATCCAGCAGCGCGACAGCATCAGCCTTGAGATCCGGGGAGAGATGTGCATATACCTGTGTGGTCGTTATGTTTTTGTGGCACATAAGATCTTTTACCGTATAGAGGGATACCCCTTTCATTACGAGTTGTGAGGCAAAATCGTGCCGCATGTTATACCACGTCATGCCGGAAATACCGGCTTCTTTAACCAGCGCGTTAAATGCGTCCGTCCATTCCTGTTTAGTGACAGCTTCTTCAGTGCCTTTAAATATTAAGGCTTGTCCTTGCGGGCATTTTTTCTTCCAATCCTTTAAGGCTGATGACGTCTTTTTATTCATAGGAATGATCCAATGGTCTTTTGTTTTCATGTAACCGGCTTGAAGCTGAATTGTTGAGGTTCTAAAATCGAGGTCAGCCCAGGTTAAGTTAAATAAAGAACCGGGGCGGAGGCCCGTGTTTAAAGATACTATAATTGCTGTATAAAGCCACGCCGGGGACATTCCTTTTGAAGTCTCGATAAGGCGGATCCTCTCCGCCGGTTCAAAGTACCGGCGGTTTTTATTGCTGTCGGTTTCCGCCTGTTTTTTGGGCTTCAAGGGCAGTTTTACGTCCTCTCGTTTCACGTCTCCGTTTTGATATAATGCATTCATCATGCCGTAGAGTAGTGTGATTTTCTTATTTATGGTCCGCCGGGTGTTTCCGATACTGTTTTCCGCCTCGATGAATTGATTAATATCCTTTCGGGTGATACTGTTTATCGGCTTTTTTCCGATATTTTCCCACTTGCAGATTTTATATAATTCCTGCATTACGCCTTCCCCGGACTTTAATGTTTTTGTGTAGGGTTCATAAAGCTCGACCGCTTCAGAGAGCGTCAGGGACTTTAAGGCGAGGGTCTTTTTCTTTTGTGCAGGGTTATTTCCTGCGATCAGTTCATTGAAGAACGTTTTAGCAGCTTTCCGGGCAGCTTCAAGCTCATTTGTAGGCACATCCAGAGTGAATTTTCTTCTTCCTTTACCTGTCTCCGGGTCGGTGTACTTTACGACCCACGAGAATTTATTCCCCTTCTTGACTCGATAAAATAATTGTCTTACATCTGTATCGCGGATATAATATTCCCGGTCAGTATAGACTGCTTTATTGATATCGCTCTGAGTAAGATTTCCTGATTTTTTTGCCATTTGAAGTCCTCCTCCGGGGTTTCTGGGGTACGTATAGGGTACATATGAAAGGGTACATTCTATCGTATAAAAAAACAAGGTGTCCTAAAGCTTAATATTGTAATCAGTGATAGCAAGGGTTTATAAAGAGGGCATATTGACGAATGCTTGGTAAATCAGGCTTCAGGTCGGACTTCAAATCCGGTGGGGGTCGGTAACGCCGGTCCCGGTGTGTTCGATTCGCACACGCCTCCGCCATGCGT
>SAAL01000204.1 GCA_009929445.1 Bacteroidia bacterium
TTTAAAAGGAGTAGCACCTAATTCCTTTAACTTTTCTTTTTCTGGACCAGCAAAAATTTTAGCTCCTTGAGGTTTTGAATCAATTTTTAGTTCACTAGGAACGATATCTTTTACTGGAATAAAACCAATAGACTTTAATGAGTCAACACAGCTATCATGAGCCGATACTGCCATAGGTGCCCCCATCCATCCCCATCCACTAGCTGCACAGTTTCTAATTTCTCCCGAATTGGGATTGATTAGCATCGTATTTGGTGTTGCGCAGGATGTTACAAGTAAGGATACAAACACAGAGCTAATTGAAATTATTTTCATTATTTCCAATACCTAAATAATTTTAAAATTACATTTTTATTTTTCTTCATATAGATTTACGGAAGATCGAATTTGATCAGTAAAGTTATAAATATCACTTAAACTGGAAATTGGAACTTTGCTTTCATTACGATCTTTATCAAATATGCCGATATATTTTTTCTGTGTGTTAAAATGAAGTCGGCACAATGGCTTACGGTTGTTATCATCAAGCAATATTCCGCAATAGCTTTTAGTATCTCTCATTGAAACACGGTCTACATCAACTACCTGACGCAGAATAGCTCTAATTATGTAGTAACCTTCCATTTCTTCATGGGTCGTAACGACTCCCTTCGTTGATTCTTCAGCTTGCTGTTCTTGTTCGGTTGATTCATTACCTGAATTATCTGGTACCGGATTAGCACTCATCGCTGATTTTAATCGCGAGGTGATGTTATCATTAATTACACCCTGTAGAGCCTGTTTCACCAGAGGGGTAAACTGCTCGATTACTAATTGAGTTTTTAAACCACTGTATATATCTGATAACACTAAGCGAACATAGTCAGTATCAGGTGAAGTTATTTGACGTTCAAAATATCCTTTTATTGCTCTAGTATATTTCAAATTTGAAGCGGCAGACAACATTTGCTCAAGTTCAAATGAAGACTTTGTCATCTTTTTTAGTTCTGGAATAAGTTGATCTTCTAAATCAATCAAATTTATTTCCATGAACGGTTTTTTATCCATTATGTTTGGTTCATCTAAATCTGCAAAAAACTGATAGTTGATTCCGTTAGTCAAAACACCAATTCTTGCCGAAGTGACATGAAAATATCGACGCAATTGACCAGCATGCGAATCATTGAGGTCTGCGGCGCAGCATTTGCACTCAAATAACATTGAAGGCTTGCCGTCACTCATTATGGCATAATCTATCTTTTCGCCTTTCTTGCTACCAACGTCGGCTACAAATTCTGGCACAACTTCAGTAGGATCGAAGACATCGTATCCTAGCGCTTGAATAAAAGGCATGACAAAGGCGGTCTTGGCTGCCTCTTCTGTCTGGATAGCGCTTTTCTGCTTTTCGATCCGGGAAGCCAGAGACCTCAATTTGTCTGCAAAATCCAGATAGTGCTCCTGTGCGCTATGGTGTCTTTATCCAATCAGACGGCGTACCCTTATCTCAAAAGAGGCCCAGCCAATCCAGTACACAATTAACCGCCCTAAGAAGAGACCACTCCCACCCACTCAGTCTCCCAAAAGCGACTCCCACAAACATTCCCAGATGGTCTACCCTCAGGAGAAAAAATAAGCAACCCAATAGGTTTACCCAATCCTCACTCAACCCCCAGCAATCCCCTATCTTTCCGAGAATCTCCTCAGCCCTTAATACTTGTCCCAATCCCTCCCATCCCCAGCTGTCCATCCCTCCCATCCCCAGCAGATCCTCTCTCAGCAACTTTCAGCTAACCACCCATTATCTCTATTTCATTTCTGAAATTTGCTGCGGGTCTTCCTCGCTCGTCCCGATTTCCAGACCCACTAGACCTATAAGGGGCTATCCCTTTTTCCGCCTATCAGATTGATATCGATCTTGACCCCTGCGACAGGTTCAAAAAAAAATGAAAATTTTTCTACAACAATTTCTGCAACTTAAGCGATAAAATGCATTACGACCGAAAAAAATGTCAATTTCCCTCACATTTGCCCATGCAGATTGCCTAAATAGATGTAGAGGAAATCAAACAACAGGAGGAAACAATGAAGGACAACAGGAAAAATATCTGCTTTCGGCTTGATCCAAATCTGATCAAGATACTTCGGAGGAATGCTGCCAATTCGAATACGAAAATAGTCAGCATTGTCGAGATGGCCCTAATGATGAAA
>SAAL01000205.1 GCA_009929445.1 Bacteroidia bacterium
TCGAACCGGCCCAAAATGGTTTGTCATTCCTTTCAATAGATAAGGAATCCCTTCCTGCCCCATCGCTGCAAAACCTGCAGAGGCAGCAATATAATTTTTGTTCGATTCTAAATTTGATTCCAATTCAGGAATAAATGGAGTCATATTTGTTCTAAAAAGAATAAAAACATTCGCGAGTGTCCGAATTCGTTTTTCTTCTTCCTGAGATGGGGTTTCACCATAATGAAGTGAATTGAGCTCAGTGATAATCTGAGGATAAGCATTAGTCCCTCTTGATCGCAATTCATCCATACATATCTTGTGTATTTCGAATTTCAAAGAATCTGGGTCTGCCCGTTCTAAAAGCAAAGTACCATTCTGCTGTTGTACATCTAAAATATCATTCTCATTCAAATAGGTTAGTAGTTCTTTAACAGACAATTTTTCTGGATTCTCCAGCTTAGCTGCATCACCGCCACAGGCGGAAAGCAACATACAAATTATCAGTGATATATAAAAATAAATTAATTTTTTAAACATAAAATATTTTATGTATTATTCTGAATTTTTCTCGGCGATATCTTTAAGAACAGATCGGGCTGCTTTTCTCACTATCTCCTCATTATCTTCGTCTTTGGTTATATTATACACCCACATCATCCAATTTGGGCATCCCGGATGGATGCCATCCCATAGCCCGGGATCGCCAGACTTGACGCATTATTCCAGACTTTCTTGGCAATTCTACGGCCCTTGTAATCGTACTCGAAGGCGATGTGTTTTGTTAAGTTTGTGGAGACCATCTTGGTCAAACGATTCTCACCATCCCGGGTGCAGGCCCACACACCGTCACTCAACAGGTTCCCTTCTCCATCGTAAGTAGCATATTCTGCGGTTGTTAATTTTGTGTTATTAAGGGTCATCTCACGGAGTAAAACAGTTCTTTAACGTCTGGCCTCATAATAAACCCAATTTGTATTTTGATCGGTTATTAGCATTTTCAATATACCGTCTGACTCCATTTGAAATATCAATGGAGGTGGGACACTGAATACATTCGTTCCAGAACATGAGTTGATTCTTTTTTCAAAACCTTCGCTCTCTATGTCCATCCTATTCCAAAATAAATTGGTAGTAAATCCTGTGGCCACTATTCTATTAAAATCATCTGGCGAGAGTTGGAATAAAAACCTTGCACGCCAGTCACCCATTCCTCCCGAGCTATATTTCATTACCAGATTAGTCAATGATGTTGGAGGGGGATCTATTACTATTCTTTGAAAATTGCCAACAGGCGTTAATCTTTCGGAAATAGTCATTCCATAAATAAACGTTCCAATGATAATAAGTACCCCAACAGCAAATACTGAAACAACGGTACAAACAGTAATCTTAATAAGTCTCACCATATTTATAAAATATCAGGTTCTTGTCTTTTTTTTGATACAACACTTTCCACTGCCATTAATTATCCACTGAGCAGAAAACTTCCCCAAAGGGCGCATGTTCATATTTTGCCTCTATCGCATCCGTCGTTGTCAGCTGATCAGTCACGCGATAATTCGTTTATAATTTGGGTTATTTCGAGTTTATAAGGGGCTTCCACCATTTACACAATAATTACACCCGGCATTGTGGATGATTTTCGAAGGGAGGCAAGCGTTTATTTTCAAATTTTTTTAACCGCAGATTACGCAGATTTGCGCAGATTTTTTTGAATGAGATGTTCAGGTTGTGAAGTACCGCCCTTCAGGCGGGAGCACGGGGAGCGCTTCTAACCGTAGGCACGTCTCCCTGCGGGAGCCGCACCTACGGTTATGCACATTCGCCTCTCCGAGGCGTGTGCCCGCCGGGCACAGAGGCAGATGGGCGCAGATTTTTTTGAGGGGATGAACCGGAAGGGAATGATCCGCGGGCTGCAATTATCTGTGTGAATCTGCGGAATCTGCGGTTCAATTCCCTCTGCGCCGCAGGGGTGATCTCAGTTTTGGACGGCCAGGAACCAGCAGAAAGCCGAGAAGGCGAACCAGAGAATCGTGAGTGCCACATTGAGCTCGGTATTTTCGAGGAATCGATCCGGAATGAAGATCAAAATCGCGCCGAAGAAAATGCCGCCCAGGTACCCTCCCAGGTGCGCCGGCACGTTCACCTGCGGGTCCGGGGAGAGTCCGGCGAGGATAAAAATGAGGGCCGAGCC
>SAAL01000104.1 GCA_009929445.1 Bacteroidia bacterium
AGAGGATATAGAAAAACAGAAAACTTTAGAATTGCAATCCTGTTTTTTCATGGTAACTTAAACATGATTTCACAGGAAATCCAGTAGAACCAAAAAAATTAAAGAACTACAAGAACCGGATTCCTGTAGTTCTTTAATTTTACGACGGTTTTTCACCACGAGAAAAGTATAGTAAACAATACAAACAGCTGCCCGGGAAGAAGAGCTGCGTTTGTTTTGATAACTTATTATGAAAATAACTGAACAGGAGATTTAAGTGAACGGGAAATGAGTATTTATTCCTGAGATTCATGAAAGTTGAACTTCTTGCCATTGCCCGTTGATTCTTTTAATTAATAAGAATGTCATTCACTTTTCGGATGAAATCCAATTTTTAACCCCGCAAAATCTTTTCCATTTTCCGGCCTTTAGCCAGTTCGTCCACCAGCTTATCCAGGTATCTCACTTTTCGGGTTAGTTGATTTTCAATGTCTTCTATGCGATAGCCGCAGATTACGCCGGTAATGAGGTTTGCATTCGGATTTAGCTGTGCATCATCGAAAAACGACTCAAAAGTTGCTTCTGTGTCAATCTGCTCCTGCAGTTTTTGGTCATCAAAGCCTGTAAGCCAGGCTATCACGCGGTGCAATTCTTCGCGTGTTCGTCCTTTCTTCTCCACTTTTGCCAGATACAACGGATATACCGAGGCAAATGTCATTCGGGCAATACGTTCGTGAAGTGTTGAGGGTTCATTCATGTGTATATTTATTTATGTCTGATTCCTGCCCCTCCGGAATCAAGTTTCCCGGTATAAAATCGGGACAGGCTTTCAATGGGCAATTAAGTGAAAAAAAATGAGGTTATTCGCATTCTGAAAATTTTCGGAAATTAAAAAACCGAGGTCATTTACGTTCCGTAATGTTACGGAAGTCAAAAGTACTGAGTTTTTCGAGTTTTGTAATTTTTGGAAAGTTTAAAAGTACCGGGTTTTTCGAGTTCAGTAAACTTAACGTGAGTTCGAAATAATTTTTGTCCGTAGGACATCTATGTCAATAGAATGAATTTATCTATTATATTTTTCGTGTAGGGAATATATCCCCTACGGGGCATTTGGTCCTGTTTAATATATTTTACTATTGATATTAATTCCCTATGGGAAATTAAAAAAGCTTTCATTCAGGTAGATGTCCTTATTTTCATATCGAACACACGTTAAACTTACGGTATTGAAAAACTATGGTAATTCGGGTCTGTTCAATAAACTGTGTAAATAAAAAACAAAAATCTTAAAATCATTTTTCATCTTAAAAAGCTAACAAGGCGGTTCCGAAATCATACCGAAACCGCCTGATTGGACAGCTGACTGCCGAAGTGTGCATTTATTTTCTGCAAAAATAAACCAGAAAGAGTTCTGTACCTTTTCGCTCAATCCAGTGTGCCATATTGAGGCTGGTAGCTTTATCTATCAGCGGAGCGGGAATAAACGGAGCTATTACTTCGTAGATTTCATCCGGTTTGAGTTTATTCAGATCGGATACTACCTGGTTCACGGGCTGTTCACCGACATTGAGCATGGGTCTGATATCGAGCGAGTTGACAATGCGGTCTTCGTCGTACCAGTCGGGCTGAGTAGTGTTCAGAGTCACTTCGTCGGCCAACTCCACCGCATCCTGCCCCACTACGCCGCGAAACAGGTTGATGAGTTCCTCCACTTTCACATTGCCGATGGTGGCTGCCTGCTGCAGAGTAGTAATTTTGGCTACCGTATTCCTCAGAATCGGATTCTTCAGCTTTCGGAAAGTCGGAACGTATTCAATCAGCATATCTTCCAGTTGTGGATATGCTTCGATAAGCTGAAGTACTTTCGTTTTCGGACTTATAATCAGTTTGGGTGTTTCCATCATCGTTTTTTATTTATTTTTTTGCATAGGATAAAATTCGCTGCTCACCTTCCAGATCCCTGTAGGGCTGAACATTTTGTGAAACCTCCAGCGTACCAAGGTATTCTCCCTTTTCATTTCTGAGAGCAAAGTACTCAATATGAATCAATTTGCCTCGCATATTGATCCAGAAAGGGGCACGGGTTTCTTTTCCGGTTTTGAAATCTTCGATAATTTTATCCACTATGTGTGCGCTTGCGGGCGGATGACAGTGGCGTACGTCGCGGTTGAGGATGGCACGATTGCGCTGGAAAATGCGCTCGGCTCCCTGCGAGAAATACTTCACTTTGTCGTCTTTGTCCACGAATGTCATATCCACAGGCAGTGTATTGAGTATCGCCATGATTTCCTCGGCCGAGAAACTTCCGCTGGGCAACTGTATATGGCTTCCGCTTTTCTGCAACTGGTTGACAGTCTGTTCTTCCACCCATTCCGGACGCCAGTCCACTTCGGGGTCGTAAAGGCAGAAACCAATTTCGATGGATTGCCTGCTTATTTCATACCACTGGGCCTCGGTCAGTGCATCGAGCGCCATAGGGAAAAGTATTTCTTCCTCTTTGGTTATCATTTCCTGAGCGCCGCGGGCAGCCGGTTTCAGCACCATATCGGCTGCAGCTTCGAGCTCTTCCTTGCTAAGGCTGTCCACCTGGAGCACTTCTATGCTTCCTTTTATCAGTTCTCGTATTTCATCGTGTTTGCCCCACATCACTTTGGGCGGACCGGTGATTTCAAGTTTTTCGAGATACGGGAAAACCAGGTATTCCTTCCGTTGATAATGTTTGTCCACATCGTACAGGCTGTTGAACAATCCGCGAAGATTCAGCACTTTTTCATGCAGATTTTCTTCACTTCCGTGAATGATATCCGACAGGCGTGCAAATATGGCGTTGGTGGTTTTCCGAATTTCCTCGTTTTCACGGCGGAACACATGTACCGGATGCCCTTCGGGTACGGGTTTCAGGGCCGAGAGATCCACCCTGCCCTCAAGTACCGCCGAATGAGAGTCGCACAGGTCAAGTATTTCCTCTTCCGGCAGGCCTTCAGCTATCAATTCCTGCTCTACCTCCACCACTTCGCCGTAGGGTATCTGGCTAAGAGTCAGAAGCAGTTCGTTGCGTACCGATTCCTCCGTTTCACCCTCGTGAAGTTTCAGAATCAGGGCTTTCAGCTTCTCTTTTCTGTCCTGTGAATTGTTGATTAGTTCACTCATAATTCTATTTTTTTTTGATTGTTGATAGGTTTTTTTTTGTAACTGCAAGTCGCTGTTAACTCTGAAAGATGAAACGCTTTTTTCCGGAATTATGTTTACCTAAATTTCCGGATTTAAGAACCGTTCACCATCAATACTTTCAGCCGTTTGCACCGTTTCATACCGATAATTTCATCGCTTTTGGATACAGAATGTTGTTTTCCAGATGCACGTGGATATGCAGATCATCTTCAAATTGTTCGAGCAGTTTGTATGCAACACGGTAGGTATTGCATCCATCTTCGGGCACCGCATAGCGCCGGCTCAGCTCATTGATTTTGTCCATGGCGCCTCCGGCAAATTCATGTTCGCCGGTCATTCTGGTTATTTCGCTGATGATGGTGCCTTTTGATTCGTCGGAATTGGTTTTCAGTACTTCTTTGATGGCCGGGAAAAGCACTTCTTCTTCGTTGAGGAGGTGCTGGCGCAGTTCGGTGTCCACCTGTGCAAAAAGACCGGCTATTTCAAGCAGTTCAGGATGATTATTGCCGTGAACTTCTGCTATTTTTTGGGTGTAAAAGGTCAACTGCGGCAACAGATTCATCACCGTTTGATGGTGGGTGTTCACTATGTAGTCACACAGAAAATCGAGTTTCCATTCGTTGAACCTGTGCGACGAGTCGGGCGCAGAATTTTCGAGTTGCTCCAGTTGTGTTTCGATGGCAGCCACATCCAGATTTTTGTCACGGCAGGCATCCCCGAGGGTTTGACTGCCACCACAGCAGAAATCAATGCCGGCATTTTTGAATATTTCGGCTGCTCTGAAATCCAGGGTGACAATGTCACCAATTTTTGTTTGTTTATTTGTTTTCATCGTGTTATGTTTTATTAAAAAAATCATTATTTCATATAAATACGGCTGAGTTCATCGGCCATCTTGAGGTATTTTTGTTTAAATTTATTGTTTGAAGCGATTGTAATGGCTTCAACGAAATTTTCAGACATGGCCAGCATCACTGTTTGCGGCAGCAATCTTTCAGCCATCGGGTACAAAATATTATTCTCTTTATTTATATGGTTGGTGAGCAGTGTGCTGTAATTGAGTAAACTTTCTTTAATCGCCCCGGCTGCATGGATATCGCCAGATTTGAGTTGGAGAATACCTTCTTCTGCCTGTTTTACATATGCCCTGCCCTGTTCGTGTTCGTGCAGCATCACTCCCACCGGGCCACTCTGCCGGCTCATGCCGTGGTTTTCCATTTCTACAAACAGAACATCCTCTTCTTTCAGGTGGTGGTATTTATCGGCAAAGTTTTTAATAAAATCCACAACCTGTTCTACATGGTCTGTGTTGAGTGTGGATGTATCGGCCAGCATGCTTCGGGTAACATCTATCATTCGGAGAATGATGTCGTGTTCATCAACAAGAATTTTTATTGCATTCATAGTATTGTACTATTGTTTCAACATATTTTCGATGGCTTTTCTGTTTTGTGCAGCTGTAGGCGATGGAGTTTTCACCACCAACACCCTGAAATCGGTCGTACTTTCGTTGTAGAGGCAGTGCGGTATGTCTTTCGGACTGTCGATAAGGCAATCTTTGGTTACGGTTTGTTTTTCATCTCCTATTTCCACCACTCCTTCACCTTCCAGCACATAGAAAAACACATTCACGGCGGTAATATGTTTTTTCAGACTCTGTCCGGGTTTCAGGTGCATGTGTACAACCTGCACATCGTCTTTAGAATGTAGTTTTCGGGCATCTACTCCGTGTGGGTTTTGAGCAGTTACCAGGTCTTTGTAGTTAATTGTTTTCATTTTTTTGTAGTTTTAATATCTGATTCCTAATCCCCTGAAGGGGGAATAAAGAGAAGTTAGTTTTTTAATTATCATTCCCTACCCTATATGCATCAGAACAAGTCGTGTATTCTGAATTTTTATTTTAGGGATAGGTATTTTATTTTTGTTATTTTGTTTATGTTCGTGTTTACAATAATACTACTAATATGTAGTATTATTGCATAAAAAAATTTAATAACGTGAAATCCTTTCGAAATCGAGATCGGACAACCTGGTTTCGGTAAATAGTTGGTTCAGTTTTTCTCTGACAACGACCCACTCGTTGTGCATGGCACAGGGATTCGTACACGAACATTCGTCGAAGCCAAGTACACAGTCGTTCAGCTTGTTCATACCCTCAACGGAATCAATCACTTCGTATAATGATATCCCATGAATTTCTTTGGCAAAAGTATATCCTCCGTCGCGTCCCTGGGTACTTTTGATGAATCCTGATTTTGACAAATCGGTCATCAGGCGTCGCAGATACTTGTCACTCACATTCAGTTTCTCCACCAGAAACTTAGCGGTATATAATTCTTCCGGCTTTTGGGCCATGTAAATTAATATCCGCAATGCGTACTCCGATGTTTTAGATAATTTCACTATATACTACCTGTTTGTATTATTTTATGCAAAGGAAAAACTTTTAATTGAAATACGCAAATAATTAATTGATTTTAGTCTTTTTTAAAAGAAAAAAAGATGTTTTTTCAGATTCACTAAAAAAAAACATTTTACTGACCCGGATTTTTTTCCTCAACTGGGGATGGTCGCCCGGGAATATCACACCGAGTACTGCGAAAATTTTTTCATGAACCTTTCGTAGTATGTTTTTGAGACGGGAATGTCGGGAGTATTTTCTGCATCGAGTTCGATGTAAATGCCGGTTTTGGTCTTACGCAGTACTTTCACCTTATCCAGGTTGACCATGTACGAACGATGACAACGCACCAGCGGAGTATCGTTTGTGAGGTTTTCGTCCATCCATTTCAGCGTATTTCGGAGCAGGTAATGCGAAAGCTTCGACTTATTGAGGTAATAAATGGTGGCATAATTATCAGCTGCATCGATATAAAGAAGGTTTTCGACCATCAGCGAAATTTTCAATTCTCCTTTTTCATCCATAAAAGCTACCATTGGCCGGGTATGAACTTCGGGGGCAGACTCTTCAGCCTTTAGTTTCTCTATCATTCGGTTTTTTTCTTTCCATGAAAAATACAACCACGAAATGGAGTAAGGCAACAGCAGAACGAGTCCGGTATTGATGGTACAGCTGCGGAATATCTCGGAGAACTGTCTTTCGGCACCCTGGCTGGGTATGAATTTGGTAAAAAGTGAGTAGAAAAGCGACATGGCCAGTATCTCACACAAAATCCAGATTGCAAACTGCACGTAGCTGATGTTGTGTCGGTGAGTATAGCGGTGCATAATCATCCGGCTTACAACCACTACCAGCATTCCGGTGAGAATAATCAGACTCGAAAACACGAAATACTTCAAATCCGACACTTTGGGATACCAGCCCCGGGACCCGAAAGGCTGAAATATGTTTATAAAAAGCAGGGCAAAAAATGCCGTGAATAAAATCAGACGGACATTATTGCCTTTCTCGTAAAGATATGGAGGAAATTTTGAATTCATCTGTTGCCTGATGTTGCCTGTTATCCGGTGCAAAAATACGTCAAATTATCCATTCTTCGGTTTTCAGGCCGGAAATTTCACCCCGCTATTTTGGTTTTCATCCCGCAACTCGCTTTTTAACCCCTGAGATTGGATGGATTTCCCTTTTTTTTGCACATCCTGTTTTGATATTATTATTTTGCATTCAATTCAAATAAAAATTAAAGAATGAACTATTCCGACCGATATGTAAAACTAAATACCTGTTTCACTCCGGAAAAGGATACACACCTTCCCGATGCAAAAATTGATGTAAAGAATTTCTGTTTTGAAAGCAACAGTTTTGATGCCGGACACAAAGAAACTTCCATTCACCGCAACGAAATCATCGTTGCTGAAAATCTGAAGTTCAGATATCCGGTTTTTGTTCCGCGTGGAAGATTCAGAGCTGACAAGGCAATTTTGCTTTTACACGGACTGAACGAACGGAGTTGGAACAAGTACCTCTGCTGGGCAGAATACCTGTGTGAACAAACAGGAAAACCGGTCATACTTTTCCCCATTGCTTTTCACATCAACCGCTCGCCAAAATCCTGGTCCGACCCTCGCTCCTTGCTCTCGCTCCTCAACCTGCGAAGAGATTATTCCGGCAATGACCGCTCGGTGAGCCTGGCAAACGTAGCCCTGAGCGAAAGGCTGAGTAACAATCCGCTGCTGTTTTACACCTCCGGAAAACAAACTTTTCATGACCTGGAGACATTGTGCACAGATATTCGTGCGGGAATGCATCCGCTGTTTGCTCCCAATACGCAAATAGACCTTTTTGCCTATTCTATCGGAGCTTTTCTGGCTCAGATACTCCTGCTGGCCAATCCCGGAAAGCTATTTTCAAAATCACGACTATTCTTATTTTGCGGCGGAAGCATTTTCAGCGCTATGCAGGGCGTATCACGCAGTATCATGGACCGCAAGGCATTCGAAAAGTTATACAACTATTACCTGAATGAATTCGAATTAAACTCTTCTGTCATCAGAGATACAGGTTTCGGAGCTTTTCGGAGTATGATTTCACCGGAAAGAAAACAGGCAGAACGGGAGCAGTTTTTCAATAGTCCGGCATCGAACATTCAGGGAATTTCATTGGTCAACGACCGTGTAATTCCTTATTCAGGAGTAGTGCAGGCGCTCGGGAATGAATGTGCCCGCAGAAATATCAGCCTACTCGATTTTACATTTACGTACTCTCACGAGAATCCTTTCCCTTTGTCAAACAGTTCCGATCACCAATCGGTTAACGAAGCATTCAATCTTGTATTTTCACAGGCTGCCTCTTTTCTTGAGTGAAATAAAAACCAGTTTAATCTTATTCAACAGGTTTATTTGAAAATAAAAGGGAAGCTACCCTTACCCGGATAACTTCCCTTGCTATAGTACTTTTAGCCGCACAGACGATGAAAACACTGTTACCGGCTTTTTCTTCAACGAACGTTGCTGATGGAATTTTTCGCCGTTTCGTGTTTTGATTTCAGTTTCTTGCTGCGTTCTGAATTGTTCAGGTCTTTCAGGTGCTTTCCATTCAGGTTTTCATGAGGGTCGCCCACATGTTCGCGTGCATTTTGATTATTTCCATCGGTTGTTTCCGGCGTTTGGATGATAAATTTGTAATTCCCTGCTTCCAGCACTTCAAACCGGATGTTTCCCTGATCGTCAACAACAAAATTCTTCATCTGCCCTCCGGGATTTTTACCACCTTTCACGACAATTCCGCCAATGGGAGTACCGGGATTTGCCACCAACTGTCCTCTTTCCTTATTATTTCGGGTAGTGTTGAAATCCTGCGCTTGTCCTATGGATTGACTGGAGTTGCTTTCGGAAGTAGTATCACCCGTTTGCGGATTCGTCACCAACTGTCCTTTGTCCTTATTACTTCGTGTAGTGTTGAAGTCCTGTGCTTGTCCTATGGCCTGAGTCGGGTTGCGTGTGGTCGTTACATCACCCGTTTGCGGATTCGTTACCAACCGATTATCGCGATTGCTCCGGGTGGTATTGAAGTCCTGCGCTTGTCCTATGGCCTGAGTCGGGTTGCGTGTGGTCGTTACATCACCCGTTTGCGGATTCGTTACCAACCGATTATCGCGATTGCTCCGGGTGGTGTTGAAGTCCTGTGCTTGTCCTATGGCCTGATTCGGGTTGTTTGCAGCTGTTGTATCACCCGTTTGCGGATTCGTCACCAACTGTCCTCTGTCCTTATTACTTCGGGTAGTGTTGAAATCCTGCGCTTGTCCTATGGCCTGACTGGAGTTGCTTTCGGCAGTAGTATCACCCGTTTGCGGATTCGTCACCAACTGTCCTCTTTCCCGATTGCTCCGGACGGTATTGAAGTCCTGCGCTTGTCCTATGGCCTGACTGGAGTTGCTTTCGGAAGTAGTATCACCCGTTTGCGGATTCGTCACCAACTGTCCTCTTTCCTTATTATTTCGGGTAGTGTTGAAGTCCTGCGCTTCGGCTTTTGACGGATTTGTCAACGAAAACTCATACACTCCTTTTTCTAAGTTTTTCAGTTCAAAACTGCCCTGCTCATCGGTTACTATTGTAATAAGCTGTCCTCCGGATTTCTTCCTTCCTTTTACTATAATACCTCCCGTGGAATTGCCGGAACTTACCATCGAAATCTGTGCTCCTTCGCGGTTGTTTCGGGTGGTGTTGAAATCATCCTGTACTTCGACTCGCTGAGCCTTAGCAATACTGTCAAGAGCAGAATCGTTCGTGTTCGCCGAAATTTGATTTTTTATATTGCTCCGCGAAGTATTAATGTTTGCTTTTGCCGGCTCTCCGGGATTATCTGTGTTTCCGCCCTTATCGTCTGTACTTATTTGTTGTTTTATATTGCTCCGCGAAGTATTGATGTTTGCTTTTGCCGGCTCCCCGCCCAACGGGATACTGATTCCTGCGTTTAACCCGAAAGCCCTGAATTTGTGAATTGTTTCAGTTGTTTCGTTTTGACCTGCAAGCATCTGTTTCAAATCATAGTAGTTTTCACGAACAGGATTGCCGTTTGGTTTGAACGTACTTGTTGTGTTTTTTATCTCACCGCCCGATGTGTAATTTGCTTCAGCGAATAGTCCGATTCTTCCCGGAAAATAAGAAATGCGCAGCTTGGGAATCAACACCACACTTTTTAAGGCTTCTTTTTTCTGACTAAACAGATCAAACGTGTAGTTTTGATCGCCAAGTGTAGTCTCTTGACTGATTTTGCTTTCACTGCCCTGAAATGCCAGGTATCCGATATTGAGAATCGGGGAAAAAGTAATTTTACCAAATGAAAGATTTGCCTGTAATCCGCCCTCACCTAAATATCCGGCACGTGTGGCAGCATCATTCTCTCTTTCTAAAAGAGGAAGAGCTGCCTGCCCCAATGTGTTATATCCACTGGTGACACCTTCCTGACTGAGGTTTTTTAGTTGAAAATAACTGAATCCCACATTCATCCCGATGCTTGTATGAAACAAACCGGCTGTTTTTCTGTACCAGAATGGCACATAAAGATTGCCATTCACATTCCAGCTATTTCCGAGGATATCGCTGTTTTCCAGATTGGAGCCCGGTAAGGTTGTACCGCCGTTGAAGGACAACAGCATTGAGCCACCGGGATTTCTCCCGCCTTTCACTATAATTCCGCCAATGGGTTGACCGGGACGAAGCTGGTCTTGTGCCGTTGCGGCAATTCCAATGGATATTAACAGCATGACCGAATAAATCCGGCATAAGGAGCATTTAATTGTTTTCATACGTCTGAATGTTTTTATTGAATTTATACCATCGAAATATTTTGATTTGAAAAATTGAATTCATGGCAAGTGCGTTAATTATTTATCTTGTGCTTAAAAAAACAATTGCTTCCGGTCACTTATTCCACTCTTTTTCACACACTTTTTAATTTATAAAACTGAAATTAATTTTGCTGTTTCAGTAACAAATAAACAATAATACTTATAAATAGTTTACCAACTATCATAAAACAATTGAAAAACCGGATGAATTTCTTTTCCAGGTCATTACTTTTCTGAGGAGTTGGACAAGCATTGGTTAAGAATTATTTTTCACCATCAGAGTATCCGCAGGGCATTTTTGCTGCAACCTATTCCCGGAAAGAATCATCGGGCATTACAGGCTGATAATGCTTATGTGCAGAGAAAAAACAGTAGAATAAAAAGCAATCAGATGTGGCATCCAGCCATTTAGAATGATGATAATTTCATTTCTTTTTTCACTTCATAACGGTAAAAACATATTAATCTGATAAAAAAGAGATGCCAACCAAATTTGAGTAATTTTCCTGGCTATTTTGCATTTGTTTTTCTATAAATGGTTAAATGACTCATAAATGTGAACTTTAGGCGGAGAACAATTATTGTCATTTTTTTCCATCGTAGCAAAAAAAAGGGGGGCTTTCCTCTCTGACTCTGAAAAGAATAATATATACTATCCTGCCGTCAAAGTTGCATTTACTAATTGAATTTACATAAAGCCGTATGTGTACAGAACTGAATTAACCTAATGCGGCATCAGTATGGTTCAATAAAACTCCGGTACATACGTACCAGCGTAATGTCAGATTCAGGAATGTGAATACG
>SAAL01000105.1 GCA_009929445.1 Bacteroidia bacterium
CTTCACCGCCGAGGTGCTGCGCGAGAACGAGCGCATGCAGGCGGTGTTCAACCACTCCGGCCTCAAGGTGAGCAGCCACCTGGAAGAGGGCGTGTACAGTTTTGTGATGGAGTTCTGAGCGGGGCGGATGTTGCCGCTTTCAGGGCTTTTTGCCGCCACGAACACCACGATCCGGGAGGGCAGGGCTGCCCTCCCGGATTTCGTGTTTGGCGTGCTGGCGGAGGCTCCTCGTCATTTCGAGTGGAATTTGTCACGAAACAGACAAGAGGATCGGGCCAAGAGGTAGCCATCACGCTAGTGGGCTAACA
The DNA here is from genome assembly GCA_009929445.1 of Bacteroidia bacterium. Lineage (GTDB taxonomy): Bacteria > Bacteroidota > Bacteroidia > Bacteroidales > Paludibacteraceae > UPXZ01. Next base: position 309 of record SAAL01000105.1, read on the forward strand.
TCTTGCCGTGCCGTCATTTCTTGGTTTCCAAGAGGCATGAGAGCCCCCTGCTGAATCGTCCTCAATCAAGTTACAGATGTTGGCCGATCTTTTGCAACTTGCTGGTTTTAAAGGTTTTGTGTGGATTTGATCTTTTTAGAATCAAATCCACACAAAACGTCGAGGAGCCTGTTTTTCAAACAGCCCAAGGTGTACGGACAAGCGATCCCAGTGTCTCCGCTCGAAGAATGAGGGAATAATCCTCTTTTATCAGGTGGTTGTCGTTCAACCTCTTACTCGCTAACCCACAAATTCTGCGGAGGAGCCGTCTTTGTGTCGCAAGACGCCGCGACCATGGTGGCTTGGATATATCAGTTTTCCGGTGAACATGATGAATGGGGTGTTATCCGGTTAGGGATGTGCCATGAGATGGCCGTTTCGTTGTCAGATATCTTCCAAGCAACGTAGTTAGCAAGAAACTATATACTTACTGGTTAAAAAATTAAATGACATTTAACAAATCAAATTTATCTGCCTTGGCCGTCTTGCATTGGAAAAACGACAAGGATAAGCCCTCGTCTCTCGCGCGGCGGAGCATAATCCAGAAGCTTTGGCAAACGGTCGGTGACGGTAAAACGGACGGAGGGCGGGAATGAACGAAGCATTCAGCTTGTGGAATCTATTTCCTGATTTTGAAGAATTCTTCGCTGGCAATCTTCATTCAGCCGAATGGCTGACAGCTCTCTTCATAATAGGGCTCCTGGCGGCTTTCATCATTTCCCTTTTCTACGCTCTTATCAAGTGTGTTTCGTCCGCCAGGCACATTCGGTTTTACAAGCAGCTTCTCCGAGATCTCACCCAGGAACAACTGGCTTCTCGCCAGAGAGAACTCACTCAGAAGGCCCTATCCGATAAAAGGGAAGAATACGGCAAACTGTGGAAAGAATTTGATGAAACACTCGTTTTTTCACCAGATGGTTCACGCATTTTCAACACGTTAGATGCCGCACATTTTTTCAATACGGAATCATTGTCGAAAGGACTGACCGAAAATCGCCTGCTAGCGGCGGTGCCAGGTTTTCTTACGGCTATTGGCGTCATTGGCACCTTTGTAGGTCTCACCATGGGCCTTGCAACCCTTGAGATCAGCCAAGATGCCGGTGTTGATGTGTTACGACAAGGCATCGGCAACATGATCAGCGGTGCTTCCGTTGCGTTTCTGACCTCTGTTTGGGGGGTTTCCTCCAGCGTACTGTTCAATTTTTTCGAAAAAATTATGGAGCGATACATTCGAAAGGAAATCGCTCTGCTGCAGAACAGGATAGACTACCTCTATCCGCGCATTAACCCGGAGCAGTCTCTCGTAAAAATCGCTGACTACAATCGCGTCTCCACTGAGACCTTACAAGGGTTGGCTGAAAAAATCGGCGACCGCCTCCAGGAAGCGATTAACCAGACAACGGACTCGATCCGTACTGGCCTCGAAGACAGTCTTAACAAAATTATGGCCCCTGCCATTGAATCCCTTGTCACCAATGCGCATCAAGGCTCTCAACAAGCGTTGGAAAGTCTGCTCAATCGTTTTCTTGAAGGTGTTGGCGAAGCAGGGAACGCACAAAGGCAGATGATGGAAGCCTCATCAAAGGATGTCCAAGCCGCAATAGGAAATCTGGGAACACAGATGAGCACGTTCATTTCCAGCATCGAAGCACAGGCCAAAAATATTCGAGAGGAATCCCGCATCAGCCAGGAAGTGCTTGTCAGCCAGCTACAGGAACGTGAAAAGATTCAAGAAGAGCATCAACTACAGCTTGAGGCAAAGTTCGGTAGCCTGGTTCACGGGCTTGTCGAAAAGCTGGATAAGCATCATAGGCAATCCGAAGATAGGGACCAGACAAGGGCCGCAGTATTCGAGAAACAATTGCAGGAAATGGTCACCAAGAGCAACCAAGTAATTGAACTGATTGGCGGTCAGCTTACAAGCCAAATCGAGAAGGAAAAAGAGCTTCACGACCAGCGATATCAAACCCTTACCGACAACGTGGCTGGCTTCGAGCGCACCCAAACCGACCTCATCGCAAAAGTTGAGTCACTGATCTCTTTGCAGTATGACCAATCCGAACTGATCAACAAGGGCCTTTCCGAACTGCTGGAAAAGTTCCGCCATTTGGCGGAGGCAAATACTGCTGCAGGCAGGGAAATGGTTGAATCCAGCAAACAAATGCAGTCGGTCTCAAATCAACTTGGCCTTATGGCTGCTGCTATCAGGCAGGTGACGGAAAAACTCTCAGACGACATTGGTAAGGCCGCTGAGCTTACCGCCAATCTGGCAGAAGAAAACCATATGGTTAGCAAGGACTTGCGGGAGTCGTTGGAAGGGTACCAGCAGCTTACCAAATCAATGGATGTGGTGGTGACCAAATTGAGCGGGGCGACGGAAAGCGCTGAACGTGGCTTTTCCATCGTCCATTCGCATCTCGATGAATTCAGAAAATCTCTGACGAACCATGTGACTGAACTAGACGAATATATACAGAAACTTCTTATTAACTATGCTGACCAAGTCCAGAGCCAGACGACAGAAAGGCTTAACATTTGGAATTCACAGACCAATGAATATATATCACTGATGACGGGGGCGGTCAGAGCCTTAAACGATGTAGTGGATGAACTTGAAACCAAAATTGGCGGGCACGCATGAGAAACAGAAAGTTTTCCAGTCAGCATGCAACTGTCGATGACGAGAACCCATACTGGATTTCTTTTTCCGACATCATGTCCGGCCTGTTGGTCATTTTTGTCCTCGCATCGCTCGCACTGATTCTTGAACTTACCGTAACAAAGTTCGAAGTCAACGACGCTATCCGGGAAATAGCACGGGCAGAACAGGTGCGTCGGGATATACTGCGGGAGATCGAAGAGGACCTGCGGAAAAGAAACATCCATGTTGAAATCAGCGACAACCATACTGTTCTGCGTATTCCCGAGAATATCCTTTCTTTTGATAACAACGAATATCGAATCCCGGAGTTCGCCGGGATGAAGGAAACTGCACTTGAAATCGGCCGTGTCCTTAACGCTTCGATAACCAAGGAGGCTCGATGGAAGTATCTTGACACGATTTTCATCGAAGGCCACACGGACCGGCGGCCTTCGCCCCGTCACATGGGCAACTGGGGGCTATCCACGTTCAGGGCGATTTCAGTGTGGAACTACTGGAATACAAACTTGCCGGAATCAATGCGCCTGAACGAACTGAAAAACCACAGTGGATCCCCGTTGTTTTCCGTGAGCGGCTACGGAGAGACCAGGCCTGTGCAGAAAATCCAGGAAACCGAAAATGACTTTCAGAAGAACAGACGTATTGACATTCGTTTCACAGTGAGGCGACCGGCACTGGAAGAATTCACCAATATCAAGAAACTTCTTGAGGATTAGACCGTGCGACTTCCTCTCTTGAAATTCCAGCTTCCCGAGTGGCGCCCCGCTGACTTCGCCTCACTCGAGAGGAACAAAAAAAGGATCGCCGACCTTTTGGGTAAAACCGGCAAGGGTTCTGACAAATTCCTTGCCTCATGCGAGCGAATCAGGACTCTTGCCATGAAAGGTAGAGCGGATTTGATCCCTGGGATTATCAAGTCCTCTGTTGATGTTCGGGCGTTGACCTATCTGTTTGGAGACCCGGTGTTTCGTGCGCGTGTCCGTGTTACGAGAAAGATTCTCGATTGTCTTTATACACCCAAACCAAGACTCGGCCTGATTAGCCTGTTCCAGTTGATCAATGTCTTCTTCCGGTATTTCGACCAGATTGGCGGTGAGCAAGAATTTGACAAGGAGTTGTTTGATAGTTTCTGCTGGTTATTGAGGATGGAGCTTGAATTTCAAGGGAGGGACCGACCAGGTAAGGAAATCACCATTTTATCGAGAAACAGGGATCTGCTTTTCTCGCTCGAAGGACCTCAGCATGTCGTCAAATATGCCACGAAAAGCAGGGTTGATCTCGATGTGGTCTTCAAACAGCTTGCCCTGCAAAATTATCACGATACAAGATTTCACAGGCTCTGCCGCTATCGCTATTATCTTGATACCCTGCGACAATTGCCGGTTGGCAAAGGGCATGCAGTTTTGGCCGAAGTCTGTAAAGCGGAAGTATATGACGCGCCTGCTGGAGACGGGCGCTTGCTCGGTCATGAAATCCTATCGATTTTGATCGACCGAGCATCAGACCAGGAAGTCAGTGACGAATGGCGCGGAGTAATCCTCACCATTGCCGGAGACCCGAGAGTTCCGAATACCAGTTCAAGATTCCGCAAATGGTGGTCCATTCTGGGGATAGACCGGCAGAAAAAGGTGAAAAAGTGGCTATATGGTTTTGACCTCAGGCTTTTCCTGGAAGCATTGAACAATTTTGGAATAAGCTCAGGCAACGTAGCATTGCAGCGTATGTTCAAGGCCCGCAAGACTTTTTTGGAGGGCCTTCTTGACCATCATCAAGATTTGATACAGGACGCCCGGCTTTTTATTGGAAATTCTGTCGAACGGTATCTGCGTGGAAGTTACAGGAAAGATGAGCTGCCGGAATATGCCAAGATTAATGATGCATCCCTATCCATTATTTATCTGCAGATTGGTCATTGCCACATGTTCGAAGGGAGTCACAACTTCAAACTCTGGCTATTTCCAAGACTTCCGGCCAAGACTGGTATTGCACAATATTCAAGGAGAAATTTTACTAGGGATGAACTGAGCTATGGACTTGAAAAATTGTATATGGATGAGTTCGGACAACACGCCAAAGCCCCTATGGCTGTAAGGCACCACCCGGATCTCGCATGGCAGGCGGCAGCGATAAAATTCCTGCAAGGCGAAGGTGTATCACCTAACATAGAAAAACTTATAGAGCCCGGTTCTTACCGGGACTATAAGTTCCGCTATGGGCTCTGAGCATCATGAATATAAAAGCCATCATCCACGACCTTGTTTTTAAGGAAAAAGACCAAAACCGATTCAAGATGATTGCCGACAGCGATGGATTGAATTTCGTCCTGCCCACTGATGATTTTGAAAAATGCAGGAATGGCGAGGCTGGCGGCTGGCATTTGCATCAATACGTATGCCTCCGGATGCTTGAAGAACAAGGCTATGCCAAGCAGATCGCCAATGGGTATCTTATTCCATCCGAATGTGCGGTTGTCATGGATGCTGAGGCGAAACTGCTCTTGGAATTCCCTCCATCTTTCGCCGGGTCTTTTAGAGTCAGGGTCAACAATCAAACTTCCCATAGCGCCTTTGCCATTCAGATCATTCCGGTCATGCTAGATGGAAAGGAACTACCCAACTACGATCTGAATGGGCCGTGTCTGCAATTCGGCCCCCAGGAGTTGTACATACTGAGCAATGCCGAATGGTTGGCATTCAGTGCCCTTAGAACCCATCGGAACCTTCCCACGGAAAACAAATCAGAACTGCACAACCTGAAACTGGTCGGTAACCTGCAGGCCGCCCGAAAACTCGGGATGGCTATCGACCTTTCCCATTTCAAAAAGATTGAAGTGCGGGAGCCGGACAAGATAGGGGTCGCAGTCACGCAACAAGGTGACGGCTGTTTCCTCCTTACTCCGACCTTTGGTCCAAACACGACCCCTGAAAGCATAGCGAAACGACTTGGCCAGTTGTCAAATGCCATCGACATTGGCGTGATAAGGATTCATGACCAGATTGTAGTTCTGGACGAAAAGCGGCTCAAGGCAACTCATGAAATCATTTCGAATAGGTTGATCCCGAAGTCACAGGTCAAACGGTTCCTGGAGTCTCCGTCGGCTTTCCTCGATGCAAGCCTGGTAGATCTTGATGCCGGTTTCTCCTTGCGGGTCCGTGGTGCTACGGTTTTTAGACACGCATATTTTGGGGAAACCGACGAGTCGGGCATCAGTTGGTTTGAGAAGGCGCTGCAAAAAAACGATCAGGTATGTCAGCCCGCTGAGCTTCACAAGGCGATTGAATGTGAAGATGATTTGCAATCAGCCAAAAAGAGGATTGATGATGCGCGGAGCACCGGGGCGACTGTTGTGGAGTTCGGCGGAAAGACAATTGATATTTCGGACTCGAATGCGGTTGATAGCATAATCAGAAGTATCGAAAATAAAATTAATGACTTAGCGGGGAAGGAGAAAGAGCCAGCAGAACAACCGCCCGACAAGGAAGATAAAGACGGCCAGCCGATAATTGTTGACATCGCCACAAATGATGATCTGCTGGAACTGGGCTCTGATAATATTCCGGCCTTGATCAAGGATGCGGCGTACAAACCACATATAGATTATTCGATATTCAAGAGGCAGCCGTTTCCTCACCAGGATGAAGGAATTCGGTGGATACTGGGACTTGCCCAACCGACACTATCTCTCCAGGATGGGGAGGAGAGCCTGCACGGCGCATTGCTTGCCGATGATATGGGACTTGGCAAAACCTATATGGGCTTGGTCGCGATTTCGGAGTATTTCCGGCTTTGCAAAGAAAAGAATATCGTGGAGCGCCCGGTTCTAATTGTTGTACCTCTCACCTTGCTGGAGAACTGGAAAGAGGAAATTCAACAGACGTTTCATACAAGCCCTTTTCTAGATGTAGTTCTATTGCAAGCAGACGCACATCTGAGCAAGTTCCGTATCGAGGGCACAGGAATTGAAATCAGGCAGCAGGCTGCAGATGAATTGCTGAACATTGATAATCCACCGGCCATCCCGGAGAATGCTATCCGCTATTCACTCAAAATCGGGAAAGAATTCAGTATTGACCGTCTGGATTTGCCTCGTAGAGTAGTGCTCACCACATATCAGACTTTACGTGACTATCAGTTTTCACTCTGCCGGGTCGACTGGTCCTTTGTGGTCTTTGATGAAGCGCAGCACATCAAAAATCCAAATAGCTTGGCGACCAGAGCCGCGAAGGGTCTGAAGGCAAGGTTCAAGCTCCTTGCCACCGGTACACCTGTTGAAAATCATCTCGGCGATTTTTGGTGCCTGATGGATACTGCCAGGCCAGGCACATTAGGTGCGTACCAGGATTTCAGACAGCAATATATCACGCCAATCCGGCAAGCCATGCCGGAGCAAATTCCAGAGTTGCGACAGTCCATAGGGAAGAACCTGCGTAACAAGGTAGGCGCGCTCATGCTCCGGCGGCTCAAGGAAGACAACCTGCCCGGCCTGCCGAAAAAAACCATCTTCTCGGGGCTGAACATCCACCAAGAAAACGGTTGCCGATATGATCCCTTACTAGAAAAGGAAATGAATGGCGAACAGTTGCAACGCTATGACACGACTATTGATACCGTAGTTGAGACCCAACAACAGGGAGATGGTCCGAATCCGATACTCGCCGGATTGCATCAGCTGCGGGAAATTTCATTGCACCCGTTGTTGTTGAACAGCGGTATGCTTGCTACCCCCAAGAATTCCAGGGAATCCCTTGATCTCATGCGCCTTTCCGGCAAACTGGAAATCCTCCTTGATATCCTCGACCAGAAGAGAAAAAAGGGCGAAAAAGCCATTATTTTTTTGATAAACAAAAGATTGCAAAGTTTTCTCAAGGTAGCTCTTGGGCGTATTTATAACATCAACGTGGAGATCATCAACGGAGACACGAAGGCAATTGTAACATCTTCACGAACTGCGGCGAACACCAGAAAAGGAATCATTAGCGCTTTCGAGGACCAAAAAGGATTCGGAGTAATCATTATGTCGCCTATTGCGGCTGGCACTGGCCTTACCGTCGTGGCTGCCAACAACGTTATTCATCTTGAAAGGCATTGGAACCCTGCAAAAGAGGATCAAGCTTCAGACCGGGTTTTCCGTATTGGTCAGACGAAGGATGTCAATGTCTATTTGCCGATACTCAAGCATCCTTCCATTGAGTCCTTTGACGTAAATCTGCACAGGCTGTTGTCAAACAAGGTTACCCTTAAAGACGCCGTGATCACCCCAGAAGAAGTTTCAAATGAAGAAATGGGAGCGGCAACCTTTCGTTCTACTGTCAATCAGGAAGATCAAGAGCGACCTCTAAGGGGAAAAGATCTGCCGCTCTTGAGCTGGCAGGAATTTGAGGCCCTTTGCGCCGAACTTTATGGCCAACATCTTCAAGGAGAAGCGTTTCTGACTCCAACAAATGACCATGGCGCTGATGTCGTAATATTGGGAAAAGATCAAAATGTTTTGGTGCAATGCAAACATACCTCAATACCAAAATATGACAGCGTTGACCCGTTGATTCAGATTCATGGCGCGAAACCGGCGTATGAGGAAAAATCAGGAAAAATATTTTCAAAGCTTATCGTTGCAGTCAATGCCAAAAAATATTCCAGAAAAGTTGTAACAGCCGCGCATACATATCAGATCGACTTGGTGTCTCAGAAAGATTTGGACGAGTTACTGAAAACAAATAATGTTAGTCGTAAGCAAATACAAAGACGCTTGCTTGCGGCAAAGATATTCGAAACTTGAATCAGGGAAGTGTCTCCAACCTTTTCTCAGAATATGGCGATTTAATTAACTTCGTTTTCGAGAAGGTAACAGCATCATATTATATCCTGATTACGCAGCAAACTCAGCTAAACGCATTTTCAGGGGAGGGGTGATCACTTGGTGATACCCCTGCCATGGTAGCCTGTTCCAAACCTTAACGGGAGGAACAAGACCATGGCCAGTGACAAAATCCAATTTCAACCCGGACTCAGTTTGACAGAATTTTTCAACCACTACGGTACCGAAGAACAGTGCCGCCACGCTCTTTTCCAATGGCGCTGGCCCAAAGGTTTTGTCTGCCCTGCCTGCGGGCAAAGCTCGTTCTGTTAACTGAAATGCCGCCTGCTGTTTCAATGCAATCACTGTCACACCCAAACATCAATGACATCCGGGACCATCTTTGCTTCCACCAAACTGCCCATTGCAATTTGGTTCCTTGGTATCTATCTGGTTACTCAATCCAAAACCAGTGTTTCAGCGCTCAGCCTTTCGCGGACACTGGGTGTTGCCAGCAATACCGCCCTGCTCATGAAGCATAAACTCCAGCAGGTCATGAAATTGCGTGACGACAATCAGCCCCTGTCCGGTCTCGTGCAGGTTGACGACTCCTATTGGGGTGGCAAAAAACATGACGGCAATCGCAGACAAGGAGCCACCGGCAAAATCCCGTTTATTGCTGCCGTGGCGACTAGCGATGAAGGGCATCCGCTGAATATGCCTTTTACTCGTGTACGATCATTCTCCTTGAAGGCTGTTGGTGATTGGGCTGCCGTACATGTGGCTCCAGGTTCTCACGTTATCTCCGATGGTCTTGGTTGTTTCAAAGCAATTGGCCGTGCCTGGTATGACCATACGGCAATAATCTCCGGTGGTGGGCCGGATAGTGTCAAGATCCCTGAATTCAAGTGGGTCAACACCATTATCGGTAACGTGAAGAACTCGTTGCGAGGAACCTTCCATGCTATCAGTGAAAAACATTTCCCTCAGTATTTGGCAGAATTTTGCTATCGGTTCAACAGGCGCTTTAATCTGCGTCAGTTGATACCGCGATTTTGTTTCATAGCCGTGAGAACTCAGCCGTTCCCAGCGCGGGTTTTGAAGATGGCTGAGTTTCATGCGTAATCAGATATTATATTGTGTTTGAGGCATTGCCAAATCTTGAATAAACGATGCTAAATTCCAACCAGAAAATGCACCGGATAAACCGGTGATTTTCATGTTATACAAATGGAAATTGACACATTATGCAAATAGATTGGAACTGGTTTTTTGCTGCTTTTGCACAATGTGGTGCAGCTCTTATAGGAATAATTTCTGCATTTATCATCTCCAAATTGTTAGGGGAAAATGATAAATACGAACAACTATCAAATACCCTTAATGGTTTATTAATCAAGCGACAGTATTATTTAGATAAAATATCTGTATATAGGTTTAACTGGCATGATCATCAAAACATTAGATATGATTATGATCTAGGTAAAGCAATAGAAAATGGTGAATTCGAAGGCTTGAGTGATGAAGAAAAACTAGAAAAATTATTTAGTATAGATCAAAGCCTATTTAGGACAGAAAATTGTTTGAAGTATCTTGAAGAAAGAATCATATCGTCCTCACCTTTATATGCACCCGTAGGTCCAAATTTAAGCATAAAAATGCCCAACATAGCAAATTTACCTCCTGCTGGAATATGGGATAAAGTAAGTGAAGAAAAAGATAAAATTATAAATATAAAGATTGAATGTGAATCCTTGATTAAAGAATTTCAAGTCACACTAAATGCCTTGATAAAAACAAAACTAAACTTAAAACCTATTAAATTTACAATTCTTTTACTGTCAATTGGTTTCTTTGTAAGTGTAATTTATCCTCTACATTTTATGCCTTTAGAAATAAATTCAATCCCTCAAGTTGGGTGGTCGATTGAAATTATTATATCCAATATAGTTTCATTAAGGGGTTTCTTGTTACTATGTATGTTTTTAATAATTGAATCAATTTTTATATTCTTTTTATTCCTGATTCACAGTCTTGAAAAAAAGTACATGTTATCAATCGACTCAATTGATAAAAGTTGGCTAGATATAAGGGAATATAGCCCATATTTTGAATGCCTTGTGTCTGAAGAGAAAAGATAAAATATGTATAACCAGGCGTTTCACCATCGCTCCACTACGTTCCGCTGGACGCGCGTGATCGCGCGCCGGTGAACTTAACGTTATGCGTCTCAATAAGTGCTTATCTATAAATAAATTGCTAGCAATTTTCCAGCCACAAGCTAAAATCCGTTTAAAACCAAGTAACAACGGAGGCTTGAATGGCACGCATCA
>SAAL01000015.1 GCA_009929445.1 Bacteroidia bacterium
GAAAAATTGTTCTCTGAAAATGAAAAACTTACAAAATACTTAAATTTCAAAAACCTACCGCAAGCGGGTTAAATGAAGCTTGCGAAAGTTGAATTATTTAATACTTTAATTTGAGGGTGATATAAATATACAACCGATTCAGAAAGTAGTATATTCTTTTCCTTTGCAATTTCTATCAATTCTTGAGTTTCTTCCAATCGGATTGTAGCAGGCTTATCAATTATTGTATTTATACCTCTAAGCAATGTACGTTTAGCCCATTCATAATGAGAATGATTTGTAGTTGAAATATATGCAATATTTCCATTAAATTGTTGTAAAGCAGTTTGATAATCTTCATACAATTTAACTGGCTTATTTATATTTTTATAGACATCATCCCAATCTTGTTTTGAGTACTTAGCTATAGAAATACTATCGATAAAATCCAATTCATCCAATATTGGGAGGATTCTATTTTTAAATAAATTGGAATATCCAATAATTAAAAGTTCCATATATCACTTGTTTAAGTCAATACAAGAAATTAAACTCCTTGCTTCAATATTGAACATACTATAACGCATAAAATCCATCATCTGATTGACTGTCATCCAACAAAAATTATCCGGAATGTCAAAGTTTTCATGTTCATCTATGATGATAATCTTATTTCTATTCTGCATTTGGTAGAAACGCCCCCCTTCTTCCGATTGAAGCATATCAAACAAAACATTATCAGAATTTTCTCTCATAAAATACTCAATAAATGGTGGTTGAAATTCTGGATTTTCTGAAATATATTTATAATTGGAACAAGAAACGGTAGGTGATAATTCGATTATGTCAATATTACCGGGTTCGACTTTTGCTTGTACCAGAAAATGATATATTCCATCGATTTTTTTCAAAAGAAATCCTAACAAACCGATATTATCATCCTTAATGAGTGGTTGTGTCCACGTAGACACCTCTCTTGTGCCTGCTATAACTTTTACACCTATTACGGAGAAAAAGCGATTATTATTACTTATATTATTTTCGGAAATCGTCCAATTGGTAATCTCTGACAAAGAAATCTGTTCAGTATTTAATTCATATTTAACTTTCATGGATGTGTACCAGGATATTATTTGGTCTTTGCTGCTTACATTTGTTATTGGTGAACATGCCGAAATAATTAACTCGAGATCAAATCCGCTGTAAATTTTATCGTTAATTGTCAATTCCTTCAATTCGGACAAATCTTTATGTAATAGAATATCCATTACACTGTCATCTACAAAAGGAATCGTTGAAATAACGGAACGGGCATCCATATTTACAAAATTGTCAATCTTTAGCAACTGTTTAATCTCCCCTAATGTCAACCAGCAAAAATCATCTAATATTTCAACATCTTCCGATACCTCAATAACCATATTCCGATTCCTTTTTCGAAGAAATCTGCCTCCTTGTTCAGTCTGAAGTTGATCAATTATGGTTTTTGATTTGGAAGGATCTACAAAATACTCCAGATATGCAGGTGATTTCCCCTTGTGAACACGAGAAAAATTACTTTTTGTAGCCTGAACAGTGGGAGAAAGTTGTAAAATATTGATATTACCTGGCTCCATTTTTGCCTGCATCAGAAAATAACGAACCCCATCAATTACTTTTGTCAAAATTCCCAATATTCCAATTTCAGGTTGATTGATAATAGGTTGTTCCCACACTCTTAATCCCAAAAAATTTGTTCTTACCCGAACACCCTCTATTCTGAAAAATTTTCCTGAATTGTGAACTAAACTGTGTTTATTTGGCGTAAAATGCCATTGATCTAACTTATCAAATGAGATTTGTTCAACACTAAAGTGCTTTTCTTTTTTTGATTCAAACCATTTAAGAAAATTTTCGAATGACTGAAACTTATTTTCTACTATTTGAGACGAACAAAAAAATGTACTTCTGGGGGCTGAAATTTTTTCTCTTCTTATCATTTTAAATTTTCAATATAGTTTATATAATCTTCTTTTGTTCTTAATGACATTTTCATATCATAGTGAGTGTTGGCTAAAACAAGACAAACAGCATCTGGAGAAAAATCATACAAGTCAGTAAATATTAATCTCGGTGTAAAAATCCCTTTTGTGCAATCATTAAGGATGTAAATATCTTCAGCTTTTCCATCAAAAACTTTCACTTTGAAAGATCCGGAAATAGGTATTATTACCTGGTCGGTATCAATATGAGCATGCCCACCTCTGTCCTGTGTTACATGGTGCATATAGAAAATGCGTTTTATATCGATGGGAATAGTTGAATTTTGTTCGATTGAGGTAAGGAATCCTCTGTCATCTCCATTGTTTTGAAAATTTATTTCGTAAACAGTTTTTATATGCATAGCATTTATGATGTATTTATTTTCTTACTGTCCAATTGTTTTCTTTGCGATAATTTCGTAGTTTAAAAATTCTTCTGCTGTTTTTTTAGCGCCATTACTCATATCTTTTAATTTAGTTGGATTATGAAATAATTCGGATAATAACTTATTTATAAACTCCGAATTAATATTATCTTTTGGTATTACAATTACATTCCCATTCCTATTTAAATAGGACGCATCTTGTCCTCCTACATCTCCTACTACTAGAGGTAAATGCATTCCAATAGACTGTTGCCAAAGAACTGACTGGCTTGCTGGAAAGATAGCAATGTTTGAAATACTCATTAATTCAAGTATATCACGAGTGTTCATCCATCCCATAAATCGAATATTACAATCCTTTGACATCTCTTTTAGCTCATTTTCATATTCTATATCATTGGAATCGGCACTGCCAACTATTAACAAAAGAATATTTTCATTCTTTATTAATTTGATGGAATCTATTAAAATATCCGTTTTCTTAATCCTCTTTAACTTTCCTCCGGTAAAAACTATGAAATTGTTGTTGCTAATATTGAATTTCTTTTTAATTTCTTGGCCATTTTTTCTGTTCCGTATTTCTTCGGACAAATCATAATCACACCCTAAAGGTAAAAGTTCAATATCAGAACATGGAACTCCAAAAACATCATTCATAAACCTCATGCCTTCAGGTACAATTGCATATAGTTTGTCAATATGTTTTTTGTGAAACTTCAGAAAATATTTTCTAAATATACCGTTCAAAACATGTAAAGATAACCAATTATTTCCTGAGTTACTAAAATCGGCATGACTATCAGTTATTATTTTACATTCAATATTTATACTTTTTTTGTACCAAACAGCATCCATTAGATTGAGGTGAATACCATGAGCAAATATAACATCCGGCCTCTCATTCTGTAAAATCTTTCTTACATTACCAAACATTCTTATCTTACCTAAGAAGTTGATGGAGTAGGATAACCGAATGATTTTTGTCCCATCAATTATTTCATTCTTTTTTTTCTTTACTTTATATCTGTTATTGTAATAATCGTGAATATCTTCAAATGTGCTTGCCACCACCACCACATTGTGACCAAGTTTTTTGTAATATTTGGATAAGTAATTTTCTTGATATTGTTGGCCAACACCAAAAAAATCACATAGCATAAGGATATTCATTTCAATCTGTCTTGATTATTTTTTTTATTTTCAATATGATTAGTATTATTAAATTACTCTATAGAAAACACAATATTCTCTAATAGGTAAGTTTCTTTTAATAATAATAATAATAACATTCCTATTACTGTTTATTCTGAATTTACTTTTTATTTATTCTGCTTAAATATTCCTCTCATTTTTTTTGTCTAATTCACCCGCATAAATTACAACAAAATCGTTAAATCCTACTCTATAATTTTTCAAAGATTTTACTCATTACTTGAAAATTTGGAGATAATAAATTAGTATCAGTTCTAAAAAACAGAAGGTAGATTTTGTTTTGACCCCCTATTTCTGCTCAACCTGAAGCTTAGCGAGTATATTAACCTAATATCCTGCATCAGGATGAAAGAAATCTTCTATGTGGACAAATCTCATATTTTATTTTTTTGAATTAAACATAAAGGAGTAAATCGTCGAAAAATTAATCTCTATATTAAATCAGTATCAACAGTTTTTTCATAAGTATTCTTTTTATATCGGGATAATTCTTTATCGAAATCAAAAAATTTTAAAATAAAGACCAAAAACAATAAGCCGCTGGATAATAACGTAGTAAAAAAAGAAACATTTAGAAGTGAAAAAATTTCGCCGGTAAAAACCAATATATAAAATATCGATTGTCTATTTTTAAACAAGGAGTTGATCCACAATAAAAATAAAAACATTATTACTGTTATAATAACTATTCCAATAATACCTTGAGCTGCAACTCCATCAGTTGCCCAGAAATTCGCATTCGCATTTGCATTTGTACTATCATAATTACCAATGACTACCCCGATAGGATCATTGCCATATGGATAAGAATTGGTAAAAGAATTTACCAATCCAATATGAGAATAGTTCGTATTTGGATGGGTAGAAAAAAATGACAAATAATTTGAAAACAAATAGCCCGGCATGCTTAAAGTTCTCATAAGAAAAACTGAGCGGGTCACAAATAGTGCGTCTATATCAACCCAAAAAAGAAGTAAAGCAAAACAGGCGATGAAAAACAATAGTGATTGAGATAAACTAAAATATTTGATTTTTTTTAACACAGAATAAAATAGAAAAATAATCAAAGGCATTAATAAACTTGCCTTTGCTCCTGTAATCATATAAATAATGATATGTCCGATAATACCTATAATCAGATTTATTTTATTTTTCCCCACCAATCCTATCGTAAAATAAATTGGATAAACAAAGTATGTTGCCCACATGGTGAAATATTGAGAAAGAGAATCAGAATTTTCAGAATTTTCAAATCTCAATTCATAAACATCTGCAAAGCCTACAAATCTCATGTTCCCGGAAAATTTATATAAAAGATATCCTGTTATGATCCCTGCAATTAAATGAAACCAGTTAAAAGGGATTTTAAAATTAATTTCTTTTGATTTTATTGACTTGGCTCTATCAATTAAAAAGAAAATAGACATAGACAAAGACAAGACAGCTTCATTAAGCAATACAGTTTGAGATCCCAATTCTTCAGTATTATTGTAATTTATGGTTATGATGATGGGTATATAAGCCATTACAAAAATAATTATTGAGAAATAGCTTGATATTCTTTTAAGTCCAGAATAAAAATATATTGGAAACAATGAAAAGAAATACATTAGAATAACTTGGTTAAAGTCCAATTCATTTTTAAAATATCTCATATAACTCCACACTTCACTTAAATAATTTAAATGTATATATTGATACATCCAAATGAAGAAAATTGCAAATACTGTTTTCTTGAAAACAGATTCTTTTTGTGTATCCGTATATGTAATTTCGTCTATATTTTCAAATATATAATTCATATTTAATCTTCAGAAAAATTATAAATAATCTTTAATGACACCATTAAAACTATAAAAACACATCCTGCCATAAAAGATATTGTATGATATGGATTTTTATTGAACAAATAATTCCCGAGTAGTAATGAGAAAATTATAATAACAAATAAAGATAATTGTATATAAAAATAGACTTTATATTGCTTCTTTACTAATAAAATATCATAAAAACACTGAGTCATAAAAATTGAAAATGCATATAGGACAACAGATTGATTTAAAATACCTGCATTATACCATGATTCTCCTAAAGCAAACTTAAATAACCAGGGAGAAATAATTCCCAGAACAGAGTATAAAATTATACCTATTACAAACATCTTTCTAACTAAAGATAGAAATAAAGGACTAATACTTTTGCTTTCGTTCTCTAATATTGACACTTCTGTTCTCAATACACTTCCTATAGCTCCACCTATCACAATCGAGGGAAGCAGTGACAAACGATTTGACATTGCAAAATATCCAACAAAAGTAGGTGTATATAATATCTGCAATAAAATAGGTATAATTTGAGCGCTTAATATTGAAAACAATGTTGTTGGTAATATTATTTTTGGATATTTGACATATTCCTTAAATGCTGATTTAAAATTTTTTATGTTTGCATAATCTTTATAATGAAATAACAAAGATTTATAATTAGAAAAAAATAAAAAAATCACACTAAAAGAATAGCTTAACAAATAACCATAGATTAATCCATATTTAAGAACGCCGAAAACGCCAAATAATATGGCTCCAAGTGCATTTGAAACTGATTGAATTATATTACTTGAAGATGAAACAGAAAATTTTTTCTTTTTATTATTAAATTGAAGTAATGCAGAAAGTAGTCCAATCAAAAGAGTTGTAACAAAAATCGAAAATATTAATATCAAATCATTCTCTAAATCTAAGTAGTTAAATATTAAATCTCCAAAAAACAGAAATAGTGTAAAAAATACTAACGAGAAAAGTGCAGAAAAACTGATTGTTAAGATCACTAATGAGAATGACTCCTTATCTTCTTTTGCAAATACAATAGGAAGCTCATATTTCAGAGTAAAAAGTGAACCTAATATAAGTGCAAAGCTTAAATAAATTGATTGTAGTCCAAAATTTTCAGGATGATAGATTCTTGACAAAATTGGTATAGCAATTATTACAATAAGCTGACTTATAACATATCCACCTGATACAATTGAAATATTTCTCCAAAATTCGTTTAACTTCAAATTGAACATATATAAAACATACAAAATAACATATTTCGGATAAATAGATACGAAAAATGGTATATTTAATTTGAAACTATTGGTTTTTTTATATTTTTCTTTCCACAAAATTACAACAATTCCCCCAATAAACCTCAAAATCACTATTATCATTTCATCACTATGGGCCACTAATGGACAGCAAAAAGCCCACGTACTGGAACGCGGGCTTTGTGGATTGGAATGAATAATTATCAACTAAAAAAACAGCGATCAGTCAACCGGAATCATATTGTCTGATTCAGAGCTGCCGACGGCTGTTTCAAGAGATTCTTCGGATTCACCGGATGCAACACGCGGCTTGCGGCTGGTGTTGCATTGTTCCACTTCCTTGTTCCACTCATTGATAAGAGGAGTATAATCAAGTTCGGGATGTTCGATCTGAGCCAGTTCGATAGCCGAAGACAACTGACGGAGATGAAAGTACAGCGTACGTTTTATCTGTATCGTACGTGCTTTCTGATTTTCCGAAAGAGCTCTACGCCTTTCGTTATAAATAACATCGAGTGTTTCTTTATCCTTCCGGATGACCTCAAAAGTTGCTGTCAGGTTCAATGTCTGGATGCTGGCTTTCAACTCGGGCTGCTCATCAATGCCATTGAGCATATTGGTTATCAGTGCAAACTGCTTGTAGACATTTGCTCTCGACAAACCACGCATGTGAAGGTCAACGTAATCGTACACCCTCGTCACGTCAGCCGATTTTTCAGCATCGGGCATTTTTTTCAGCGAATTCAGGTGACTAAGCAAGGGCTTAATCGTTTTCCTGATAGTGCTGAGACCCGACTTCTGTTCCTTCGTCAGCGGTTTTTTCAGATTAATCACTTTCAGCTCTGCCGCCAGGGGCAGCGCCTTTTTTGCACTCTCGTAAGCCGAAGAAATTTGTAACTTCTCCGGATTGTGAATTTCGACAACACCTAAGCAATTGACAAAAGCACGTCCAAACTCGATTTTTTTTGTTTTAGATACTAAGGGAATAAAATTTTCCATTCTCTACGTTTTAAAATTGTTAATATTGTGAACCTTAATAGAAAAAACCTGCCAACGGACGTACTAAACGAAATGATCCTGTATTTTTTTCATATTTCCGAACAAAGGTCGCTATCTTTGCCATAAAGGTTCGGGTTATTTTTTGCGCTGAAAACGGACATAAAAAAGCAACTGCCCATTTTCGTTGCATTGGCATAGCTAAAGCAAATATCATACTATATTATTAACAATATAGCCATTCATTTTTCAATTATTTAAACTTTTATTTTTAACTTTCTAACCTACAGACACTTCTGAAGATACATCGTTAACATTTAAATGTTTTATTTTTTCATTGCTTAAAAATCAATATGACAAAATGTCCACTTTCTTAGAAATTAGCTATTTATCTGACAATTATTGTCAAAACCGGACATTTTTACATCTTCACGAAATGTCATTTTGACAGTTTCTGAATGTATTTTTCGAAATATATTCGATTTATTGAAAAATAAATCCGAGCATCCCGTTGAACGCAGAAAGAATCTCGTTTTTCGCAGTAGGTATCCCGATTAACGCAGGAGGAATCCCGTTGAACGCAGGAGGAATCCCATTTTTCGCAATAGGAATCCCGTTGAACGCAGGAGGAATCTCGTTTTTCGCAACAGGAATCCCGTTGAATATTTTTTGGGAGATTGAGATAAATCGCCGATTTGCAACAAAAAAAGCATCTACCGCCGCAGGTAAATGCATTTTATGTTGAGGTCATCCTGACTTCGGAGACAGTAAACTGACGCTTGTAGCGGCATTTTGCTTAGTTGAATTACACACGGTCATTGCCGCTGCAAGCGTCAGTGCCCTGTGTACTTCTAAAAAAACAGAAGTCCAGCGAGTTCATTGATTTCCGATAAATAAACTCGTCTTGACTTATTAATTTCAACTCAGAATGAATAATAAAAAATAAAAGAGATCCATATGTTTTTAATTTTAACTACTAATTTCACGAAAAATACGAATTTATTCGTGCAATTAGTGTCATTCGTAGTTTAAAACAATAAATTATTCAGCTTTTTGAAAAAGTCAAGATGACTTCAATTATAGGAAAAAAGTAAAAAAATCTACGCCAGATATTCCTTTATCTTTTCACACACCAGTTGCACTTCTTCCTCCGTAATGTACGGATGAATCGGTAGTGAAAGCACGGTTTCGCACAGGTGTTCGGTTACCGGACAAGCACCTTCGCCGTATCCAAGCGCTTTGTATGCAGTCTGTTCGTGCATTGGTTTGGGATAGTAAACCATCGTGGGGATGCCCTGCTCTTTCAGAAACGCCTGCAATCCGTCGCGTTGCTCGCGGTTGGCAAGTGTGATGGTATATTGCGCCCAGCTGGAATAAAAACCTTCGGGAATAATTGGAGTTTTTACCACACCTTTTAGTTTTTCGGTATAAAGATCCGCTGCTTTGTTAATATCTGCCACTTCGTATGCTTTGAAAGCGTTGAATTTCACATTCAGAATAGCAGCCTGAAGGGTATCGAGGCGGGAATTGACGCCGATACGCACGTTATCGTATTTGAACGAACCTTTTCCGTGTACGCGGAGCGAATCCAGAATAGTTGCCCACTCGTCATTATCTGTAAACACAGCTCCGCCGTCGCCATAGCAGCCGAGCGGTTTGGCCGGGAAAAAGGATGTAGTGGAAATGTCGCCGAAACTGCAGGCACGTTTCCCGTTTATCTCTCCGCCAAAACCCTGTGCACCGTCCTCGAGTATGCGTAAGCCATAATTGTCGGCTATTTCGCGGATTTCAGGATAGTTGGCCGGCAAACCGAATAAATCGACGGTAATAATTACTTTCGGCGTTAATTTTCCTTCGAGCACCGTATTCTCAACGGCTTCTTTAAGGCTTTTCACATCCATATTGAAGGTATCGGCATCCACATCCACAAATACCGGAGTGGCTCCTTCGAGCGAAATGACCTCAGCCGAAGCAAAGAAGGTGAAATCGGGCACAAAAACGGCATCTCCTGCACCGATATTCCATGTTTTCAAAGCCAGCGTCAGGGCATCGGTGCCATTCGCACAGCTGATGCAATGTTTTACGCCCACATATTCGGCCAGCGAGGCTTCCAGTTCTTTCACCTGTTTGCCCATGATAAACGCACCCGATGCCACCGCATCAAGCATTGCCTGGTCCATGTCTGTTTTAAGGACCTGATATTGTTTTTTTAAATCTCTAAACTGCATTTTTTTTGAATTTTACGAATTTCCACGAATTTAAGCGAATTACACGAATTGGATTTGCGAATTGTACAAAAAGTTATAGTGTTTATATTTTAATCTATTTTTAATTTTTCCCAAAAAATTTCTGGTTTTATATAAAATACCGTGTCAATAAAATAAAGGATTCCATTCTTGGTTAATACATTCTCATCATGCAAATCTTCCAAAATTATTCCAAGTTCCGGATGATAATAATCGTTATTCTTTGAATTTTCAAAACCATTCGCAACAAGAAAACTTTTCACATTAGTCAGATCAGTTTGCTCGTCAGTTTTTATAAAACTCTGTTTAACAGCAGCATATAATACGTTTTCTTTTAGATAAAAACCCAAAAAAGAATAAGCTGTATCTGAAAAAAAATAATTATGCAGCAATAAATTGTGAAAATAATCTTCCCACGAAGCATAGTAAATAGAATCATTTAGTTTAATGACAGCATCATGGCCAAACATAAACACTTTTTGCTCTGCTCCTTCGGAAATATAATTATCTTCTGATAATAATTCGTAAAACAGATTGTGTTTATTAGCGTATTCTATCAATTTCGCTGTTTCTTCAGGTTTGTCTTCGTGTTTTTCTTCAGCCGTTGGGCTTGTTCTTTTGCTTCTTCTAAGGTAACGGGCAATTGCTTGGATAACTGCATCGTAGCTATTGCCGCTCGTTCCCGAAAGGATATTTTGTAATTCATTGTGTACAAGTTTTAAGTTCATTATATGTTTTTATTAAGCACAATAAGTCGCAGTTTTATGCTGATGTAAGGATTAACGTACAAAATTAACCCAATTGAAAGATAAGTAAATTTAAATTTCAATTAATCCTGTTTCTATTTCTTTGTATTTTTTACTACATTTTTGGCATTTAAATGAGTTATCAAGACGCTCACCGCACTCACATACCCAACCAATCTGTCGTGCAGGTACACCTGCCATCAATGCATAATCTTTTACATTTTTTGTTACTACTGCTCCGGCGGCAATCAGTGCACATCGGCCAACTGTATGTCCGCATACCACGGTGGAATTGGCTCCGAGTGAAGCACCCCATTTAATCAGTGTTTTGGCATAAATGCCGTGAACCGGATAGTGCGAACGGGGTGTGGTCACATTGGTAAAAACGCACGATGGTCCGCAGAACACGTTGTCTTCTATCTCCACGCCTTCGTACACCGAAACGTTGTTCTGAATGCGTACTCCATTGCCGATTTTCACGTTGTTGGCCACGTTTACGTTCTGTCCGAGCGAGCAGTTTTCGCCCAGCACGGCTCCTTTTTGTACGTGGCAGAAATGCCAGATTTTGGTTCCTTTACCAATCGTTACGTTTTCATCCACGTAACTGCTTTCATGTACGAAATATTGTTTTTCCATAATACGAGTTTTCCAAATTTCACGAATTAAGAACGAATTTCACGAATTAAGACCTGCTGAAAACTCAACTGAGATTTCAATCCCCCTACACCCCATTTTCTAAGGGGATGGAAGACGTGCTATCTTTATATTTTCTGCAAACAATTTCAAAAGTTCACATAGAATGCGATTTTCCCCCTTCAGGGGTTAGGGATTCTTTTCTTTAAGTCCTCCGGTGGGCTTGCCCGCCTATGGTGGGGGATTTAGGGGGCCTCGTCTATCAATTCCTGTGCTTTTTCGAGCACTTTCACCACTTCGTAGCCCGAGCGTCCGTCGGCTATTTCGATTTTTCCATCCAGATTCTCAACGAAATATCTCAGCTCTTCGGCCAGGGGTTGTTTTTTGTCGTAGGGAATGATTTCGGTCGGATTTTCTATCTTAATAGGGATACCCCGATCAAATTCGATGTGTTTGTCGTAGAATTGAATCTCTTTCTCCGCCGATGAATCGTCGAATGAAATCATCCCTTTACTACCGATTACCACCAACCGTTGTTCCTTGAACGGGTGCAGCCACGACACAAAAATATGTGCGTGTACATTGCCCGGGTATGTCAGCTGAGTCATGGTGTAGTCGTACACGTTCTTTTGCAGAAATTTGGTTCCTTTGGATTCTATTTGTTCGGCCGGATGACCAACAAAATAATCCAAAACCGAAATATCATGTGGTGCAAACGACCAGAAAACATTTTCTTCGGTGCGCACTGTTCCCAGATTCAAGCGCGTGGAATAAAGGTAGTAAAGTTGGCCTATTTTTCCCGAGTCAATTAATTCCTTGATTTTCCGGATAGCGGGGTGAAACAGCAGTACGTGACCCACCATCAGCTGAGCTTCGTTTTTCTCAGCGAGTTCCACGAGTTCCAGCGAAGTTTCGGCCGACAAGGTCATCGGTTTTTCCACCAGTACGTGCTGTCCTTTTTCGAGCAGTTTTTTGGCTATTTCATAATGAAGCGGTGCCGGTGCAGCTATGGTATAACCATCAAAACCAGCAGCGATTGCCTCATCGAGGTTTGAAAACCCGGCTACCGGATATTGTTTCAGCAGCTCTTCGAGACGCGCTGCACTTGCCTCAACAATTCCACCCAGGTTTCCCATCTGAAAAAGCGTACGAATGTGGTTTTGACCCCATTTACCGCCGCCTATTACACAAATTCTTTTCATAAAAAGCCCCTCCAACCTCCCCAAAAGGAGGCTTAATCTTCTGATTTATATTATATTCTATTTTCTAAGTTTTTAAATTAATAAGCTGAGATGTCTCCTTTGGTTTGCCTGCCTCAGGCGGGGAGATATATAGGGTTTTATAATAATTCAATATTTTCCCGGTTTTTCACCGCTTTCATCGCATTTTTGGTATCGAAAATAAATGTAGCCTGTTGCTGAACGAAATCATAGTCCACGTTGGTGTGAGCAGCTGTAACCATCACCAGGTCGGCAGATTGGAGCAGTTCGGCTGTCATTTCCTTTTCTCCCTGATGAATTTTTCCCTTGTATTTGTATTCTGAAATATAAGGATCGAAAAACAGCACTTCTGCTCCCATTCCTTTCAGAATATCTATCACTGCCAGCGCCGGACTTTCACGATAATCGTCGATGTCTTGCTTGTAAGCCACGCCGAGTACCAGGATTTTGGAAGCACTCAACGATTTTTTATACCGGTTGAGAATAACGCTTGCTCGCTCCATGCAGTATTCGGGCATGCGGTCGTTGATCATCATCGAAGATTCAATCATGGAAGTATGGAATCCGAATTCACGCGCTTTCCACGAAAGATAATACGGATCGAGCGGAATGCAATGTCCTCCCAGTCCGGGTCCGGGATAGAACGCCTGAAATCCGTAAGGTTTGGTTTTGGCTGCATCAATGACTTCCCAGAGGTTGATGTTCATTTTATGACAAAGCATTGCCAGTTCGTTCACCAGACCAATATTAATGTTGCGATAGGTATTTTCAAGTATTTTTTCCATTTCGGCGATTGCCGGACTCGAAACTGTGTGAACATCGCTATCAAGCACGGCGCGATACATGGCTGCAATTACTTCCAGTGCATCGTCTCCAATGGCTCCCACAACTTTGGGTGTGTTTTTTGTTTTGTAAATCAAATTTCCCGGATCGACCCGCTCAGGCGAAAAGCCGAGATAGAAATCCTCACCGCATACCAACCCCGAACCTGCTTCAAGAATTGGTTTGACGAGTTCTTCCGTAGTACCCGGATAGGTAGTGGATTCAAGTACCACCATCGTACCTTTTTTCATATAACGGGCAATGGATTCGGTAGATGATTTCACGTAACTTATATCCGGCTGCTGGTACATATCCAGCGGCGTGGGCACGCAAATAGCCACAAAATCAACATCGCGGATAAAACTGAAATCGTTGGTGGCCGAAAGCATTCCTTTCCCCACAATTTCTTTCAAATCGTCGTCCACCACATCGCCAATGTAGTTATGACCGGCATTTACCATGTCCACTTTTGCTTCCTGCACATCGAAACCGATGGTTTTGAATCCGGCTTTGGCTTTTTCAACGGCAAGCGGCAATCCTACATATCCGAGGCCTACCACTCCCACAACGATTTCGCGCTGTTCAATTTTTTTCAGTACATTTTCTTTTATCATGCTCTATATGCTTGTTGTATTCTGTTAATCGGATATTTTCAACTGACAAAAATACAACTTTTTTTTCAGAAACGAATCAGGTTATTCTGGTGTTTTGATTTTGATGGTTAGAATTTGTATTATTGGATCTTTAGGCCGAATACTGAAGTATGGATGAGGCACATAACTTTAATAATTCAGCCTAAAAAAAGCACCTGCAAATGCAAGCGCTTTCTGATATTACCATGTAGATGATTTATTTTCCGTACATGTTCTCGTAGTATTTTTCATATTCGCCGCTGGTCACGTTGTCCATCCATTCCTGGTTTTCGAGATACCATTTCACGGTTTTCTCAATTCCTTCCTCAAACTGGAGCGAGGGTTCCCACCCGAGTTCGTTTTTCAGCTTGGTAGAATCTATGGCGTAGCGCAAATCATGTCCTGCCCTGTCGGTGACGTAGGTAATCAGGCCGAGCGAATGTCCTTCGGGGTTGCCGAGCAGTTTATCCACCGTTTTAATCATCACTTTTATCAAATCGATATTTTTCCACTCGTTGAATCCGCCGATATTATAGGTATCTCCCGGTTTACCCCGATGAAAAATCACGTCGATAGCGCGTGCATGATCCACCACATAAAGCCAGTCGCGCACGTTTTCGCCTTTGCCGTAAACGGGAAGCGGTTTTTCGTGCCGTATATTGTTGATAAATAGCGGAATAAGTTTTTCGGGGAACTGATATGGACCGTAGTTATTCGAGCAATTGGAGATAATCACATTCAGACCATAAGTATCGTGAAATGCGCGTACAAAGTGATCGGAAGAGGCTTTACTGGCCGAATAAGGCGAATGTGGATCGTAACTGGTCGTTTCGGTAAACATGCTGCCGTCAAATTCCAGCGCTCCGTACACTTCGTCGGTTGAAATATGATAGAAACGGTGCGCAGCGTAGTCTTCTTTCCACATTTCCTTAGCAGCCTGAAGCAAACTCAGGGTTCCCATTACGTTGGTCTGTGCAAATGTGAACGGATCTTTGATGCTTCGGTCCACATGACTTTCGGCAGCCAGATGTATTACATCTGTAACTTCATACGTTTTGAAGATTTGGAGCATCTGCTCAAAATCACAAATATCAGCTTTCACAAACCGGTAATTCGGAGCATTTTCGATGTCTTTCAGATTAGCCAGATTTCCGGCATACGTAAGTTTATCAAGGTTGATGATGCGGTAATCCGGATACTGATTCACAAACAGACGGACAACATGGTTGCCTATAAATCCGGCACCTCCGGTGATGAGGATATTTTTAGCGTTTTTTTTCATTTCAGTATTTTTGTTAAATTGGTTTCGAATAATGATTTTTGGGGGTGAAATCCCTGTTTTATGGTAGCAAATAGTTATGGTTTAAATTTTCAGGAGTGTAACCCCTTTTTTATGGTAGCAAATAGTTTGGTTTGGATTTTCAGGGGTGTAACCCCTTTTTTATGGTTTAGCCACCGTTATTCATAAAACTCAAACAAATATGCATCCTCATACTTAATTTCAAATTTCTTCAACAATTCCATGTATTCTTCTCTAAATGTTTTTTTCTTATGATGATCTTTTTGACCAATTATATATTTTATCACATTGTCTCTTTGACTTTTTGAATAACTGAATGCGGCATATCCCTTCTGCCATTCAAAATGACTTGAGATTTTTCGATTATCATTTATCCATTTTGACGAATTTGTTTTCACAATATCCATAATCTCAGCAATTGTAATTGTCATTGTTAATTCGAAAAACACATGAATGTGATCTTTGTATCCTCCAACCGCTAATGGATATTGTTTTTTCTCAAGGAGTTTTCCACTTATTACTTTACAGAGTTCATCCATGAGTGATTCCGAAATTAAATTCTTTCGTCCTTTTACGGAAAAAACGGCATGAATGTTTACCTGACTGTATGTGTTTGCCATAATATTAACCATAAAACAGGTGCGATGCACCTGTATATTCTTTTATAAAATCTTTTTCCTACCATAAAAGAGGTGCTACGTACCTGCATATTCTTTTTTGAAATCTTTCATACCATAAAAGAGGTGCGATGCACCTATACATTCTTTTTTAAATTCTTTCCTACCATAAAATAGGTGCCACGTACCTACATATTCTTTTTTATAATCTTTCCTACCATAAAAGAGGTGCGATGCACCTACGTATTCTTTTTTAAAATCTTTTTCTACCATAAAAGAGGTGCGATGCACCTGCATATTCTATGAAATAATTTTTATCAAATTTATATTACAAAATTGTTTTTTGCATTTTTGTGAGATATAAGATATTCAGGGGTGAAACCCCTGTTTTATGGTAGCAAATAGTTTGGTTTAGATTTTCAGGGGTGTAACCCCTTTTTTATGGTAGTAAATAGTTATGATATGAATGTTTTCATGATGTTTGTGTTTGCCATAATATTAACCATAAAACAGGTGCGATGCACCTGCATATTTTTTTTTGAAATCTTTTCCTACCATAAAAGAGGTGCGATGCACCTACGTATTCTTTTTTGAAATCTTTTTCCTACCATAAAGGAGGTGCGATGCACCTTGAATGTAAATTCCTTATCGAGAGCCTGTAAGATTTTTTCAATAAGATTTAAGTCATTTCTCTCAACGAAACCTTCCAGTACGGTATTTTTAACCCAAACGTTTCTTTTATTTTTGTTTTGTCTAAAACAGAAAAATTCGGCCGTTTCACTTTGCTTGGAAATTCGGCCGAGTGGCAGGGCTGAATGTCGCACAGGTTGCCGCTCAGATTCCGGATTTCAATTGCAAAATCATACCACGAGCATACTCCTTCGTTGGAGAAATGATAAATGCCCGAATTACTTTTGTACTTTCCGGTTTCGATTATTTCCAGAATGGCACTTGCCAAATCTGCGGCATACGTAGGCGTTCCTACCTGGTCGAAAACCACTTTCAGACTATCCTTTTCGGCTGTGAGTCGTCGAATTGTTTTCACAAAATTATTCCCGAAAGAAGAATACAGCCACGAAGTGCGGATAATCAGATAATCGCACCCGGAATCTGTCACCGCTTTTTCACCGTCAAGTTTTGTACGGCCGTAAACTCCGAGCGGGGCTGTAGGATCGGTTTCGAGATATGGCGTATTTTTGCTCCCGTCGAACACGTAATCGGTCGAGATGTGAATAAGTATCAGTTTGTATTTTGCACTTACCTCTGCCAGGTTTTTCACCGCCAGGTGATTGATATTATCCGCCATTTCTGTATCGTCCTCGGCTTTATCCACGTTGGTGTATGCAGCGCAGTTAACAATGATATCAGTTCCGTGTTCCGACACGTAATTGTCAACGGCTTCCCGATTGGTAATGTCCAGTTCGGCCACATCGGTAAAGAGAAACTCGTGATTAGAATTCACTGACAGCACACGTAATTCACTTCCCAATTGCCCATTTGCTCCGGTAACAAGAATTTTTTTACTCATATAAATTGATTGAATAGTCAAACAACACATCCGCCTCGCTCAACAAAGGATTATTCCTGTCCTTTTCCGAAAGCAGAATTTCTGCTGCCGGAATTTTCCAGTCAATACCTAATGCTGCATCGTCCCAGGCTATTCCGGCTTCGGACTGAGGAGCGTAATAATTATCACATTTGTACTGAAAGACAACCGTTTCACTCAACACTACAAATCCATGTGCAAATCCTCGCGGAACGAACATCTGACGTTTGTTCTCGTCATTCAGTTCAGCGGCCACGTACTTTCCGAACGTGGGCGAACCTTTGCGAATGTCGACCGCCACATCGAGCACGCTTCCCTGAACCACACGAACTAACTTGGATTGTGCGTAAGGAGCTTTCTGAAAATGAAGCCCCCGCAATACGCCAAACCTCGATTTTGATTCATTGTCCTGTACGAACTCCGTTTTAAACACTTTTTCTTCGAACTCCCGCTGCGAAAACGATTCGAAAAAATAACCCCGATGATCGCCATACACATCGGGTTCCAGAATCTTCACTTCAGCTATTTCTGTATCAATTATTTTCATAAATTTATCAGCCCCTTACCCCCGAAGGGGGAAATAGAGAGCACTTTTCGTTATTTTTGAGGCCCCTTAACCCCTGAAGGAGAAATGAGAGCGTTTTTTCAATGTTTTAAAAAATCAGGAAATACGTTTGTTTAAAACCAACTACTTTTTTCAATCAAATTTTTCACGTAGTTTTTGAATTCTTCTGAAAAGATGGCGGTTAACTTTGCTGTTTTTCATCGCAGTATTCTTACGCTCATTCTTTTGGGGAGATGGAGGGGGCAGAATTTAACAACCCCATCAAATACTGTCCGTATTCATTTTTTATCATCCCCTGAGCTATCTGCCTGAGTCGTTCGTCGGTAATCCATCCGTTGCGCCATGCAATTTCCTCGAGACACGAGATTTTCAGGCCCTGCCGTTTTTCGAGCACTTCGATGAAGGTTGATGCTTCCGCCAGCGAATCGAATGTACCGGTATCCAGCCAGGCAAATCCGCGTCCGAAAAGTTGAACCTTCAGCTGCTCGTCTTTCAGAAATTCCTGATTGACAGTCGTTATTTCCAGTTCTCCCCGTGCGGATGGTTTGATGTTTTTTGCAACTTCCACCACTTTGTTCGGATAGAAATAGAGTCCTACCACGGCATAATTCGATTTTGGTTCCTTCGGTTTTTCTTCGATGCTGATTACTTTACCGTCATTATCGAATTCTGCCACTCCGTATCGTTCCGGGTCGTTCACCCAATATCCGAAAACGGTTGCCAGGTTGTTTTCAGCTGCGTCTTTTGCAGCATTTCGGAGCATGGTTGGGAAACCGTGTCCGTAGAAAATGTTATCTCCCAGCACCAGGCATGCTGCATCGTCACCTATAAATTTCTCGCCAATGATAAAAGCCTGTGCCAGGCCATCGGGACTTGGTTGCTCGGCATACTCAAAATTCACCCCGTAATCCGAGCCATCGCCGAGTAAACGTCTGAAACCGGGTAAATCGGCAGGTGTGGAAATGATCAGGATATCCCTGATTCCGGCCAGCATAAGTGCCGAAATGGGATAATATACCATCGGCTTATCGAAAATCGGAATCAATTGTTTGGAAATACCTTTCGTGATGGGGTAAAGTCGGGTTCCGGAGCCTCCGGCAAGTACTATTCCTTTCATGAGTAACTTTTTATTTATTATAAAAAAAAAATAATTATAACCAATACTAATCAAAGATAATAGGTAATACCCACCGAAAGTGCAGGCATTATATCCAATTTACTCCTCATTTCAAAACCGTTGTAGTTGTCATCAACAATATTGAGTTCAAAAATGGCTTTCAAATCCATGTATTCATTCAATATGAAATTAGTCTGTGCTCCTAACCTGCCTACCATACTGAACAAACCGGCACCATTTCGGGTCATTCTGTTTCTGAAATGAAAGCCTGTTCCGGCAAAAGCCAGAAAATCGAAAGAGCGGGCAAGGTTCTGCCCTTCGAGGTAATTGCTGATATTCATCATCACATCACCTGTTACATATTTGGAGGCAAATGAAATCACTTCTTTGTAGTAAAGCGTGGCATCGGGCCAGTGATTTTGGGTATAACCCACAAATCCTCTGGCTCCCCAGACGGGAGAAAAGTTATAACCGATTTCGGCTCTGAACATCGAACCGGAGTTTCTGCCTAATGAATACCGGCTGTCCGGATTATTTGAAAAATTGTCGATCCTCTCGCCTGCCAGCCAGCTAGTGCCCAGATTGCCACCTACATACCATCCCGGGTAAAAACCATCATTTCCGGCCGTTTGAGCCGACACCAGCAGTGTGGAAAATAAAATACTGACAATAAATACAATTTTTCTCATCGCCAACAGGTTTATTTTTACTTTTTCGTTTGTTTTTTCAGGTTATTAATACATTCCGGATTACCAAAAAACAATCAGCACTCTCCGATACAGACTGCTGCCATATTTTTTTTCAGATTGAACAAAAAAAGTAAAGAAATTGATTTTTTTGATTGAAATACAAAAGTAAGCATTTTTCTTCTACTCTGAAAAACAGAAATGAAAATAGGAAGAAACTCTCCGGCTGATACTTTTTTTTTCAAGGAACTGAAATTCGTTACAAGATGGAAAAATTTATTTTTATGATGAAAAAAGACTATCTTTATCTGCTAAAAAACATTTTATATTATACGGATGTTTTAGTTACAAAACAGGAAAACGGCTTATTGCAATGTCAATTTTACCGGCGAATTTTTGAAAAAAATAAATAATTTCTATTTCAACGTGAAAAAAGATGAACACAAAAGACTTCGGATAGATAACACAAAAAAGTTCTACAACGTTGTTTTTATTGATCTGGGCGAACTGGCCATTTTCACTGCGAGAGTGATCCGGCAATTCGTTTCGCCTCCCTATGAGCATCGGGAACTAATCAGGCAGGCTTACGTCATCGGGAACAAGTCTGTGGCAATGGTGGCACTAACCGGTCTCATCATGGGTTTGGTACTCACCATGCAAACTCAGCCTACGCTGGTACAGTTTGGGGTTCAGTCGCTCATACCCGGGATGGTAGCCGTTTCCATGTTTCGGGAGGTAGGTCCCGTTGTCACCGGATTGATTTGCGCCGGCAAAATAAGCTCGGGTATCGGAGCCGAAATCGGGGCTATGAAAGTGACCGAGCAAATAGATGCCATGGAAGTATCCGGCACCAAACCGCTGAGTTTTGTAGTGGCTACGCGTGTGCTCGCAACAACCGTTATGGTACCGTTACTGGTGTTTTTTTCTGACGCGTTCTCCCTCATAGGTTCGTACCTGGGAGTGAATTTGTTTGAATCCATGAGTTTCGAACTCTTTATGAAAAATGCATTTGACATGCTTGGTTTCATGGATGTAATTCCGGCAACCATCAAATCGGTTGTATTCGGATTCTTCATCGGGCTAATAGGAGCTTACAAGGGTTATCAGGCCGGATTGGGAACCGAATCGGTGGGACAGGCTGCCAATTCGGCGGTAGTAAACGCATCACTTTCCATTTTCATCATCGACCTGGTTGCTGTACTGATTACTAATCTTTTAACAGGCAATTGAAATGATAGAAGTTAAAGATTTGTATAAAGCCTTTGGAGAAAATGTAATACTAAATGGTGTCGGTTTCCACCTCTTGAAGGGTGAGAATCTGGGCATTCTCGGAAAATCAGGATCAGGAAAATCGGTGCTCACCAAGTGCATTGTCCGCCTGATTGAACCGGACTTCGGCGAAATTAAAGTTCTTGGAAAGGACATTCTGAAAATGTCGCTGAATGAGTTGAACGAAATCCGGAAAGACATTGGTTATCTTTTTCAGGGTGGCGCCTTGTATGACTCCATGAATGTACGCGAAAACCTGGAGTTCCCGATCCGACGCACTCAGATGGCGAGCAACAAACACGAAGTGAACGAACGGGTGGAACAGGCGCTGAGGAGTGTGGGGCTGCTGGATGCAATAAACAAAATGCCTACAGAACTCTCCGGAGGCATGAAAAAACGAATCGGCCTGGCAAGAGCGCTGATTCTAAGGCCGAAAGTAATACTGTACGACGAACCCACCACCGGGCTCGACTCGGTGACCTCGGGCGAAATCAGCGAATTGATTCTGAAAGTACAGGAAGAATACAATGCATCGTCCATCATCATTACCCACGACATGAAATGTGCAAAAATTGCTACCGATAAAATAAAAATCCTGGAAAATGGCACATTTCTGACGGAAGGAACTTACGATGAATTAAGCAAAAGCACCGACAGACAAATCAGAGCATTTTTTATGTAAAAAAAAGAACTGCAGTTGTATCAACTCTTTTTTTAATCCGATAAAATTAGAATAAATGAAAAATCAAACAAATAAAGCACTGCGGGTAGGATTATTTGTATTTACCGCGCTGGCCATTTTCATCACCATCATTTACCTGATCGGGAGTAAAGACAATTTGTTCAAAACCAAAACCACAATTACCACTTCGTTCAACGACATACGAGGCGTGGTGGTAGGCAACAACGTCCGTTTTTCGGGGATAAATGTAGGAAAAGTCAGCGATATCAACGTCGTTTCGGACAAGGAAGTTGTGCTTGAACTGTCCATAGTGAAAGAATATGCCCGTTTTATTTACAAAGATGCACTTGTAGAGATCAATCAGGACGGGCTGATGGGGAGCAAATTAATTAACATCACCTCCGGTCATTCATCAGCCGGAAAGATAGAGGAAGGCACTCATCTGAAAGGGAAAGAAGGTATTGATATTGAAAATATGCTTTACGAAGTACACGATATACTCGTTGAGGCGGGTGATGCCGTTGCCAGTCTGAAATCAATAGCCGGAAAAATCGATTCAGGAGAGGGTGACCTGGCAAAACTGGTGAATGACGACGTACTCTCTACAGAACTGACCGCCACCACCCGGCAGCTGAATACTACACTGGCAACGGTGGAACAAATTACCAAAAACATGACAACGGGCGAAGGTGACATAGCACGACTGATCAACAGCAACGAGCTAACCTCGCAGGCACATCAGTTATTGGGCAATCTGAACGAAGCTGTGGAGAAAACGCATCGGGTAGCTGAAAATCTCGAAACCACTTCCCGTCAGATAAACTACGGCGAGGGTGCTGTAAATCTTTTGCTGAACAATAAAAACACCGCTCAAAACATCGATACAACCATTCTGAAGTTACAGAACAGCCTGAACGAATTTGATAAAACGGCCAGAGCCGTACAGAACAGCTGGCTGATTCAGCTATTCAACAGAAAAAAACTCAAAGATAAAAAAACCGCTAAAGACTCCATAAAATAATGAAACAACCGAAGTTCATCACTTCGGTTGTTTCATTATTAAAACCACTCCATCATTAAATGGCTTCTGTTTTACGACTCAGCCATTTTCTTTCCTTTTCGGTAAGGTTCGGGCAAAGCGTTTTGCAAACACGAAGATGGTAATCGTTGAGCCATTTTCTTTCGTTATCTGTAAGCATATCTTTTTCCACCAGACGGGTATCGATATAGCAAAGTGTGAGCGTTTCGAATTTCAGGAACTGACCGAATTCGGTTTTTTCTGCCGGAATCACCTGTACCAGGTTTTCGATTCGTATTCCATATTCTCCGGTTCTGTAAAGTCCGGGCTCGTTTGAAATCATCATGCCGGGCATTAGTGTAACCGGATTTTCGTCCATCCGGATGTTTTGCGGACCCTCGTGCACATTCAGAAAATGTCCGATTCCGTGACCCGTACCGTGTCCGTAGTTAATTCCTTCGTCCCACATGGCTTTCCGGGCCAGAATATCCAGCTGCGAGCCGCGTGTGTTCACCGGGAATTTTGCCAACGCCAACTGAATATGCCCTTTCAGTACCATGGTGAAATCTCTTTTTTCCTTTTTGGAAGGTTTACCAAGTGCAATGGTTCGGGTAATATCGGTTGTGCCGTCCAGGTATTGTCCGCCCGAATCAAGCAGCAGGATTCCTACATTTTTTATCACCGCATCGCTTTCGGGAGTAGCTTTGTAGTGCACTATAGCTCCATGACCTGCATATCCGGCAATAGTTCCGAAACTTTCGCCCCTGAAACCTTCCTGATCTTCGCGAAATGAGCGAAGTTTATCAGAAATGGATAATTCTGTGAGTTTTTCATTTTTCAGACTTTTCTCAAACCACATGAAGAAACGTGTCAAAGCTACTCCGTCTTTAATCATCGCATTTCGAACGCCACGCATTTCTGTTTTGTTTTTCACACTTTTCAGTCTGAAAACAGGCGACATGGCTTTTCTCTTAATGCATTCTGCAGGAATAGCTTCAAAAAGTGATTGATTCAGTTTCCCAGCATCCACCAACACAGCTTTTGATTTCGGAATTTTTTGTAATTCTTCGTGAATATTGAAGTAATCCTTTACTATGATCCCGTTTTTGTCGAGGTATTTTTTAGTTTCTGTCGTTATTTTTTCGGAAGAGATAAATAATGTTGCCGATTTTTCGTCGATCAATGCGTAAGTAATCACCACCGGATTGTAGTCCACATCGTTACCGCGGATATTAAACAGCCAGGCAATATCATCCAAAGCTGACATTACAAAAACATCGGCATAAAGTTTTTTCATTTCGTGCCGAAGTTCGTCGAGCTTCTCTCCCACCGATTTTCCGGTATATTTTTTATCAAAAATGAAAAACGGATTTTTCGGCAATTCAGGTCGATCAATCCATACATCTTTCATTAAATCAATGGATACCAATTCAATGTCACTCAGTGCAAGTTCCGTTTTCATATTCTGATAGCCGTTTACCGAAAACATTTCGGCACTCACGGCTACTTTTTCGCCTTTACGTAGCTCTGTCGAGAGCCACGGAATAATTTCCAGCGTTTCAGGCAGTCCCTGTTTCATCAATTGAATTTCAGTACCTTCCAGCTGCTGCGCACCCTGAAGAAAATAGCGTGAATCTGTCCAGAGTCCGGCTTTCTGGTGAGTCAAAGCCACCGTGCCGGCCGATCCGTCGAATCCGCTGATCCATTCCCGCTCTTTCCAGAAATCGGCGATGTATTCACTGGCGTGTGGATCGGTTCCAGGGATTATACAAGCCGCTACCCCGGCTTTTTTCATTGCTTCGCGCAATGCACTAATTCGTCCGTTAATTTGTGTCATATGTTAGATTGTTAGATTGTTAGATTGTTTGGATGTTTGGGTGTTTGGGTGTTTTGTTATAGTTTGAAGTTGGAACACACAAATTATAAAGCAGAATTTAAAAATTCGTGAAATTCGTCCTAATTCGTAAAATTCGAAAAATTCGAAAAATTCGTTTCCCACACAAAGATATAAAATTAAAACTTTATGCTTTCGACCAATTAAACTTGATTAACACAAAAACAAATCACAAAATCATTTTGTTTATAATAAAACCCTCAAAAAACATCGTCAACATGGATTTGATCAATCAACCGCTGAGAATTAAAAACACAGTACTTAAAAACCGTATCGGGATGTCGCCCATGTGTATGTATTCTGCCATTGATGGTTTTGCTACCGACTGGCATCTGGCACATTACGGTGCACGGGCTACAGGCGGTACGGCACTTATCATTCAGGAGGCAACGGCAGTGACCCCCGAAGGAAGAATTACACCTTATGATCTGGGTATCTGGAAAGATGAACACATCGAGCAACTGAAGAAAATTACCGGTTTTATTTCTTCACAAGGTGCCGTTCCGGCTATTCAGCTGGCACATGCCGGGCGTAAAGCTTCGCACGACAAACCTGCGAATGGCGGTAAATTTC
Source organism: Bacteroidia bacterium (assembly GCA_009929445.1). GTDB lineage: Bacteria > Bacteroidota > Bacteroidia > Bacteroidales > Paludibacteraceae > UPXZ01. The sequence goes on from SAAL01000015.1 coordinate 25,249, forward strand.
TTTCTCCCGAACACGGAGGCTGGCAAACAGTGGCTCCTTCGGCAGTTCCATTTTCACCCGAAACAAATGTGCCCACAGCATTGACCGAATATGGCATCCGGCAGGTAATTGAATTATTTGCAAAAGCCGCCCGGAGAGCCGTTACAGCCGGATATAAGATTATTGAAATTCATGCTGCCCACGGATATTTGATTCAGGAATTTCTGTCGCCGCTGAGCAACCACAGAAACGATGAATACGGTGGGAGTTTCGAAAATCGAATCCGGCTGCTTTTGCAAGTGGTGGAAGCCGTAAAACGTGTGATTCCGGATGAAATGCCCTTGTTCGTGCGGGTGAGCGCTTCGGAATGGACCGAAGGCGGATGGACGATTGATGAAACCGTGAAACTGACTGAAATTCTAATGGAGAAAGGAGTCGATCTCATGGATTGTTCATCGGGCGGCAATATTGCCGATGCGAAAATGGCACCCGGACCGCTCTATCAGGTTCCATTTGCTGAGGCTGTACGTAATACAGGCATGAAAACAGCTGCTGTAGGCCTAATCACCACACCGCAACAAGTCAATTCGATCCTTGAAAAAGGTCAGGCAGACCTGGTACTTCTCGGCCGGGAATTACTCCGGAATCCGTATTTTGCTTTGCAGGCGGGAGCAGATTTTCCGGAGCAGTATTTGAGGGGAAAATAGTTATAATCATTGATTTTGAAGTGAAAATCACTCCCTCACTACACCTGATAGTAATATTAATTCTTCTAAATTTCTTCAAATTAAAGATTCTCCTTTTTTTTGGAAAAAAAGAGCCTTATGGATTGTTCGGATACAACTTTCATAAGGCAATTTATTTTAAAAAATCTCAGTAATCGATTTCTGATATTTTACTCAATTTCATCTTTATCTTTTCATTTGGTGAATTCTGCTGGTATCTTCCTGTGAATTTACCACAGAAAATTAGTACCTTTGCAGGTTATTAAAATTGACATATTTTGGATACTACTAAAAATATTCATTTACCGGATACCACTGAAAATGTGGATGTTATCGGAGCAAGAGTTCATAATCTGAAAAATATCGACGTTTCCATTCCGCGCGATTCACTCACCGTAATCACCGGATTAAGTGGCAGCGGAAAATCATCGCTGGCGTTTGATACCATTTTTGCAGAAGGTCAGCGTCGCTATATCGAAACTTTTTCAGCCTATGCCCGCAGTTTTCTGGGTAATATGGAACGACCCGATGTGGATAAAATTACAGGATTGAGTCCTGTTATTTCTATCGAACAAAAAACGACCAACAAAAATCCACGCTCCACCGTGGGTACCACCACCGAAATTTACGACTTTCTTCGTCTGCTATTTGCACGTGCGGGTGTTGCCTATTCGTATCTCTCGGGCGAAAAAATGGTAAAATATACCGACGAGCAGATTGTGAATTTGATTTTACAAGAGTACGAAGGCAAGAAAATATACCTCCTTGCACCTGTAGTACGTGGCCGAAAAGGACATTACCGCGAATTATTCGAAAACATCCGAAAAAAAGGTTACATCCACGTTCGTGTGGATGGCGAGTTGTGTGAAATCACACACAACATGAAAGTGGATCGCTACAAAATCCACGACATTGAAATCGTAATCGACCGCCTGATTATTACGGCCAAAGACCGGAAGCGTCTGCTCGATTCAATGCAAAAAGCGATGCAACAAGGTAATGGCGTAATTATGATAGCCCCTCCACTCTCCGAAAAGGCCTCCTCTAACTCACCCAAAGGGGGAGAAAATATCCCTCATTCGGCGGAGTTAGACGGGGCTCGTTACTTCAGCCGAAAACTGATGTGCCCTTCCACCGGAATTTCGTACGATGAGCCGGCACCTCATCATTTTTCGTTCAATTCGCCCCACGGCTACTGCCCGCGGTGCAAAGGTCTTGGATTTGTCAACGAAATTGATATGGAAAAAATCATTCCTGATAAATCTCTAAACATCCACAACGGTGGAATAGCTCCACTCGGAAAGCATAAAAACAGCATGATTTTCTGGCAAATAGAAGCCATTCTGGAAAAATACGAATGCACGTTGAAAACTCCAATTGTTGACATACCGGACGATGCGATAGATGAAATAATGAACGGAACAGACGAACGGCTGAACATCAAAAACCAGTCGCTCGGAAATTCCAATTACTTTCTGAATTACGATGGAATTCTGAAATACATCGAAATGCAGCAGGAGAATACCGCTTCGGCAACGGAGCAAAAATGGGCAAATCAGTATTCAAAAACAAGCAAATGCCCCGAATGTAACGGGCAACGGCTGCGAAAAGAATCGCTTTTCTTCCGGATTCACGACAAAAACATTGCCGAACTGGCAGAAATGGACATGCTGGAATTGAATGAGTGGTTGAAAAACGTCGAGCAGTTCATGTCTGACAAGCAAAGAACCATTGCTTCAGAGATTCTGAAAGAATTAAAAAGCCGTTTGCAATTTTTGCTGGACGTCGGTCTGAATTACCTGGCCATGAACCGGCCTTCTCTTTCGCTTTCGGGGGGTGAAAGCCAACGCATCCGACTGGCCACTCAAATAGGATCGCAACTGGTCAATGTACTGTATATCCTGGATGAACCGAGTATCGGACTCCATCAGCGCGACAACGAACGGCTGATAAAGTCGCTGAAAAAACTCCGCGACACCGGAAATTCCGTAATTGTGGTGGAACACGATAAAGACATGATGCTTGCAGCAGATTACATTGTGGACCTGGGACCCCGCGCAGGGCGATTGGGCGGCGAACTTGTTTTTGCGGGAACACCCGATGAGATATTACTTTCGGACACACTGACTGCCGACTACCTGACCGGTAAAAAGAAAATTGAAATTCCGGAATCCATCCGAAAAGGAAATGGTAAATTCCTTACAATTAAAGGCGCCAGAGGCAATAACCTGAAAAATGTGGATGTAACTTTTCCGTTGGGAAAAATGATTTGTGTTACAGGTGTATCGGGCAGCGGCAAATCGTCACTTATCAACGAAACGCTGCAACCGATTTTGAGTCAGCATTTCTACCGTTCACTGAAAGATCCGCTGGATTACGATACGGTGGAAGGCATCGAAAACCTTGACAAGGTGGTTCAGGTGGATCAATCACCCATCGGACGTACTCCCCGCTCCAATCCGGCTACATACACCGGAGTTTTCAGTGACATACGCAACCTTTTTGCTTCTTTGCCCGAGGCAAAAATCAGAGGATACAAAACCGGACGATTCTCGTTCAATACTGCCGGCGGAAGATGCGAAACCTGTGGTGGAAACGGATACAAAACCATTGAAATGAATTTTCTGCCAGATGTGTTCGTTCCGTGTGAAACGTGCAACGGTAAACGTTACAACCGCGAAACGCTCGAAGTTCGCTTCAAGGGAAAATCCATTGCCGATGTACTCAATATGACTATCAATCAGGCAGTTGAATTCTTTGAAAACCAGCAATCCATACTGAATAAAATTAAAACCCTTCAGGATGTTGGACTGGGTTATGTGAAGCTCGGACAAAGCAGCACAACGCTTTCGGGAGGCGAAAGTCAACGCGTGAAACTGGCTACCGAACTTTCAAAAAAAGACACCGGCAAAACGCTCTACATTCTCGACGAGCCAACTACCGGATTACACTTTGAAGATATCCGTGTGTTGCTGAAAGTGCTCAACCGGCTGGCTGACAAAGGAAATACCGTAATCATCATCGAACACAACCTGGATGTGATAAAAGTAGCCGACTACATCATCGATATCGGGCCGGAAGGCGGCAACAGAGGTGGTTACATCATGTGCGCGGGTACTCCGCAGGAAGTAGCCAGCCACGCGCACAGCCTGACAGGAAAATTCCTTAAAAAAGAATTTCAACAGTAACAAATACCATCGGATCTGATTGTCGATTATACGGTTTTCAGGATGAGGCAAATTCCATCAGTTGATAATTGGAATTTAATTCTTAACTTTGTAAAAATCAATTTTCTCAACTATGAATTCCACCATAAAATTAATCATTTACGCTATCAGCACTTTCCTTGTTTTCCTTTTACTAACTTGGATTTTAAGACTAATGGCAGGAAAACTTCCCATTGAAAACGGCATACTGGGTGTATTTAAAAATTCGGATCTGTTGCTCGGCCTCGTTGTTGCCGTAGCTGTCACCTTCTCGCATATACAGAAAAGAAAACTCAAGTAACACTATGGGATGGAAAAGGATTTGACAAAAATAACGGATTACATCATTCGCTTCTTGCTGGGAAATGAAAATGCAGAATTTGCAAAACACATCGGATATTATTCCGACAAGGATAATTATTCCGGCTGTAATCTGGTAATCCGGCGCTCAAATTTCTTTGATCCGGATATTTACGGAACGACACAATCTTATCCTACATTACCTTTGTCGCTTTGGAAAGATATTCCGCTGCTTTTTGGCAGTCCCGAAATAAAAAAATCGGGCAACTCCCTTATTTTACATGCCGATATCATAGCAAGTACTTTTTTTCTGATAAGCCGCTACGAAGAAGTCATCCGCCGCGATGAACGCGACCAACACGGGCGCTTACCGGGTATAAGTTCACTTCCGTTCCGAGCCGGTTTTCTGCACCGCCCTGTAGTGGACGAATACGGAAAACTGCTGAGAAAACTGCTCCGCGAAACCGGACTCGATATCACGGAACCCGAAGAAAAATTCCGTAAAATCTACCTGACTCACGATGTGGACCAGCTGGCTCATTACCGCAATTTCAGAGGAATGGCCGGTGCCGTTTCACGCTTTTTCAAAAATCCATATCAAACCGGTAAAGCTGTAAAGTCTTATTTCGGAGGTATTGGGAATGACCCCTGGTACACATTCCCCTGGTTTTTTGATCTGGCAGAAGAATTGCGAAAAGAGAAACCGGAATCAAACTGTGAAAGCATTGTCTTTTTCAAAACGGGAGGCGGCGACCTGATGACCGATAAACCTCTTCACGATGTAAGAGATAAAGATTTCAACCGGTTATTTTCACTTTGCAGGCAATTCGGGGTAAAAATCGGACTTCATCCCTCCTATCAGGCCGGAATGAATCCGAATTATATTCAAAAAGAAAAAAAGATACTTGACGAAACCACAGGCCTGAATACCACTTACTCCCGCAACCACTTTCTGAGCAATCGGGAACCGGAACACATGCAGGCATTGATTGAAGCAGGTATTACTGATGATTTCACAATGGCTTATGCCGATATCGCAGGTTTCAGGTTGGGTACATCAAGACCGGTAAAATGGATTAATCCGCTCACCGGGGAGATCACCGATCTTACGCTGCATCCGCTCATATTGATGGACAGCACTCTCAGCGACGAGCGATACATGAAACTCAGAGCCGATGAAGCATTTTCATATTCAAAAAAAATGATAGATCTCGTTAAAAAACACAACGGAGATTTAGTGTTGCTTTGGCACAATACTACGGTGGAAAAACACAACGGACAGTATCACAGGGATTTGTACCGTTGGATGATAAATTATCTGAAAATGAATCTGTAACAATGTCAAAAAAAGCCATAGTTTGTGTAACCAACGACCTGACAACCGATCAGCGTGTGAGTAAAACCTGCACTACGCTTTTAAAATGCGGTTATCAGGTTATAGAAACCGGACGATTGCTGCCCGACAGCCTGGAGTTTGCACCTTCTTATACCATCCGCCGAAAGAAATTGTGGTTCAACACCGGTGCACTTTTTTATGCCGAATACAACATCAGGCTGTTTTTTTACCTCCTTTTTGCTCGTGTTGACCTCATTTTCAGCAACGACCTGGATACACTGCCGGCAGCATTCGTCGTATCAGAAATCCGACGAAAAAAACTCATTTACGATTCTCACGAGTATTTTACCGAAATGCCTGAATTGGTTGGTAGAAAGAAGATACAGGCAACCTGGAAATTTTTCGAGCGTGCCATTTTTCCGAAACTCAAACACATCATCACTGTAAATCATTCGATAGCAGATCTTTATGCCAAAGAGTATCAAAAAGAAATTCATGTGGTGAGAAATATTCCACCCACCTACAATCCTGATGTGATTAAAAGCCGTAAAGAACTCGACCTGCCGGAAGACAAGAAAATCCTGATTTTACAGGGAACTGGCATCAATATCGACCGTGGCGCCGAAGAAGCCGTAATGGCGATGAAATATATTGAAAATGCCGTTTTACTTATTGTGGGCAGGGGCGATGTTATTCCCGCGTTACGACACATAGTGCAGGAAGAAAAACTGGAACACAAAATCATTTTCAAACCGAAAATGCCTTTTACCGAACTCAGGCAACACACCATGAATGCCGATCTGGGTCTTGTCATTGACAAAGACACCAACCTGAATTACCGTTTTTCGCTGCCCAACAAATTGTTCGATTATATTCATTCAGACATACCGGTGCTCGCATCTGAGCTGCCCGAAATAAAAAATATAATCGACAAGTACGATATCGGTTATTATATTCCAAATCACTCGCCACAAGCAATTGCTGAAACTGTAAACCGGATTTTTGAAAACAAATCCCGTTACCAGACTGTTAAACACAATACTCAGAAAGCCAAAACGGAATTATCGTGGGAAAAAGAAGAACTCAATCTGATTGAGGTGATTAACAACGTCAATCTCTGATTTCGAATCCGAAAAAAAAATCTGAAATGCTGTCAATTCTTATACCAACATACAACTACAACGTAACACACCTGGCGGAAGAACTTCACCGGCAGGCAATGAATACGTATGTTGATTTTGAAATTTTGGTTATGGAGGACGGTTCAACACAGTTTGTGGATGAAAACAAAGCAGTAGCTGATTTAAAGTACTGCAAATACACCATTCTCACCAAAAACATCGGACGTTCGGCCATCCGCAACCGGTTAGCCGACGATGCCAGATTCAATCACCTGCTTTTTCTGGATTGCGACAGCGAAGTAATCATGCCTCATTTTATCGAAAAATACATTGCGTTTTGCAAAGAAAACTCGGTAGTGGTAGGAGGAACAGCATACGATACCGGCAATAAAAATCCTAAATACAGCTTACGATTGAAATATGGGCGTCTCCGGGAAGCCAAATCAGCTCTGGAACGCGAAAAGGATGGACTATATTCACATTTCTCGGCTTTCAATTTTCTGATATCGAAAAGCACATTCAACCAAATCCGTTTCGATGAAGACATTCAGGGCTACGGGCACGAAGACACATTATTCGGTCATAAAATAGCAGAACTCAAATGCATTATGCACCATATTGACAATCCGCTGCTCCACCGGGGGCTGGACGAAAACGATATTTTCATCCGAAAAACCGAAGAAAGTACCAGAAACCTCTATATACTGTACCTTACAGGAAAATATCCATCCCTCGAAAAGCAGTCGAAATTATTGTTTAAATTCAATCAGTTCAAGAAGAAAAATTTTGTCTGTGTTCTGGCAGCACTCTTCACAGCACTTCAACCGGTTTTAATGAGCAATCTGACAAGCTCCGCTCCCTCTCTCAGACTTTACGATTTATACAAACTACTTTTTCTTGCCAAAATTTCACGCTCGAAATGACAACTTGTCAGTTTCTTGCGCTCTCAACACCCGGATTGTTCTTTTTTTATGCCAAAATTTCATTTACATTCCGTTGGCATACATTTCGCTAACTATGACATGTTTTGAAACAAGTAAACATATCAATAAACTCTAAAAATATTAATCTTATGAACATTAAACCCTTAGCAGATCGCGTGCTGGTAAAACCCGCACCGGCAGAAGAAAAAACAATAAGCGGAATTATCATCCCCGACAGCGCAAAAGAAAAACCGTTGAAAGGCGAAATCCTGGCAGTAGGAAATGGCACCAAAGACGAAGAAATGATTGTAAAAGTTGGAAATACTGTACTCTACGGTAAATATGCCGGAACCGAACTCGAATGGGAAGGCGAAAAATACCTGATCATGCGTCAGAATGATATTTTGGCAATTATTTAAAAATTAGAAGTCAGAAATTAGAAATCAGAATTTTGTTTGCCTTTGGCAGATTAGATATATGAGCTAATTAAATGACGCAATCGTAAATCGTAAATTATTAAATCGTAAATATAAAAATGGCAAAAGAAATTTTATTCAATATCGATGCCCGTGATCAACTGAAAAAAGGAGTTGACGAACTGGCAAACGCAGTAAAAGTAACTCTCGGACCTAAAGGCCGCAACGTGATACTTGAAAAGAAATTTGGTGCTCCTCATATCACCAAAGACGGTGTAACCGTGGCAAAAGAAATTGAATTGGAAGATGCATACCAGAATATGGGTGCACAGTTGGTAAAAGAAGTGGCTTCAAAAACCGGAGATGACGCCGGAGATGGTACAACAACGGCTACTGTATTAGCTCAATCCATTGTAAATGTTGGACTTAAAAACGTGACTGCCGGTGCAAATCCAATGGATCTGAAACGCGGTATAGACAAAGCTGTGGAAAGCGTTGTAAAAAACATAGCTTCACAAGCCAGAACAGTAGGTGACAACTACGACAAAATTGAACAGGTAGCTACCATATCGGCCAACAACGACTCACGCATTGGCAAACTCATAGCCGATGCCATGCGCAAAGTTTCAAAAGACGGAGTAATCACCATCGAAGAAGCAAAAGGAACCGAAACAACCATCGAAGTAGTCGAAGGTATGCAATTTGACCGCGGATACATCTCTCCGTATTTCGTAACCAACACCGAACAAATGGAAGTGGAATTTGAAAAACCACAAATTCTTATTTACGACAAAAAAATCTCCAACCTGAAAGAATTGCTTCCAATTCTGGAACCAGCAGTTCAATCCGGTCGTCCGATTCTGATCATCGCCGAAGATGTTGACAGTGAAGCACTTACTACACTGGTTGTAAACCGTCTGCGTGGTTCGTTGAAAATTTGTGCCGTAAAAGCTCCGGGCTTTGGCGACCGCCGGAAAGAAATGCTCGAAGACATCGCCATTCTGACAGGTGGAACCGTTATTTCGGAAGAAAAAGGTATTAAACTTGAAAATGCAACCCTCGAAATGCTGGGTACAGCCGAAAAAATCACGGTTGACAAAGACAACACCACTATCGTAAACGGTGCCGGCGAAAAAGACGCCATTCAAACCCGCATCGGCCAGATTAAATCGCAGATTGCATCCACAACTTCCGATTACGACAAGGAAAAGCTGCAGGAACGCCTGGCAAAACTTTCGGGTGGCGTAGCTGTATTGTATGTAGGAGCAGCAAGCGAAGTGGAAATGAAGGAAATGAAAGACCGCGTGGACGATGCACTACATGCTACCCGCGCAGCTATCGAAGAAGGCATCGTTCCTGGTGGAGGTGTGGCTTATATTCGTTCAATAGATACACTTGACAACATTACTCCCGACAATGAAGACGAACGTACAGGTATCGAAATAGTAAAACGCGCCATTGAAGAACCTCTTCGTCAGATCGTTGCCAACGCAGGTAAAGAAGGCGCCGTTGTTGCTCAAAAAGTACGTGAAGGTAAAGCAGATTACGGATACAACGCCCGCACTGACAAATATGAAAACTTCTTCGAAGCAGGCGTGGTAGATCCCGCTAAAGTTTGCCGCATAGCTCTTGAGAATGCAGCTTCCATAGCAGGCATGTTCCTGACTACCGAATGTGTGATTGTTGAGAAAAAAGAAGATAATCCGGCTCCTCAAATGCCTATGGGCGGCGGAATGGGCGGAATGATGTAAAAAAGCCGCCTAAATCCCCCTCAGGGGGACTTCAGAATAAAGCATAATGACAAACTCCCCGAATCGAATATGATTCGGGGAGTTTTTTGTTTGTTTAGTAAAACTTTTCACTAAAATAATGAGAATTATTCCTGTTCTTCCCTTTTTTTTCTTTACTTTGCAATCATAAAACTTAAAAAATAACGGCGATGAAAATTGGAATTCTATCTTCGGGCGGCGACTGTCCCGGTATCAATGCTACGATACGTGGCGTTGGAAAAACAGCCATCAGCAAATACGGAATGGAAGTAATCGGCATCCAGAATGGCTTCTCAGGATTGTTATACAAGGATATAATTCCTCTTACTGAAGGTTCATTATCAGGTATCCTGACTTTAGGAGGCACCATACTGGGTACCGCTCGCGAAAAAGAGTTCAGAAAAATTCTGAAATCGCCCGACAAGAAAGATCAGGAAGTAATCAAAAAAAGCTACAAGGAACTGGGTTTGGATTGTCTGGTATGTATCGGTGGAAACGGCACACAAAAAACCACCTGGCAACTCTCCGAGCTTGGACTGAATGTAATCGGCATCCCTAAAACCATCGACAACGATGTTTTCGGAACCGATGTGACCTTCGGTTTTAATTCGGCCGTGGACATAGCTACCGATGCTATTGACAGGCTCCATTCTACAGCAAGTTCACATCAGCGGGTGATGGTCATCGAGCTGATGGGACATCATGCCGGATGGATAACACTCTACGCAGGTATGGCCGGAGGAGCCGATGTGATACTTTTACCCGAACTTGGATATGACCTGAATACGGTGACAGAAGTGCTCAACAGACGCAAAAAAAGCGGAAAAGCTTATTCAATCGTAGCTGTGGCAGAGGGAATTGTAGTAGAAGGAGGAACCGACGGACATCATCCGGCTACGTATTTTGCCCGAAAAATTGAAGAACTCACCGGCATCGAAGCTCGTGAAACCGTGTTGGGTTACATTCAGCGTGGCGGATCGCCTTCGCCCTACGACCGGAATCTGGGCACTTTGCTTGGCGGACATGCCACAAAACTAATCAACGATGAAAAATTCGGACGAATGGTTGCTGTGAAGGGCATTGACGTAATCACAGACGTTCCGCTCAAAGATGTGGCAGGAAAACTTCGCCTGGTTACTCCCGATCACATCATGGTAAAACAAGGCAAACGTATGGGTATTTCTTTCGGGAAATTAGGTTTATAAAAAATTCATTTTCTCAAAACAAAAACCGCAACTCTTTTTCAGAATTGCGGTTTTTGTTTTTATTACTACAGGGATTATTTTGCAGCCTTAGCTTTATTTTCGGTGTGATTTACGCTTTTCACGATAGCGCTGAATGCTTCCGGATGATTCATGGCTAAATCGGCCAGCACTTTGCGGTTCATTTCGATACCGGCTTTGTGCAGAGCACCCATGAGGCGTGAATATGACATACCTTCCAGGCGTGCTGCAGCGTTGATGCGCTGAATCCACAAAGCGCGGAAATTGCGTTTTTTGTTTTTACGGTCGCGGTAAGCATATTGCAAACCTTTTTCCCATGTGTTTTTGGCTACGGTCCATACATTACGACGACCTCCAAAATAACCTCTGGTGAGGCTTAGAATTCTTTTTCTTCTTTTACGTGAAGCTACGTGATTTACTGATCTTGGCATAATTAAATGTTTTTTTGAAAGTTAGCGCTGCCTTCAGCAGTCTTTTTAGCTAATCATTCGGTTTAACTTGTAAGAAATTTTGTTTTAAAAAGTGTTGATTCTGACTGCTTAAACGCGAAGCATTGCTTTTACGTTTTTAACATCCACGCTGTCCACCAGACCAGTCTGGGTCAGATTACGTTTTTGTTTTGTGGTTTTTTTAGTCAAAATGTGACTTTTAAAAGCATGTTTTCTTTTGATTTTTCCTGTTCCGGTAAGAGCGAATCTTTTTTTGGCACCGGAGTTAGTTTTCATTTTTGGCATTTTATCCTTTTTTATTTATTAGTGAGATTTCGTTATTTAGTTTTTTTGGGCGAAAACATGATAATCATCCTTTTACCCTCCAACTGAGGAAGCTGATCAACTTTGGCATATTCTTCCAGATCGTTGGCAAATCGGAGTAAAAGTACTTCACCCTGCTCCTTGAACAGAATAGAACGACCTTTGAAAAACACATACGCTTTCACTTTATCGCCTTCCTGAAGGAACTTGATGGCATGTTTCAACTTGAAGTTGTAATCATGGTCGTCAGTCTGAGGCCCGAAACGAATTTCTTTTACATCTATTTTGGTTGACTTGGCCTTGTTCTCCTTTTCCTTTTTCTTAAGCTGGTACAGAAACTTTTGATAATCAACAATTTTACAAACAGGCGGTGCCGCATTCGGCGCAATTTCAACCAGGTCCAATTCGAGATCTTCAGCTATTTGCATGGCACGCTCTATGGTATAGATGCCGGGCTCAACATTTTCACCTACTAACCTGACCTCTTTAATGCCTTTAATCTTTTCATTAATTCTGTTAGGCATTTCTTTCTGTTGACCTTGTCTGGGTCTCATAAATGGTTGTTTAGCTATTGCTTGTTTCCTCCTAATTTTAAGTTATTTATATGATTTTCTGTACACTTTTTTGAGCGTGCAAATATAATGCTTTTTTTTAGATTTACAAAATATCATGGTAACGAATTTGAGAAAACCCTGGTTGAGCATATCTTAAATACGACATTCATATGCTGGGATCTGGCAGTAAACTTTCCTGGCTTAATAAATCAACACACTGATTAACAAAGTTTTAATCAGATGATTTGTGTGTTTCATATTTATTGAGTAATTTTGCATTCTGAATTTTTGCAGAAAGCTGCAAATTAAAAAACCAAATTATGAAGAAACTGATATTATTGTTTGTTGTACTTTCAATGATGTTTTCATCATCACTGTACAGCCAGCAAAGAGTGAAAGCCTCATATTATGCAGACAAATTTCACGGAAGAAAAACTGCCAGCGGAAAGCTTTACAACCGCGACAGTTTGACATGTGCACATAAAACCTATCCTTTCGGGACCATACTCAAAGTAAAAAATCCGCGTAATGATAAGGAAATTTATGTTAAAGTAACTGACCGCGGTCCATTCGTTAAAGGGCGGTCCATTGATTTATCATACGCTGCTGCTAAAAAAATTGGTGTTATCGGCCATGGAATCTCAATTGTTGATATCACTAAAACAAATCTGACACAAATCCCCAAGGCGGGAGAAAGAAAGATGATTCCGGATTCACTTAATCTTGAAAACATTGAAATCAGGAGTGACTCCATCATTATTCAACCCGACAACACGAAAGTATCGAACGACAGCATAAAGCTGGCTTTGAAAATCAACATCCCAATTAAAACAAAAACAGCCTGATTATCAGGCTGTTTTTGTTTATCATTGATAAAGCAGAAATTAAATTATTCCTCTATTTCATCATCATCACCTTCTTCGGTATCAAATACAGAGAGTTGCCTGTTGAAGATTTCGTCCAGTGACAGTTGAAAAGTTTCTGTATGCTGCACTCCGTCAATGGTGGTAAGATTTTCAAGAATTATTTGTAGCAGATGCCGGTTATCTTTTGCGTAGATTTTGATAAACATGGAGTATTTACCCGTAGCATAGTGACATTCAACAATTTCAGGAACTTTTTTCAGTTCGGCTACCACTGATTGAAATTTTTTGATGTCTGAAAGCACAATACCAATATAGGCACACGTCAGGTAACCTATTTTATAGGTATCTACCACAAATTCCGAACCTTTGATAATGCCTAAATTACGTAGTTTCTGAATCCGCTGATGTATGGCGGCCCCGGAAACATTACATTCACGTGCTACTTCGAGAAACGGTATTCGAGCGTCTTTCGATATTAGTTGTAATATTTTTTTATCCAACCGGTCAATTTGATGATGTCCCATTTTTGGTTTAAGTTTTTTACAGGTTAATTTTAAATAGAATTATTTAACAGACAAAATTATTTATTTTATTTGATTTTTCCTAATAATATTTAGAATTATTACATTTTCCCATAAAAAGTTTTTTTTTAACGGTATTTTTCATTCTTGCTATCCTCCAAAATACTCAAATAACTCTGATACCTTGACTGACTGATATAATGATTTTCCAATGCTTCTAAAACGGCACAACCCGGCTCGTGGGTATGTGTGCAATTATTAAACCTGCATTTGCGTGAAAATTCGAATATTTCTCTGAAAAAATGACCGACCTCAATTTCGCTCATATCAATAGTCCCGAAACCTTTAATTCCGGGTGTATCAATAATTCCACCGCCTCCCGGAAGCGTGAACATTTCAGAGAAAGTGGTGGTATGCATTCCTCTGTTGTGGTACTCGGAAATTACGCCTACACGAATCGTTGATTCAGGAATTAACTGGCTGATTATAGTGGACTTGCCAACTCCCGAGTTACCTGAAATAAGGGTAATTTTACCGGCAAGGAATTGCTGCAATTCGTCCAGAGTCTCCGGATGAAGCGCCGAAACGAGAAAAACCGGATAACCGATTATTTCATACAGTTTTTTCAGACTCTTTGCATACTCCAATTCAGCAACGTTATACCGGTCTGATTTATTGATAATTATGCAAGCCGGAACGCGATAGGCTTCGGCTGTAGCCAAAAAACGGTCAATGAAAACAGAAGATGTCTCGGGGTAGTTAACTGTGACAACCAGCGCAGTCAGATCCAGATTGGCAGCCAGAATCTGAGAGAATTTGGATAGATTCGATGACCGGCGGATGATGTAGTTTTTTCTGTCGCATATCTCATGAATTACTGCCGATCCGTCGGCTGCCGAAGAAAATTCCACTCTGTCGCCTACTGCAATAGGATTGGTGCTGCGGATATCTCTGATTCGAAGATTTCCCCTTATTTTACAATCCACCAGTTGACCATCGTCGGTTTTCACGGTGTACCAGCTGCCGGTATTTTTTACTACAAGTCCCTGCACTATAATATAAATTTGAAAATGGAAAAATAAAAGCGATTATTTCAAACAACCGCTTTTGTGTAACCCGCATACTGCAGGTTGGTTTGTGTAAATTGTGTAATTCAGAAAAAAACAGTTACACGGTCATAATTTCTTTTTCTTTTTCAAGCAGCAATTCATCCACTTTCCGGATGTATTTATCGTGAATTTTCTGAACTTCGGTTTCCGCATCTTTTTCCACATCTTCGGGAAGTCCCTCTTTTACCATTTTTTTGAAATGTTCGATTGCCTCACGTCGTGCATTCCGAATGCTTATTTTAGCTTCCTCGCCTTCAGAGCGCGATTGTTTTACCAATTGTTTACGTCGTTCTTCGGTGAGTGGCGGTATGCCCAGCCGAATGACTTCTCCGTTGTTAACCGGTGTTATACCAACATCCGAATTCATAATTGCTTTTTCCAAAACATGAATCATCGCTTTTTCCCAGGGTTGGATGGCAATTGTTTTTGCATCGGGAGTGGTAACTGTGGCTACGTTGGTTATCGGGACCATCGATCCATAATAATCTACCCTTATCCCATCCAGAATGCGTGTATTGGCCTTTCCGGCCCGAATATGAGCAAGTGCTTCGTCCAGATACCCGATAGCAGCATTCATAAATTCTTCTGCTTCCTGCATTATTGCTTTTGTGTCCTGCATAGTTTTTATGTTTTGATTTTTTATTCGTTATTTTTTAAAGCCTTGTTTTGTGGTAAAGTTAATTTTTCACCAGCGTACCAATATTTTCTCCCATCACAACTTTTTTCAAATTTCCAACTGTATCCATATCGAATACGTATATCGGCATACTGTTTTCTTTGCACATGGTAGTAGCTGTCAGATCCATTACTTTCAGGTTACGGTTGTACACTTCATCGTATGTGATTTCGTCAAATTTCACTGCTGTAGGATCTTTTTCAGGATCGGCGGTATATACGCCATCCACACGTGTACCCTTTAACATCACATCCGCTTCAATTTCAATGGCACGCAGGGCTGAAGCTGTATCGGTAGTAAAATAAGGATTGCTCGTACCACCGGCAATAATTACTACTTCGCCTCTTTCTAAACATTCAACAGCGTAACGTTTGCTGTAATACTCGCCTACAGGTTCCATACGTACTGATGTAAGTACCCGTGATTTTGTTCCATTTGCCTGTAGGGCTGAATTTAATGCCAAACTGTTTATTACAGTTGCCAGCATACCCATCTGATCGCCCTGCACCCGGTCGAATCCTTTGGTTGCGCCGCTTAATCCCCGAAAAATATTACCTCCACCTATTACAACACCTATTTGTACACCAATGTCTGCAATTTGTTTTATTTGTGTAGCATATTCTTCGAGCCTTAGTGTATCAATACCCTGTTTTGTTGCTCCGGCAAGCGATTCGCCACTTAATTTCAACAAAATCCGATTATATTTTATCATTGGTCGTTTTATTTTACTAATGAGTAACAAAAGTACATAATTTGATTTGGATTTGCAAATACAAGAAATCAGAGATTTAATTTGTAAAAAAAAATGAGAACAAACCAAACTGATTTGTTCTCATTCTCATTCTATTGATAACTGATTTGTTATTCTGCTTTCTCTTCAGCCGGTGTTTCGGCTTTCGGTTCTTCCTTTTTTGCCTCAACTTTCGTTGTTTTTGCTTTGGGCGCTTCAGTTTTTGCTTCAGTTTCAGCGGCTTTTTTGGATGAACGGCGTGTACGGGTTGTTTTCCTGGATGTTTTATCTTTCAGCATGTTTTCGTTGTAGTCCACAAGCTCAATGATACACATCTCAGCGTTATCTCCCAAACGGAATCCTGTACGAAGTATCCGGGTGTATCCTCCGGGACGATCGGCAATTTTCACTGCCACATCGCGGAAAAGTTCGGTTACCGCTTCTTTGTTCTGCAGATAGCTGAACACCGTACGGCGTGAGTGTGTTGTATCATCTTTGGCTTTGGTAAGCAGCGGTTCTACATACACTCGCAGTGCTTTTGCTTTGGCCAGCGTGGTAGCTATTCTTTTGTGGCGAATCAGTGAAACAGCCATATTGGACAACAGTGCGTGTCTGTGTGATGCAGTACGTCCTAAATGATTGAATTTCTTATTATGTCTCATTTTTATTCTTACTCTTTATCTAATTTATATTTAGTTACATCCATACCGAAGTTCAGATTCAGACTTTCCAGTTTTTCTTCCAGTTCGGTCAGTGATTTTTTACCGAAGTTGCGGAATTTCAACAAATCATGACGATGATTGCTTACCAGTTCTCCAAGTGTCGTAACGTCAGCTGCTTTGAGGCAGTTGAGTGCGCGTACTGAGAGTTCCAGATCTGTCAGTTTGGTTTTCAGCAACTGACGCATGTGCAGGATTTCTTCATCAAATTCTTCTACTCCTTCACCTTCAGGAACTTCCAGTGAAATCTTCTCATCGGAAAATAGCATGAAGTGGTGAATCAGGATCTTGGCAGCTTCTTTCAAAGCTTCTTTAGGATGTATTGATCCATCGGTTGTTATCTCAATAACCAATTTCTCATAGTCGGTAACTTGTTCTACACGATAATTTTCAACCGTGTATTTCACATTGCGTATCGGAGTATAGATTGCATCGATGGGGATAACACCAATTTCGGAGGTTGACAGTTTTACTTCATCGGCAGGTACATACCCGCGTCCTTTACTGATAGTAATGTCAATATTAAAACTGGCTTTTGAATCCATCGTACAAATCACGAGTTCGGGATTTAACACATCGAATCCGGTCAGGTATTTACCCAGATCGCCGGCTTTGAAAGTGGTGGTTCCTTTAACTGTAATGGTTACTTTTTCGTTTTCAATTTCTTCAACTATTTGTTTGAAACGAATTTGCTTCAAATTCAGTATGATATTGGTAACATCATCCAACACTCCGGGTATTGATGCAAATTCATGATCTATACCTTCAATATGAATAACATTTATCGCGAAGCCTTCGAGCGACGAAAGTAGAATACGGCGCAAAGCATTACCAATTGTAATACCATAACCTGGTTCTAACGGACGAAATTCAAATTTTCCCTGAAAGTCGTCAGCTTCCAACATGATTACCTTCTCGGGTTTTTGAAATGCTAATATTGCCATGGCTTCACTTAGTTTTTAGAGTACAACTCAACGATTAACTGTTCTTTAATATTTTCAGGAATATCATCACGCTCCGGAATATGGAGGAAAGTACCTGACATGGTTGAATCAGAGTATTCAATCCAGGGATATTTACTGTGATTAAATCCGCTCAGTGAATTGAGGATAACTTCCATCGATTTGTTTTTCTCACGTACAGCCACTACTTGTCCGGGACGAACATTGTATGATGCGATATTCACCACCTTACCATCTACGGTAATGTGACGGTGGCTAACAAGCTGACGTGCGCCTGCTCTTGTGGGAGCAAATCCGAGACGATAAACCACATTATCCAGACGTGATTCAAGCAATTGAATTAATATTACCCCTGTAATACCTTTAGTGCGTTTAGCTTTTTCATACGTATTACGGAATTGTTTTTCGAGCAAACCGTAAGTATACTTAGCTTTTTGTTTTTCGCGTAACTGAATTCCATATTCGGAAGTTTTTCTGCGACGTGAGTTTCCGTGCTGTCCGGGAGGATAATTCTTTTTAGACAATACTTTGTCAGGTCCGAAAATAGGCTCACCAAACTTACGGGCAATTTTAGTTTTTGGTCCAGTATATCTTGCCATTTTTTATAATTTAATTTTTATTTAATTTTTGTGTTTCATTGTGCTGATTTTCATGTTTCTTTTTCGACAGCCGCGACTGCAGAGAGGTTTGAAAATGCAGTCATATCAAAAAAAAATCCGGGAAAATACTTCCAGCTGAAACAAGCTGTGATTACACTCTTCTGCGTTTAGGAGGACGACAACCGTTGTGTGGAAGTGGAGTAACGTCAACAATTTCTGTTACTTCGATGCCTGCACCATGAATGGTACGAATAGCAGATTCACGACCATTTCCGGGTCCTTTTACGTAAGCTTTTACTTTTCGCAGACCGAGTTCGAATGCTACTTTTGAGCAATCCTGAGCTGCCATCTGCGCAGCATAGGGAGTGTTTTTCTTTGAACCGCGGAAACCCATTTTGCCGGCTGATGACCAGGAGATTACCTGACCTTCGGAATTTGCAAGGGTTACAATGATGTTGTTGAAAGATGAATGTACGTGTAGCTGTCCTACACCATCCACTTTTACTACACGTTTCTTGGCTGCAACTGTTTTCTTTGCCATACTTTTTTCTTAATTTTTTTGCTTTTCTAAAATTCGCAAACCGTTAACTACCTTTTACTTTGTTGCTTTTTTCTTGTTTGCAACTGTTTTCTTTTTCCCTTTGCGGGTACGAGCGTTGTTTTTGGTACTTTGACCTCTCAACGGAAGACCGATACGGTGACGGATGCCACGATAACAACCAATATCCATCAATCGCTTGATGTTTAATTGAGTTTCCGAACGCAAATCACCTTCTACCTTAAATCCGGTTCCGATGATTTCACGGATTTTAGCTGCTTGGTCGTCAGTCCAGTCTTTTACCTTGATGTTGATATCAACACCGGCTTGTTCCAAAATTTTTTTTGCACTACTGCGACCTATTCCGTAGATATAAGTCAATCCAACTTCCCCTCTTTTGTTTTGGGGTAAATCTACTCCGACAATTCTTATAGCCATAAACTATTTTTTTATTTAGCAATTAAATAAATTATCCCTGACGTTGTTTGAACTTGGGATTTTTTTTGTTAATAACATACAAGCGTCCTTTTCTACGCACGATTTTACAATCGGCTGTACGCTTTTTAATTGATGCTCTGACTTTCATGTTGTTTTATTTTTTGATGTCAGACGTCAGATTTCAGATTTTCAGATTTTCACTGTCTGGTGTCTGTACTCTGGTGTCTATTGGTCTAATTTTATTTGTATCTGAATGATATTCTTCCTTTTGACAGATCGTAAGGTGACATCTCAACTTTCACTCTATCGCCGGGCAGAATTTTAATATAGTGCATTCGCATTTTGCCCGAGATGTGAGCTGTAATGACATGTCCGTTTTCAAGCTCTACCCGAAACATTGCGTTTGATAATGCTTCTATAATAGTACCGTCTTGTTCTATCGCTTGTTGTTTTGCCATAAATTAAAATTCTCTGTCTCCTAAAACTTGTTCAATATATTCAAAACTTGAAAGTATATCAGCCTTACCCTGTCTAATAGCGACTGAGTGTTCAAAGTGAGCCGAAGGCTTTTTATCTGCTGTACGTGTAGTCCAGCCATCTTTTTCAAAAATCAGATTCCTTGTTCCCAGGTTTATCATTGGCTCTATTGCGATAGTCATTCCTGATTTGAGTAACACTCCGTTGCCCTTTCTGCCGTAATTCGGTACTTCGGGCGACTCGTGAAGCTTTCGTCCTACTCCGTGTCCGACCATTTCGCGAACAACAGAATAACCTCTTGACTCACAATATGTTTGTACTGCAGCTCCGATATCGCCAATTCTTTTTCCTTCGTAAGCCTGCTCTATTCCCTTGTAAAGCGATTCTTTAGTGGCTCGCAGCAAACTGATGATTTCCGGTTCTACTTCACCTACACAGAATGTATAGGCAGAATCGCCATTGAAACCGTCTTTCAAAACTCCACAATCGATTGAGATGATATCTCCATCTTTCAGGATTACTTTATCTGAAGGTATTCCATGTACTATCTGATCATTTACTGAAGTACAAATTGAACCCGGGAAACCGCCGTATCCAAGGAAATTAGGAATTCCACCGTTGTCTCTGATAAACTCGTCTGCTCTGTTGTTAAGCTGGAGGGTTGAAACTCCGGGAGCGATAATTTTAGCCAGTTCAGCCAACGTCTTGGCTACTATTAAATTACTGTTACGCAGCAATTCTATTTCTTCATCTGATTTAAGATAAATCATTTTTTTTTTAGAATTTAGATTTCAGATATCAGATATCAGATTTATGATTAGCATCTTTTTGTCTGATATCTGCTATCTGTATTCTGACAGTCTAATAAGCCGACGCACTTCCTGTACGTCCCTTTATTCTTCCGGATTTAAGCAATCCATCGTAATGACGCATCAAGAGGTGACTTTCTACCTGCTGCAATGTATCCAGAATTACTCCGACAAGAATCAAGAGTGATGTTCCGCCAAAGAACTGCGCAAACTGCTGATTGATTCCTAAGATAGAAGCAAAAGCGGGTAATATTGCAATGATTGCCAGAAAGAATGATCCCGGTAAAGTAATACGCGACATGATTAAATCAAGGTATTCCGCTGTTCTCTTTCCGGGTTTAATACCGGGTATAAATCCATTGTTTCGTTTCATATCTTCGGCCATTTGAGTAGGATTTACAGTAATGGCTGTATAGAAATAGGTAAACGCAATGATTAGAAGAGCAAAAACCAGATTATACCAAAAACTTTCGTATCGGGTAAAGTGGCTCCAGAATGTTTGAGTTGCTTCAGAGTTGGAATATCCTGCTATTGCGAGCGGAATAAACATGAT